>NZ_JAMYNL010000005.1:0-442954 GCF_040319065.1 Mesorhizobium sp. M0968
GGCAGTCGACATGGGCATAGTGGCGGTTGGCGGTCTCGTATTCGACGTGCGCCGTCGAAATGGTGATGCCGCGCGCCTTCTCTTCCGGCGCCGCATCGATCTGGTCGTAGCGCTTGTACTCGCCAAAATACTTGGTGATCGCCGCCGTCAGCGACGTCTTGCCATGATCGACGTGACCAATCGTGCCAATGTTCACATGAGGCTTAGTGCGCTCGAATTTACCTTTTGCCATAGTCTCTTTCCTTGGACGGCCTGGGGATGGCCTGGACCTTCAGTTCAGTCGAATGCGGGGCGATTAGCGACTAAGGCCGAAAAACACAAGTGCCTTGTCGCCGAGCGCGCTCGCCCGCCCGAACGCGTGATCCGGTTTCGGAGAATGTGGCGCGGATATAGGAACGAACAAGGGCAATTGGAATGGTTGTGGCGGCGGCTGACGGCTTTGACGGATTTACAGCCGGATCTGGCCCATTGCCGCCCTGGCGCCGGTCTGATTTCGTGGGCCTATGCATTTCATCCCGACTGCCATACGAGGCCCGCTGTTCATGGTCGTTTCGACCGGGTCCTACATCGTCAACGACACGATGATGAAGCTCGCAACCGCGGGACTGCCGCCCTATGAGGTGCTGTTCCTGCGCGGCGCTGCGGCAACATTGTGGGGCATTCCGCTGCTGTTCATGCTGGGCTACGGCAAGCAGATCCCGCTGATCCTCGACGCCAAGGTTTTGCGCAGGAACATGCTCGAACTGGGTGCGATCCTTTGCTACGTGGTGGCGCTCGCCAACATGCAGATCGCCGATTCGACCGCGCTCGGACAGATCACGCCCTTGCTGATGCTGGTCGGCTCCTCGATGCTGTTTGGCGAACGGATCGGTGGGCTGCGCCTGGCGCTGATCGGGCTCGGCTTTATCGGCGCAGTGATGGTGGCACAACCTACAATGCAGGGGATTTCGGTCTATGCCCTGCTGGCGCTAGGCAATGCAGCCCTGTCCGCGGCGCGCGATCTGGCCGGACGCAAGGTCGCCGCCGACGTGCCGGGGATGATCGTCGCTATTTCCGCGGTGATTGTGGTGCTCGCCGGCGCCGGCGTTGCGCATCTGGTTTCCGAGCAGTGGGTGGTACCTGAAATCCGTCACCTGCTGCTGATGGGCGGCGCCGGACTGTTCCTGATCTTCGGCCACTTCTTTATCTTCATGGCCTATCGCGTCGGGCCGACCAGCGTGGTGGCGCCGTTCTACTATTGCTTTACCGTCTGGGCGGTGATTTCAGGCCTGGTGGTTTTCCGGCAGCTCCCGAATGCGCTGGCCATCTGCGGCATCCTGCTGGTGGTGGCCAGCGGGTTGACCATCGTCTCGCTCGACGAGCGCAAGCGCCGGTTGACCGTCGTCGCTTGAAACTGAAATCAGCCTGCATAATGGGAGGAGCGCGTGGCAAGCCCGGATGACAACCAGAATTCACGCAACCGCAGGCTTATCGGAAAGTGCTTGTGCGGCGCCGTTCAGTACGCGGTGGCGGACGCGTTCGTCTATGCCGCGAACTGCCACTGCTCGAACTGCCGGCGCACCACCGGCTCGGCGTTCAAGCCATTCGCCGGCATCGAGCGCGACAGGCTGAGCCTGACCAAGGGCGAGGACAATCTCACGATCTTCGGCGATGAAACCGGCCATGACGCGCACTGCAAGACCTGCGGCTCGTTGCTCTATTCGGTGGTCCGCGACGGCGCCTTCGTGCATGTCGCCATGGGAACCCTGGTCGACGAGCCGACCATCCGCCCGACGCAGCACATCTTCGTCGGCTCCAAGGCGAAGTGGTTCACGATCACCGACGATCTGCCGCAATACAGAGAACACGCGGTCGCCGGAGATGCCGGCGAATAGCTGACCGTTAGAAAACGCTCAACCAAATTATCGTTTCGTTTTCGCGTCCGCCGCCAAGGAAACTATACTGTGCTCCGTCACTGAACTTATGTCGCGGGGATTTCTGTGGCATTGCCGCCCGACTGGTTGCCCAATGTTGCGATGAGGCGCGTCATTTGCCACTGGACGGCCGGCTCGCATTCGGCCGGCGATACCGACAGGGATGCGTATCACATACTGGTCGAGGGGAATGGCCGCCTGGTCAGGGGCCGGCCTTCGATCACGCTCAATTCAGGCCGGGTAAAACCGGGATATGCCGCGCACACGCTCAACTGCAACGGCGGCTCGATCGGGGTTTCGCTCTGCTGCATGGCCGGGGCGGAGGAAAGGCCCGTTCGATGCCGGCCGCTATCCGATGACCAGGGCGCAGTGGGACGCGATGACCGCCGTTGTCGCCGAACTCTGCAAATACTACCGTATCAAGGTCACGCCCAAAACGGTGCTGTCGCATGCCGAAGTCGAGAGCAATCTCGGCATCGAGCAGCGCGGAAAATGGGATTTCACCCGGCTGCCCTTCGATCCGACGATCAGCGGCGCAAGCGCCTGTGGCGAGCGGCTGCGCCGCGACGTGACGGCGGCAATGGGCGCGATGCCAAATCTGCCGGTGAGGATTGGGCGCGATGCCGTATGGCAGCGATTGCTCGAGGAATTATGGCCGATCATGGTGAGAGGGCTGGAAGCCGGCCTCAACACGCTGATCCGCGAAATCCTCAAAAGGATCAGATAGGCGGTCGGCATTCACCCGAATGCCGACGCAACTGCCGGACGGCTTCTAGAGTGCCCTCTTGCCGCTGAACTGATGATAGGCCCACAGGACAACCACGGCACCGACCACGGCTACGATCAGGCTATAGATGTTGAGCCCGGTAACGCCCGACGCGCCAAAGGCGCTGAAGATGAGCCCGCCGACGATGGCGCCGACAATCCCGAGCACGATGTCGAGCACCAGGCCTTGCCCGCTTTTATTGACGATCTTGCTGCCTATGAAGCCGGCGATGACGCCGAGAATAATCCAGCTTAATATTGACATTTTTCCTCTCCGTTCCCCGCACCCGATTACTTCCACATTATTAAGCAAAGCTCAAGCCAACTTGAAAATCATGATTACGGAAAGCTCAAACCGGCTTGAAATTCGCCATGGATGCGTCATTGTTGGAGACGGACGGGCAATTTGACATGGAGAGCCACAATGGGACTGTTTGACAATGCCGTTCCCGGCGGCAACGTCGCCAAGCCGCTGATGATCGCGCTCGGCGCACTTTTGGTGGGAAAAATGCTGAGCGGTGGAAGTTCCGCCCAACCGGAGGCGGCGCAGAGCCCTGCCCCCGTCCCGCCTGATACAACCGCATCCGCCGACGGCGGACTGCTCGGCGGTCTGGGCGGACTGCTCGACAAACTGAAGGACGCCGGCCACGGCAACGTCGCCAATTCGTGGGTCGGCACCGGTCAGAACCAGCCGATCAACCCCAGCGATCTGGGCAGTGCCCTCGGCCCGCAGATCATCCAGGAGATCGCGCAAAGGACGGGCCTGAACCAGCAGGACCTGCTCAAGCAACTATCCGCAGCCCTGCCAGGGCTTGTCGACCAGTTGACGCCGAACGGGCAAGTGCCGCAGCAGAACCAGCTCGCGTCCATATTCAGCAAATTCGCGAGCTGACGCCTGTCGCCCAACGCCGCCTGCGGTTCGGGACAACGATAACACAGATTAAGATGCGCGTCCGTCTGGACGCGCAACGAATACTTTGAACTATCGGCAAAGCGCTTCGCTTGGGGCTGCCTGCTTCGGCATCGTGCGCGAGGTGCGCCGCGGCTTGGGGGAAATCTGGAGCGGGTAGCGGGAATCGAACCCGCATATTCAGCTTGGAAGGCTGCTGCTCTACCACTGAGCTATACCCGCGCCTTTCAGTCAAGCATCGGATCCGCTCCGACGCTCGCTCTGCGTTTCAGGGCTTCCGGGCCGGCAGTGGTGGAGAGGGTTGGATTTGAACCAACGTAGGCATAGCCAACGGATTTACAGTCCGTCCCCTTTAACCACTCGGGCACCTCTCCAGTCTGCCGCCGGAGCCATGCAACGAGGCATCGACGCGTCGCGGCTGCCAAAGCAGCCCTTCCGCGAAGCGCCTTATGGCGGCAGCGCCCAAAACTGTCAACCGCAACAGCCCGCCAAAAAGCGCTGAATCTCACGCCTCGCCCGACAAGCAGCTTCTGCGGCTGTATCCATGACCGGACGACACGGCTATAGAAGCCGGCCATGAGCAACGATAACAAATCCAAGACCCCTAAAGACACCCACTACGCCAAGCTGCGCCGCGCGCATCGCGACGAGAAGAGCGGTGGCGCGCCTGCATTCAGGCCACGCCAGCCGGTGCCGCCCGGCGAGAACCCGGCGGATGGGCTGGTGCGGCTCTATGGGCTGCACACGGTGCGGGCCGCACTCGACAATCCGCGCCGCAAAATCAAGAAGATGCTGGTGACGCGCAACGCTGCCGAGCGGCTGGCAATCGCCGACCTTGGCGCTTTGCCCTTCAAGGCGGAGTTGGTCGAACCCAGGGACATCGACAAGGTCACCGGCTCGGATGCCGTGCACCAGGGCGTGGTGATCGAGGCCGAGCCGCTGAAACCGAAACGCCTCGATGCGCTCGGCGACACCAGGCTGGTGCTGGTGCTCGACCAGATCACCGATCCGCATAATGTCGGTGCGATCCTGCGCTCGGCGGTGGCTTTCGGCGCCGGTGCATTGATCACCACGGCGCGCCACAGCCCGCAGGAATCCGGCGTGCTGGCGAAGTCGGCCTCCGGCGCGCTGGAGCACATCGACCAGATCGAGGTGAAGAACCTCGCCGATGCGCTGGAGCAGCTGCGCGAGGCCGGATTCCAGACGATAGGGCTGGATTCGGACGGGCCGGCGGAACTTGAAACCAGCTTTGCCGGAGAAAAGATCGCGTTGGTACTTGGCGCCGAGGGCAAAGGCCTGCGCCAGAAAACGCGCGAAACGGTGACGACGCTCGCCCGCCTCGACATGCCGGGCGCCATCCGCTCGCTCAACGTGTCGAATGCCGCCGCGGTGGCGCTTTATGCGGCGGGGAAATTTTTGAAAGGGTGAATGGTGAATGGTGAATGGTGAATGGTGAATGGTGAGACTGTCCGTAAGTCGTGACCAATTCACTACCAACTACTCACCTATCTGCAACTGACTACCTATTCACCATTCACTATTCACTATTCACTATTCACCCACTTCACATCCCGCCATCCGCTCCAGCGCCCGAACCAGCGCCGAATGATCTTCCTTAGCGCCGCCGTTGGCCGCGCAGGAGTTGAACAATTGCTGCGTCGTTGAAGTGTTGGGCAGTGCGACGCCGAGCGCTTTCGCGCCTTCAAGGGCGAGATTCAGGTCCTTCTGGTGGAGTTCGATGCGGAAGCCGGGCGCGAAAGTGCGCTTGATCATGCGCTCGCCATGCACTTCCAGGATGCGCGAGTTTGCGAGCCCGCCCAGCAGCGCCTGCCTGACCTTGGCCGGGTTGGCGCCGGCTTTCGATGCAAAAACAAGCGCTTCGGCGACGGCCTCGATGGTCAGCGCAACGACGATCTGGTTGGCAACCTTGGTGATCTGGCCGACGCCGTTGGGTCCGACCAGAGTGATGTTCTTGCCTATCTTCTCGAAGATAGGCCTGGCGCGTTCGTAGGCATTTTTTTCGCCGCCGACCATGATGGTCAGCGATGCCGCTCTGGCCCCGACCTCGCCGCCCGACACCGGCGCATCGAGATAGTCGCAGCCGACATCGTTGATCTTTTTTGCGAATTCCTTGGTCTCGATCGGCGAGATCGAGCTCATGTCGATGACCAGCTTGCCTTTAGTGAGGCCTGACGCGACGCCATTCTCAGCGAACAGCACATCGGCCACCTGCGGCGTATCCGGAACCATGGTGATGACGATGTCGGCCGCGCGGGCAACGGCATCATGGCCGGTGACGGCCTTCAGGCCCTTGGCGACGAGATCGGCCGGCGGCTTCGAGCGGTGGTCGCTGGCGACGACCTGATAACCGGCGTCTAGCAGATGCCCCGCCATCGGCGCGCCCATGATGCCGAGGCCGATGAAGCCGATGGTTTCCATGTCCTTCTCCGTTTCTTGTTAAGGGGGCGCGCAGGAACGCGACGTGCGACACGTTGCGTCTATGCCGCCGCACTCCCTGCCCGGCCAGGTCCCTGAACCACCCAAGCCCGGCTTCCGTTCCGCCCTTCGGCTTGTACTCCGCCCCGACCCAGCCGGAATAGCCGATGCGGTCGATGTGGTTGTACAGGAAGGGAAAATTGATCTCGCCCGTCCCCGGCTCATGACGGCCGGGATTATCCGCAAGCTGGATATGCGCGATGCGGTTGAGGTTTGCCTCGATGGTACGGGCGAGATCCCCCTCCATGATCTGCATGTGATAGATATCGTATTGCAGGAACAGGTTCTTCGAGCCGACGCGGTCGATCAGCGCCAGGGCCTGGTCCGAGTAATTCAGGAAGAAGCCCGGAATGTCGCGGGTGTTGATCGGCTCGATCAGCAGCCTGATGCCGGCCTGCTCCAGCTTTTCCGCCGCGAAAGCCAGATTTTCGGCGAAGACGTCTTCCAGCACGGAGCGGTCGACGCCTTGCGGCGCGATGCCGGCGAGGCAGTTGACCTGCTCGCAGCCCAATGCGTGCGCATAGGTGACGACCTTGGCAATGCCCTGCCGGAACTCCGGCACGCGGTCGGGCAGGATCGCGATGCCGCGCTCGCCCTTGGCCCAGTCGCCGGCAGGCAGGTTGAACAGGACCTGCGTCAGCCCGTTCTTCTTCAACCTGGCTGCGACGACATCCGGCGCATGGTCATAGGGGCCGATATACTCGACGCCCTTGAAGCCCGCGCGGGCGGCGGCATCGAAGCGGTCGAGGAAGTCATGCTCGCCAAAGAGCATCGAAAGATTGGCTGAGAACCGTGGCATGGCAGTAGTTCCTCATATGCGGCTTAATCGAGCATGACGATCGCCGTGGGGGCATCTTCGTGATGTTCGGCTAGCTCCTCGAATTCGGTGATCTTGTCGATTTCGGTACCCATCGAAACGTTGGTGACGCGCTCGAGGATGAATTCGAGCACCACCGGAACCTGGTGCTCGTTCATCAGGCGCTGCGCCTCCTTGAACGCGCCGGCGAATTCCTCCGGCCGGCGCACCCGGACCGCCTTGCAGCCCATCGCCTCGGCGACGGCGAGGTGGTCGACGCCATAGCCAGCTTCGGCATCGCCCTGTCGATTGACGTTCTCGAAGGCCAGGCTGACCTCGAAATCCATCGAAAAGCCGCGCTGCGCCTGGCGGATCAGCCCGAGATAGGCGTTGTTCACGACGACATGGATGTAGGGCAATTTGTGCTGTGCGCCGGCCGCCAGTTCCTCGATCATGAACTGGAAATCATAATCGCCGGACAATGCCACAATTGTGCGGTCCGGATCGGCGGCGCGAACACCGAGGGCTGCCGGCAATGTCCAGCCGAGCGGGCCGGCCTGGCCGCAATTGATCCAGTTGCGTGGCTTGTAGACGTGCAGGAATTGCGCCCCGGCGATCTGGGACAGGCCGATCGTGGTGACATAGGTGGTGTCGCGGCCGAACGCCTTGTTCATCTCCTCGTAGACGCGCTGCGGCTTCAGCGGCACCTGGTCGAAATGCGTCTTGCGCTTCATTGTCTTCTTGCGCTGCCGGCATTCGCCGGCCCAGCCCGACCAGTCGCGCAATTTTCCGGCCGTCCTCCACTCGGTGGCGACGTCGAGCAGCATTTTCAGCGCCGCACCGGCGTCCGAGACGACGCCGAGGTCCGGCGCGAAGACGCGGCCGATCTGCGTCGGCTCGATGTCGACGTGGATGAACTTCTTGCCCTTGGTGTAGACGTCGACCGAACCGGTGTGGCGGTTGGCCCAGCGGTTGCCGATGCCGAAAACGAAATCGGCTTCGAGCATCGTGGCATTGCCATAGCGGTGCGAGGTCTGCAGCCCGCACATGCCGGCCATCAGGCGGTGGTCGTCGGGGATCGCGCCCCAGCCCATCAGCGTCGGGATGACGGGCACGCCGGTGACTTCGGCGAATTCGATCAGCAGATCGGACGCATCGGCGTTGATGATGCCGCCGCCGGCGATGATGACAGGCTTTTCCGCCCCGTTCAGCATCGTCAACGCCTTCTCGGCCTGAGCGCGCGACATTGCCGGCTTGAACGGCACCAGCGGCTCGTAGGCATCGATGTCGAACTCGATCTCGGTCAGTTGCACATCGACAGGCAAATCGATCAGCACCGGCCCCGGCCGCGACGAGCGCATCAGATGGAACGCTTTCTGCAGCGCCATCGGCACCAGATAGGGTTCCATCACCGTAACCGCCCATTTGGCGACGGGTGCGGCGATCGCCGCAATGTCGACGGCCTGAAAATCCTCCTTGTTGAGACGCGCCCGCGGCGCCTGCCCGGTGATGCAGAGGATGGGAATTGAATCGGCAGCGGCCGAATAGAGGCCGGTGATCATGTCGGTTCCGGCGGGACCCGAAGTGCCGATGCACAGACCGATATTGCCCGATCTGGCGCGGGTAAACCCTTCGGCCATATGCGAAGCCGCCTCGACGTGCCGCGCAAGGATGTGGCGGATACTGCCCCTCGCCTTCAGCGCCGAATAGAGCGGGTTGATCGCAGCACCCGGCACGCCGAAGGCACAGGAGATGCCTTCCTTTTCGAGAACGAGAACCGCTGCGTCGACTGCGCGCATCTTGGCCATGTCAGCCTCCACGGAATTGTTGATAGCCGATGATGCCAGCGCACCAATGATTTTTCAATTTTTTCAGAATATATTTTCATTTCTAGAAAACGGCTCTTGTAGATTGAATTGATTTGACTTTCTGTTTTCCACGAATTCGCTTCGCAAATCGATGAAAAACTTTTTCATTGCCTTGCTGGGCGAACAGAGCGAAGAATGGCCCGATGGAAACCACCGAAAAACGCCAGCGCGGCCGGCCGCGCGCCTTCAACGGGCCGGCCGAGGCTGCTTCGGTGCAGTCGCTGGACCGGGCGCTGCGCATCCTGGCAATCGTTGCCGATGGCAGCGGCCTGTCGCTGAGCGAGATCGCCGCCAGTTCCGGTCTGCCGGCATCCACCGCCTACCGCATGCTGACGACCCTGGAGAACCACGGCATGGTCGAGTTCGACGGTACCGACCAGCTGTGGTCGATCGGCGTCGAGACCTATCGCATGGGCGCGGCGTTCCTGCGCCGCCGCAAGCTGGTCGACCGCGCCCGTATCGTCATGCAGGAATTGATGGAGAAGACCGGCGAGACCGCCAATCTCGGCGTCGCCGAGGACGATTGCGTCGTCTTTGTCAGTCAGGTCGAGACGCATCAGGCGATCCGCGCCTTCTTCCGGCCGGGGACGCGCAGCTCCTTCCATGCCTCGGGCATCGGCAAGGCAGTGCTGGCGCATCTCGAGCCGGAACGCGTCGCCACCATCCTGCGCCGGGCCGGGCTGGAGCGCTTCACCGAAAACACGCTGTCCGATATCCCGGCGCTCGCCCGCGACCTGGTGACGATCAAGCTGCGCGGCTGGTCGGTAGACGACGAGGAGCGGCATCCGGGCATGCGCTGCGTTGCCGCCGCCATCTTCAATGAGTTCGGCGAGCCGATCGGCGGCGTTTCGGTTTCCGGGCCGACGGTGCGGGTAACGCCGGAACGGCTGGCCGAGATCGGCCCGCTTGTGCACGATGCGGCGGCGAAGGTGACAAGGATGATCGGCGGGCTGCCGACCCCTCCCGGCCTTCGCAGCGAACCGAGCGCATGGCTGCGCTGACCAGCGTCGAATGGTGCGACATCTGCCAGGATGGCCAAAGCTAGGCCCCGGGCACCGCGCTCTTGGTCGATAGGTCGTAGAAATCAAGCAGCATCGCCAGCCCAACTCCGCAGGCGGTGAAGATTAGGCCGGCAATGAAGATACGATTGGCGCGTTCATAAACGCGCCGTTGTAGAGACGTTAAGTCGAGCAGCAACCGCAGCGCTCGTATCTGCAGGGCAATGCCGATCAAAATCGGCACGACGGCGGCCAGGTGATAGATTTCCCAAGGTATCGGGTTGGCGGCCCAATGCGTGATGAAGCCCAGCGAGAACGCCAGCAGGATGCCGACGGTGGTGATTGTGCCGTTGCGGAAAACCGTCTCGATCGGCTCTTCGTTCGGATCGTGCTCGCCCAAGCGCCCTCTCCCTGTTTCGCTATCGGTGCAGACTAGGCTGTTGGGAAATCGCTGTATACTGCCGGGTTCCTGGTGAAATCGGAGACAAATGATAGCTAAATTGCTTGGAGACTGAAGCTGGCGCTGCCCCTCATTGCCCTGCCGGGCATTTCTCCCCGTATAGTGACGGGGAGAAAGAAGCTGACCGCGACCTTGGCGCCCTCTTGCAGCGCTGGAGACTGGCGAAATCATCGCCGAGAGCGTCCCTTCTCCCCGTCACTATACGGGAAGAAGATGCCGGCAGGCAGATGAGGGGCAGCGCCGACACTGATAGTCAGTCGATTTCGACAGGAAGCCTATCGCCGAACAACAGAAAAAGGGCCAGTGGGGCGCCCTTCCGGTTGCATGAAACGGTCACGTCCTCCCAAGCTGGCATCGTGGCCCTCAAAGCCAGCAGCGATGGCGATAGCCGTCGTAGCCGACATAGGTGTCCGAGTACGGGTCGTAGCTCTGGTAGCGATTGAGGCAGCGCCGGACGTGCCACGAGCCGCCGTCTTCCTCGATATAGACGGTGCGCGGCTGGGCCAGCGCGCTGCCGAGCAGGAAGCCGCCGACACCTGCGGCAATGCCGATGCCGAGGTGCTTGTGCTTGTGATGGGCGGCCGACGGCTGAACGGTGCCGACCAGCATGGCGGCGGCGACAGTGGTGGCGACGAGGCCGGAAACGACGGTGCGCTTGAACATGACGATCTCCTTGTTGTCGGAGGCGATCCAACCGCCTCTTGACCATCAGTCGTTGCGGCAAGGAAAAAGGTTCGAAGGTCCTTTTGGATTTTTTCTCGGCGGGCGAAATCGCGCGGTCTGATGCGCGACCACGAATGGTCGCGCCGTCGACAGTTCACCGGAACAACCGGCAGGCCTCACCCCATCCCGGTGATGTGGCGAAGCCAGAAGGCGAGCGCGATGAAGCCGACGATGGTGGTGACGCCGGTCCAGTCGATATTGACGTGCTTCAGGTCCTTGATGAGCTTCACCAGGAGAACCCAGGCCACGACGACGAGCGGGAGAATGATGACAAACCTGATCATGCGACTGCCTCGCTGATGCGATTGCACCTTCCATCAATATAGGAAGCGAATTGGCCGTTTTCAGGACGCCCCGGCGGCAGAACCGGCGCGTTCGCCGGGAACCGAAAAACGGAGTTTTGTCTTTACTGGCGCATCAAATATGGTAACCGAAGCGCCGTGCCCTTGTAGCTCAGCTGGTAGAGCAGCGGTTTTGTAAACCGAAGGTCGGCGGTTCGATTCCGTCCGGGGGCACCAGTACGGGCTTCTTGAGACCTCCGGGGCGCTTGATATCTGCTCATCCCCGATATCCACAGGCCGGGGCCGTCAGGATCGGTAGCACATCAGCTTCAACGCATATATTCCCTAGCGGAAACCATAGTTCCCTAGCGGAAAACCTAGGAGTCTTCGTTGGAGCAGAAACGCACGACCGCCCCCTTCATCAACGGGATGTTTGGCGGCCTTATCGTCTTCGCCTTCGCGTTCGGTTTTCGTTTGCTGACAAGTCCCGACCCCGATCCAACATCAAGAGCAACGACAAGCCTTTCCGTACTGGCCTTCGCCATTTGTTTCGGCGCAGCCTTCCTGCGCGAGCACCGACGCCAGATTGCCGCCGCCAGAGAATACATAAGCCGCCCAAGGACGTATCCGGACTAATCCCCGCGTTTTGCAACGCAAAGCCCTCCGGGTCGCGTCCGGGCATTATAAAAATTCAATCGAACCACGATGCGGACCGGCTGGCATCTCCTGCTCCCCGCGCATTTAATGCCATTCGACTAAGCTTCGCTGGTCCGGCTCCACACCCACAGACGCGTTGCTTTCACAATGGATTGCCGTCGAGAACTCCCTTCGGGAGAAGACTTGACGCTGGCTTTCCGATGGCGCAACGGTCGCCCGGGAATAGCGAAGCGGGAAGAAAGCCGTGGAAACCGGGGGTAAGATCGGCACGAAGCTAAAGGCATTCTGCTCGAATTGCCGTGGTGATCGGAACTGCGACGTAGCGGGATACCACTCGGAACGCGGCGAGGATGGAGGAGGAAACTACCAGTGGCATACAGGCTGGTATCTTCTTGTTTGCTGCGGCTGCGAGCACGTGTTTGCTCAGTCCATCAGCACCGATTCCGAAAGCTACTACTATGACTACAATTCTCAGGGGGAACAGGAGGCTGTTCATGAGGAGACGATCCGGACCTGGCCTGCAAAGTTCAAGCGAGAACGTCCAGAATGGTTCATAGTCAACGGTATCGCCACAGATATTGAAGGCGTTGTCCTGCTAGATCAATCGCTTTCGGAACTCTACGGAGCCCTAGATCACGACCTAAAAATGCTTGCTGCGATTGGCGTGAGAACATCCTTTGATATTGCGGCAGAGATTCTAGGGATAGATGCAGGCCTGCCATTCCAACAGAAGTTGGATAATATGGTCACAAGGAAGCTGATCAAGGATTCTGAGCGAGAGCATCTGGACGTTCTGATTGACGCAGGAAGCGCGTCTGCCCATCGCGGATGGAGACCATCGGTGGACGATCTCGATGTGCTTATGGATACACTTGAAGGTTTCATATACGATTCATTCGTCGTTCCAACTAGGAAGAAGGCCGCCGCCGCCAAGATCGCCAGAATGAAAGCTAAGGTTCCGCCTCGTCCAAAGAAAGCGAAGGCAACACCTAAGCAGGCCAAACAGGCCCCTAAATCGCAAACCTAAAAACGTGTATTTGTTTGCGGCCGATCGCGCGGCCGAGTCATGATCGGCCCCCGAATCATAAGGAATCGAACATGACGCATGAAAGCTGCCTTCGCTTCGACGGTACCTCGCTACAGCCCTGCGAGCCGCCTGAGTGGTACGCCAACGTCTTGCGCGATGCCGACGCCACAGGTGGCGATTGGGCTCCGATCCTAGCGCGCAACGGCATTCACTTGGAGCAGCAATTCGGAAAAGACCTTGACACGGTTCATGTCTACAACGCTGGCCGGCATGGCTATCTGATCGAGTATTGGGACATGAATCAGTGCCTAGCGAACATCCTGATCGCGGATGTGCACTCCTACCTAGAATTCAGAGCAAAGCACCTTCATGCTTGGGCGTGGCTGATCGCGGAGACCGAGCGGATAGCGGACGCAGATTATCAGAAGCTAACGGAGCAGCGCCGCAAGAGGGCATAATTCGCCCGTAGTCGCCTTACAGCGCGCCACCCCCCTTCGCTGTTAATTCGATTGCGTCACTATCGTTTGGGGTGCGTCGCTTCGACCCATTGTCTCGCCACGATGCCCGGACGAATCCTTCGGTCGCGAGGTCGACACAGACCTGTCCAGCGTCTGTTTTTCGCAACATGAATGTCTCGATCATCGGCGGCCAAACTTTCCCAAAGAGGATTGCATGCTTGTTCTGCCGAAGCTTGGTTAGTAGCCACTGGCGGGCGCCGGCCTTGATGAGCGGGACCTGTCTCTCAACCGGGGTCGGACCGCTAAAGCCGGATGCAGCTAGTAGGTCCATCTGCCCAGTCTTTGCAGTTTCAATTGCTTGGCGAGCACCGATCCTTCGCAGTCCATGGTCTTTGAGCGCAGCGAACTCCACCTCTCGATAGGTGGCCAGCCCGTTGATGTTGCGGGTTCCGTAGGCGATGCAGAAAAAGGGGCGGTCTGCTAGTTTTTCTATAGGCGTCAGAAGGACATGGTGGAATTGGCCTGCCTCACGGAACTCGTCGCTGAACAGCGTCTGGACAGCAATCTCTCGGGGTAAGAGTGGATCTAGCCGGGTCTTCCACCCGATGCCCAAGATGCCGTCAAATGAAGCTTCGATTTTGGGATCGTCCCATGCTGTGAACCGGTTGACGTGGTCGAACATAAAGTTGAGCAGGACCTCACCTGGCTTGTATCCAACTATGCGCCTGACCTTGTCGAACTCGTATCCGGTCCACCCAGTGGGATCGATAAAAGTCAGAGCAAAAGATGCCCCTATGACTTCGATGATCGCATCGACCGAGTCCTCGAACCGGCCGCAAAATGTGTGAACATGGAAACCACCGGATGGATCATGGTAAGCCCTTACGGCTTTGTCGAGCTCCGCGAAAGCAGTCGGATCAGCTTCCACAAAAAAGCAGCGAATGTTCTTAGTCTTCCCTGTCTGATCCTGGATGCGCTGCTGCGCATCCTTTAGCATCTGGATCGCGATCATGAAGGATGTGTCCGAATAGTCGGTAGTCCGGGCCTCCCATGGTCCAGAAAATCCGTCGACGTAGGTCAACGTAGGATAGCCACCGAGGAGCACCTTAAACGCTAGGGACTGCAGGTATTTTTGCAGAATAAAGTGTTTCGCCGCCGTCTGCTCGCGGCCCGAATAAATTTCTTGCACGTGTTGCTGCCCCCGGACCGTATGGCCAAGCAAACGTCGACCTACGGCAGACGATATGTTGCAGCGGGTATTTCTTCAGTGCAATAGTCAAATCTGCATGATGCATTCCGATGCAGGCATTTCGTCATAAGTTCGACCGTTAAGCGTGCGGCCTGTCGCTTTCTTGTTTCGGCCGCCCCATTGCTTGAAAAAGAACGCCGTGCCTGCACGCCGGCACAGTGCCTCGATCTCGTCCACCCAGCCGGGTTCCATATGGCGGGCTCCAGGCCCGCTTTCTCCCCCTACGATTGCCCAATGTATCTCCGACAAATTTGCTTTGGCGACAGAGCCGATCAGCGGTTCGAACGAAACAAACCTAACCGCGGCAGGAACGTCGCGGAGTTCGTTCAGCCGCGCCAGCACCCTTCCGTCCTCGACGCTCGTACCGAGCCAAACGTTCTGCAAAACCGGAAAATCATCCCGCTTGAGAACCTCGGTCATCCGCCGAGGTCGTTTTGTCAATATCTGATACGTGTGACGCGGTGTTTCAGCCATCACGCTCCAAACGTCGCGTATAAACTCAGCAGGCACATCCTCGTGAAACAGATCCGACATCGAATTCACGAACACTCGACGGGCCTTAGACCATGTTGCCGGTATCAAAAGAGACTTTCTGTCCAGCGTCACCCTGCCTGTCCATTTCGCACGGCCGCCACTCTTCCGAGTCAGGCCTTGGTACTTTTCTACGCCCATCGCCTCTAAGCGTGCTGCCATCCGCATAGCATAGCAAAATTTACAGCCGTCCGATTCGATCGAGCAACCCGCCACAGGGTTCCAGGTCGCGTCGGTCCACTCAATGCTGGTTTCGGCCATGGAATAATCTCCTTGAGATGCAGAGAACGGGCGTTTGAGAATCCACCACAAGAAATATAAGTTATCGTTAGCGAGGATGTTTGTCGAAATGGCAGCAGAGATTTCCAATTCGGAAAAGACTGAGGCAATCACAGTGCCGTATCCGGCATTCCACAGCGCGACCAGAAGTAACTGCGGATTCGTCGACATCAGAGGCCGCGCTGATCTTGCTGCGCAAATCCCTGAGTGTTTGAACTCAGCGAATCTCAAAGGCTTTTTGATGAGGTTGGCCGCTAGCGAGGCGCCTCTATTTTCGGTGGGATGCGATCTGGGATCCCATACCGATTTGGCGCTTGAAAAGCATCGAAGGGAAATAGCGGGTGGTTACGTCCAAGTCGTAAGCTCTTGGTACTCAAAAATCGCGCCGCAAGATTGGGCGAGTCTTTTCAATTCCGTTGGCGACGCCATCGAAAACCAATCGGCGAGCGACGACTGGACCGTTCATTTTGAGCTAGCCCCCATCAAGGTCAATTTAGATGGGTTCAACGGACTGACTGGTTCGGTGACCACGAATTTCTTTGCCCACGCCCCGTCACGCCAGAAGGCTCTAAATTCTCGCGAGCGGCTGATTGGTGTTCTGGACGTGGCCTTAAGCGATGACCGAATTATGGAGGCTTTTAAAGGACGGAATTTCTGAGCCTACGGCCTTGATCAGCCGCCGGCGTCGAGTGATTCTTCCGATCTCGTCCCCAAGCCATTTAACAGCATTCGATTAAATTGCCCCTGTGTATATTAGCACTCGCTCAATTAAGCGCGCCGACAATGTCGGTGCGGCGGGCCAAAAACCAAAGGGTGTTGTCATGCGAAGTGATTTCGCCGCGGCGCGCGAGCTTTTGGAGTGCGCACAAAACCGCCTCTGCGGCGCGGATGAAACGAGCCGACGCGTCAACGAGGCCCTCGACGCGCTGATTGAAGAAATAGCCATCGCGGAATTCCGCAAGGCGCCACTGACGGTCGTGCCGTTTCCGCGTGCGCGGCCGCCTAAGCATGTTCGGTAGAGCGCTGATCGCCCGCGTTGACGAAGAGCCGGCAACTGGTGTTTCCGCAATCGCCCGTTGGAGCGTCGTTGAACGACCAAGCCTTTGACGATAGAGTTGCCGGGCAGTGGTGCTCTGAAACTCCGGAGCCGATCCATGTCACGCTGTGGAGATGTCTACGAGAACAAGGTGACCGGCGAATATGCGGTCATCCTGCGTGGCACCGAAGACCGCGGCCAGGGACCTGGCATCGCTCATCTGACCGCCCGGCCGGGAGCCGCAGTGGTGGGCGAGCACTTCCACCCGAACCTGACGGAACGGTTTACCATCCTCCGTGGCCGTCTCGACGCTTGCATCGCCGGGAAAAGTTTGTCCCTGGGGCCTGGCCAATCCGCCATGGTCGAAGCAGGCGTCGCACATGATTGGTGGAACAGCAGCAAAACCGAAGAAGCGCATGTCCTGGTCGAAGTCGACCGGGCGCCAGGTGCGGACAATGTCGACCCGAACCGTTTCGAGCTGCTGATCGGCATGCTCTTCGGCCTGGCCAATGCCGGCAAGGTGGACAGAAAAGGTAGACCTTCGCCGCTTCAGGCAGCAGTCATCGCCAGAGAATTTGCCGACGTGATCGTCTTCACGCACCCGCCACCTGCGATTCAGCGAGTGGCGCTGGGGATCCTGGCGCCACTCGGCCATCTGCTCGGCTATCGCGCGATCGACCCCGTCTACTGCAAGCCGCACGGGCATGTCATGCCGGCTCCTGAAATCCTCGCTCGAGCAGGCCTAACGGCTGGGTGATCCGGGTCCATACTAGGCGTCCGGCATTTTTATCGGCAGGATGCTGCCATGTCGCGAACTCTGATCGTGGTTGGTCTCAGCATAGTTGCCATAGGCCTGCTGTGGCCTTGGTTGGCTCGGACCGGCCTTGGCAGGCTGCCAGGCGATATCGTGATCGAGCGTGAGAACTTCAGGCTTTATGTCCCTATCACCACGGGGATACTGGTCAGCATCGTGCTCTCGGCCATTCTATGGCTGATCAGCCGGTAGGCGATGCTCCGGCTGCGGCGATTTGTGTTGCAGGCCCAACTCGCTCTTGATCTTCTTACACTCCGATCGCCGCCACCAATATCCTGTTCTGCCTGCGTATCGCCGTGCGCAGTTCGGCAATCCTCGCCTCCTCGCGCTTCACGAATTCGATGAACATCATGTTCATGTTGTTGAAGATGAGTTCGCCGAGTGCCGGCCCGTCGATGTCGCGACGCACCAGGCCGAGCGCCTGCAGGCGGACGATCAGCGCGCGGATCTGCTCGGTCAGGGCGCGGTCCAGCCCCGTATAGGCCTGGCCGAACGGGCTGTCGGGCAGTTGCGTCGAGATCGCCATCGCCTGCCGCCACATCTCCTTGCTGAGATAATGCAGCGAGTGCTCGATATAGATGCCGAGCAGCGTATCGAGAGCGTCGCCGACATTGGCCGGTGGGTTGGCGACGACGCCGCGCCCGGCATTCAGCACCTCGTTGACCTCCATCGAGACGATGGCGCCGAGGATGTCGCCCTTGTTCTGGTAGTAATTGTAGATGGTACCGACCGAGACTTCGGCCTGCGCGGCGATGGTCTCGATCTTGGCGCCTTCATAACCCGCATCGCGGAAAAGCGCCGCCGCCGCCTCGATGATGCGGCGGTGCCGATCCGCCTTCTGCCTTGCCCGCAATCCGCTCATAGCGGCTGTTTGCCACAAAAACAGAATTGACTCAATTTTAGAATTGGTTCAATTTTTTCCTACAAGCCAAAAAGGCATGGGAGAACACTCGATGTCCATTAATCCAAAGACCCCCAATCCAACCGTCAGGAATCCGCTTTCCGTTCTGAAGAGCCATCTCCAAGGCGCGTGTGCCGCGGCAGCACTGCTGCTGGCGGCGGGCAGCCTCGCTCAGGCGCAGGATCTCAACGCGCTGATCTGGTGCGATCACGCCGATCCGGCGCTGCTGCAGCCGTTCGAGGAAGCGAACGGCGTCAAGGTCAATGTCAAGGAGTTTGAAGGCACCGGCGCCGGCCTGGCGATCGTCGAACAATCGCAGCCCGGCGACTGGGACGTGATGGTGATCGACAGCATCGACGTACCGCGCGGCGTCGAAAAAGGCCTGTTCGAGCCGCTGCCGGAAGACAAGCTGCCGCTAGCCGACCTGTTTCCGCAGGTGAAGATGGACAGCTCCACCGTCGTTGACGGCAAGCGTTACGGCATCACCGAAAAGTTCGGCTACAACACGATCGGCTACAACAAGACCAAGGTCGACCCGGCCGACATGCAGTCGCTTGCCGCGCTGACCGGCGACAAATACAAGGGCAAGATCGCCATCTACGATTATTACCTGCCGGTCATCGGCATGGCCGCACTGGCGATCGGCAAGAAGACGGCGGACCTGACCGAAGCCGACCTTCCCGCCATCAAGGAAGAGCTGCTCAAAATGAAGGCCAACGCCAAGCTGGTCGGCGAAGTGACCGCCAGCCAGACGGCGCTGGCGACCGGCGAGGTCGACATTCTGGTCGGCGGCGGCGAATGGGTGACGGCGGGGCTGGCCAAGGAAAACCCTGCCCTGGACTTCTCTATCCCGAAAGAAGGCGCCGTGCTGTGGTCGCAGTCGCTGGCAATGTTCAAGGATTCCAAGAACAAGGAGCTGGCGCTTAAATTCATCCAGTACATTATGAGCCCCGAAGGCCAGGCGCGGCTCGCCACCTCGTCCTGCTATTGGGGAATGCCGGCCAACAGCAAGGCGGCGTTGAGCGACGAGCAGAAGAAGATCCTGCGCTTTGACGAGCAGCCGGAATTCCTCGCCCGCGCCCAGTCCTATCCTGCGCCGAACGCCGACCTCGACAAGAAGATGCAGGACGTCTGGACCGAAATGCTGCAGGCGCAATGACCGGCTGCCGGTCGTGAACGCCGTCAACAGTGGGCGTGCCCTGCCCTGGGCGTTGGTCACGCCGGCGCTCGGCTGGACGCTGCTGTTTTTTGTGCTGCCCTTCGTCGCCATGGCGGTATCCAGCCTGACGGCACATGAAGGCGGCGGCTTCACGCTGTCCAACTACAGCCAGTTCTTTGCCAATCCGTCCTACTGGCAGGCGATGGTGAACTCGCTGCAGGTCACAGCGATCGTCACCGTGATCTCCGTGCTGCTCGCCTATCCTTTTGCCTGGATCCTGGCCGAGCAGGTGCCGGAGCGCTGGCAGCGGCTGGCGCTGATGCTGGCAGTGCTGCCGTTCTGGACCTCCTATGTCGTGCGCTCCTATTCGTGGCTGCTGGTGCTGGCGCAGAACGGCGTCGTCAACCATGCGTTGACCGGCTCCGGCCTGTTCAGCGAACCGCTGCAGCTCGCCAATACGCGGCTGGCCACCGTCATCGGCTTCGTGCATTTCTTCGTCATGCTGTTGACGCTGACGATCTTCGCCAATCTGAAGCAGCTCAGCCCCAGCTATCGCAAGGCCGCCGCCGACCTCGGCGCCGGGCCGGTTCGGACTTTCCTGCATGTCGTTCTGCCGCTGACGCTCCCCGGTATCATGGTCGGCGCCTTCCTCACCTTCGTGCTGTGCATCGGCGACTACATCACGCCGCAGATCCTCGGCGGCAACAACGAGCTTTTGATGCCGCAGCTCGTCATGATGCAGATCGGCCGGCGCGGCGACTTTCCGCTCGCTTCGGCGTTGTCGATCATCCTGATGGCGGTGGTCACCATTGCCTATCTCGCCTGCTCCCGCTGGCTGAAGATCGAGCGGGCCTGACCATGCGCGCGCTCATCCGCCTCGTCTCCGGCCTTTACGCCATCGCCATCTACGGCTTCATCTTTCTACCGGTCATCGTTCTGGTGCTGTTTTCGCTGCAGGCAACGTCGTTTCCGATCCCGCCCTTCACCGGACCGTCGCTGCGCTGGTACGAGGCAGTGCTCGCCGACACGCGGCTGACTTCGGCTCTGGTCAATTCGCTGCTGGTGGCGGTCGTCTCCTCGGCTGCCGCCGTCACGTTGGGCTTTCTCTCGGCCTGGGGTTTTGCGCGCTTCGCTTTGCCGGGCTCGGGGCTGATGCGCGGGCTGATCACCTTGCCCTTGACCGTCAGCTATCTCATCATCGGCATGGGGCTGCTGGTGCTGTTCAACTGGGCCGGCGTGCCGAAGTCGCTCACTGCCGCCGGAATCGGCCACGTCGTGATCAACCTGCCGCTCTGCTTTGCCATCGTCTACAGCCAGATGGGCGACCACCAGATCAACATCGAGCGCGCCGCGCGCGACCTCGGCGCGCCCGAATGGAAGGTGCTGCTGCTGATCACCGTGCCTGTCATGGCACCGGCGATCTTCGCCGGTTTCTTTCTGTCGATGACCTTCTCCTGGGACGAATTCGTCATCTCGTTCCTGTTGACGCGCTTCGATACGACGCTGCCGGTCGAGATCTGGAACCTGCTGCGCTCCGGCCTCAATCCCAAGACCAACGCCGTCGGCTCGCTGGTCTTCGCCGTCTCCATCGTGCTGGTGGTATTGTTCGAGCTGATGCTGTTGCGGAGGAAGCCGGCATGAGTGCGCCACTGGTCGATATAAGCTCCGTCTCGCATCGCTTCGGCCAGCATACCGTGCTGAAGAACGTCTCGCTGACGATCGAGCCTGGCAGCTACACGATCCTGCTCGGGCCGTCCGGGTCCGGCAAGACGACGCTTCTGTCCATCCTCGGCGGCTTCGTCACGCCGAGCGAAGGCAAGGTGCTGATCCGCGGCGAGGACTGCACTGCCGTGCCACCGGCGAAGCGGCCGACGACGACCGTGTTCCAGGACTACGCGCTGTTTCCGCATATGAGCGTCGGCAGCAATGTCGGCTTCGGCCTGCGCATGCGGGGTGTCGATGCCGCAACCCGGGCAGCAAGGGCGCGCGAGGCGCTGGCGCTGGTTGGGCTGGCCACTGCCTTCGACAAGAAGCCGCACCAGCTTTCCGGCGGTCAGCGGCAGCGCGTGGCACTGGCGCGCGCCCTGGTGGTCGAGCCGGCGGTGCTGTTGCTCGACGAGCCGCTCGGCGCGCTCGACCTGAAATTGCGCCGGCAGATGCAGGACGAATTGAAGGCGATCCAGAAACGCGTCGGCACAGCCTTCATCCACGTCACCCACGACCAGGAAGAGGCGATGGCGCTGGCCGATCATTGCGTGGTGATGAATGACGGGCGCATCGAGGACGAAGGACCGCCCGAGCGCGTCTATGCCCGGCCAGCGACGCGCTTTTCCGCGACTTTCATGGGCGAAAGCACGCTGATATCGGGAACGGTGACCGAGGCGAAGAGCGGCAAAATCGCCGTCACCACGAAGCTTGGGTCGCTCTCGCTGCCCGGCACATTGCCGGCCGGCTCGACCGTTGCGCTGGCCATCCGCCCGGAGCATCTTGTCTTCGGCGCTGCCGGCGGTGCCGTGGCGCTCGGTACGGCCAAGGTCAGCGACGTCGTCTTCCAGGGCAGCTTCAAGCGTGTGCTGGGGACCTCCACGACCGACCCGGCGCTGCACTTCATCGCCAAGGTCGCGGCAGCATCGGCCGTCCAGGCGGGCGACGTTGTCGCGGTATCGTGCGATGCTGGCGACGTCATCCTGCTTGCGGACCAAACATGAGCACGCTTCCAATCATCGACGCTCCTGACTGGTACGAAACTATCCGCATGGGCGATGGCGTGACGCTGATCCACGAGCCGTGGATCAAGCCGTTCTTCCGCTGCAACATCTGGCATGTGCGCGGCCGCGACCGCGATCTTCTGTTCGACACCGGCCTCGGCCATTTCAGTCTGCGCCGCCTCGTGCCGCTGGTCACGGAGCGCAAGCTCACCTGCGTGGCCAGCCACACCCATTTCGATCACATCGGCTGCCATCACGAATTTCCCGACCGCTGCGTGCACCCGGCCGAGGCCGAAATCCTCGCCGATCCACGCAACGAATGGACGGTTGCCGACCGCTATGCCACCGACGAGATGTTCGACGGCATGCCGCAAGGCTGGGACACGAAGCGCTACCGGATCCTGCCCGCACCAGCCGGCCGGTTGCTCGAGCAAGGCGACATCGTCGATCTCGGCGACCGTGCCTTCGAGGTCATCCACACGCCCGGCCATTCACCCGGCGGCATTGCGCTCTACGAAAACAGGACGGGCATCCTGTTTTCCGGCGACATCATCTATGACGGCCCGCTGATCGACGACGTCTATCACTCCGATATCGACGATTATGTCGAAACGCTGCTGCGCATGCGCGATCTCGATGTCTCGGTCGTGCACGGCGGCCATTTCCCGAGCTTCGGCAAAGTCCGCTATCGCCAGCTTGTCGACGAGTATCTCGCGCAAAAGCGCCAGGCCGGCTGCCATCTGTTGCAAGCCCGATAAGCACTGGCGCTGTGGCGTCAAAGCGCCCTTTGCGGACAGGGTGTCCCCGCCGCGTCGCCGCAGCGTGAGGCCGTGGGCTCGGGTCTAAAGCTCTTTTCCTCCGACTGGCGCACCAGTTCCGCAAAAGCCAGGGCAAAACTTGCCAGCATCAGGAAGACAATAATCAAGCGTGCCAGCGGCAATAGATCGGCCTCGACTGGTTAGCCCCCACGCCGCCCGTCCGCTGCCGGCTAACATGATCGATCCGGCTTTACGAGAGTTTAAGGTGGGCCTTAACCATCACATCATTTTGTCCTCCGACATGATGCGCGAGTGCGGCTTGTTTGGTCGCCATCTCCAGGCACCTCCCTCCCTTTGCAGAAATGCCCACCCATGCTAACCCGGCGCTGGCGCGGCCCAGCAACCGGTCGCCGCCAATCGGTCGCCAGACGGTCGTCGCCAATCGGTTGTCGTTGAGAGCCATGAGCAAAACCGCCAGCCGTTTCGCCTTCGTCTCATCCGGTACGGCCGA
Source organism: Mesorhizobium sp. M0968 (assembly GCF_040319065.1). Classification (NCBI taxonomy): domain Bacteria; kingdom Pseudomonadati; phylum Pseudomonadota; class Alphaproteobacteria; order Hyphomicrobiales; family Phyllobacteriaceae; genus Mesorhizobium; species Mesorhizobium sp. M0968. The sequence continues at coordinate 23,299 of NZ_JAMYNL010000005.1, forward strand.
CGCCAATGCAGCGCTGGAAAGCCTTTCTGCGCGTTACGGCCAGGCATCCGTCGAAGAAGCCGGGATCGTCGTGGCGCTCGGCGGCGACGGCTTTCTGCTGCAGACCCTGCGTGAGACGATGAGCACGGGAAAGAAGGTCTACGGCATGAACCGTGGCACCATCGGTTTCCTGATGAACGAATACCGCGCCAGCGGCTTGACCGGGCGCATCGCGGCGGCCGTTGCCGAAACGATCCGTCCGCTGGAGATGCAGGCGGTGACGGCCGAAGGCGAGACGATTTCGGCGCTCGCGATCAACGAGGTTGCGCTTTGGCGCCAGTCGTACCAGACGGCCAAGATCCGCATCACCGTGGATGGGCAAGAGCGGCTGGAGGAATTGCACTGCGACGGCGTGATGATTGCGACGCCGGCCGGCTCGACCGCATATAATCTGTCGGCGCACGGGCCGATCCTGCCGCTCGACGCTCCGCTGTTGGCGCTGACCCCGGTCAGCCCGTTTCGTCCGCGCCGCTGGCGCGGCGCGCTGCTCTCCAACAAGGCGATCGTGCGTTTCGACATTCTGGAGCCGGAAAAGCGGCCGGTGAACGCCGCCGCCGACCACACCGAGGTCAAGGCGGTGACGACGGTCACGGTGAGGGAATCGCCGACGGCAACGGCGACGCTGCTGTTCGATCCCAACCATTCGTGGAACGAGCGCATTCTCGCCGAACAGTTCAGGTATTGAACAGACCGTGCAAATAAAAACCCGGCACGAGGCCGGGTTCCTATTTGACAACACAAGTGTTGCGGCGGCCGATCGTTGCGATCAGAACTTGTAATTCAAGCCGATGACTCCGGTGTGTATGCGGACCTTTGCTTCGACATTCAGGCCGGTGTCGACTGCATAATCGCTCTTGCCCAGATCGAAATATTTGTATTCGCCCTTGAGCGACCAGTGATCGGTAAAGGCATATTCCAGGCCCGCGCCCAGGGTCCAGCCTGCTCTGGTTTTCGAGGTGCCGTTGGTCCCGATCGGACCGCTTGTGCTAATCTCAACCCTGCCGAAGCCGAGACCGCCGGTACCGTAGATCAGCAGCCTATCCATCGCATAGCCAATTCGGCCACGCAGCGATCCGAGCATCTTTACATCGGAGTCGCAAGAGAAGGTGGGGTTCGGACAATCCGTGCCGCCATCGATATGGGCGGCCGAGATGTCCGCCTCGACGCCATAGACTATATTTCCGCTCTGGAAATTGTAACCGGCCTGGACGCCGCCCAGGGCGCCGCTGCCATCATGATCAGCCGTCCCGCCAACAGTATATTCCCAGTCTACTTTGCTGCTGCCACCGCCGACATGTGCGCCTAGATAGAGGCCCGTCCAGTTATACGTTGATGCGACCGGCAATTCCACGACATCGGCCGCGATCGCCGGAGTCAAGGCCGCTGCCAGAAACGCTGCGGAGAGAAAAGCTTTCTTCATAATGTGGCCCCCTTAGCCAAGAAAAATAGATGAATCACTTGTGGCTAGTTTCTGAGTTATTTCAAATCTCAAATGGCACTTTGGCGTGTGGTCAGAATGAATGCATCCTGGCGTTGCTGATCTGCAACACCTGCGCTGGTGCGAGAATGTCGCCTTGCTGAAGAGCGGGCCATCGACGAGCGGTAACCATCGCGATTAAGCTTACGGCTTCACAATCGCGCCAATGCCGCCCGTTTGTGTTGACAAATCGTGGGCTTGCGCCTACCTGCAATACCGATCTTGCAGGCGCGCGGCGCTTGCCGCGACTGCATATGTTGCGCCCCCGAACCAGCCAAAGACAGCCAAACTTGTCCTCAGACACCCAGATCGCTCAAGAAGCGTTGACCTTCGCAGACCTCGGCCTGTCGCCGAAGGTCCTTTCCGCAGTTACCGATGCCGGCTACACCGAGCCGACGCCGATCCAGGCTGGTGCTATCCCGCACGCCTTGCTCGGCAAGGACGTGCTGGGCATAGCCCAGACCGGCACCGGCAAGACAGCGTCCTTCGTCCTGCCGATGCTCACCCGGCTGGAAAAGGGCCGCGCCCGCGCCCGCATGCCGCGCACGCTGATCCTCGAGCCGACGCGCGAGCTCGCCGCGCAGGTCGAGGAAAACTTCGTCAAATACGGCAAGAACCACAAGCTCAATATCGCACTGCTGATCGGCGGCGTGTCCTTCGACGAGCAGGACAAGAAGCTCGAGCGCGGCGCCGATGTGCTGATCGCGACCCCCGGCCGCCTGCTCGACCATCGCGAGCGCGGCAAGCTCCTGCTCAACGGCGTCGAGATCCTCGTCATCGACGAGGCCGACCGCATGCTTGACATGGGCTTCATCCCCGACATCGAGCGTATCTGTGAGATGATCCCGTTCACCAGGCAGACGCTGTTCTTCTCGGCGACGATGCCGCCGGAAATCACCAAGCTCACCGAGAAATTCCTGCACGCACCGGTGCGCGTCGAAGTGTCGAAGGCAGCATCGGCCGCCACCAACATCATCCAGCGGCTGGTGAAATCCGGCCCGAAACCATGGGACAAGCGCGAGACGCTGCGCAATCTGATGAAAGCCGAGGATGCCGAGCTGAAGAACGCCATCATCTTCTGCAACCGCAAGATCGAGGTATCGGAGCTGTTCCGCTCGCTGCTGAAATATGACTTCGACGCCGGCGCCCTGCACGGCGACATGGACCAGCGCGCGCGCATGCAGATGCTGGCCAATTTCCGTGACGGCAAGCTGCGCTACCTCGTTGCTTCGGATGTCGCGGCGCGTGGCCTCGACATTCCCGATGTCAGCCATGTCTTCAATTACGACGTGCCGATCCACGCGGAGGATTACGTCCACCGCATCGGCCGTACCGGCCGTGCCGGGCGCTCGGGCAAATCCTTCACCATCGCGACCAAGTCGGACACCAAATACATCGACGCCATCGAGCGGCTGATCGGCACGAAGATCGAGTGGCATGACGGCGATTTGTCGACGGTCGTTGCCAGCGAAGGCGGCGAGGATGAGGCCCCGCGCCGTGGCCGCGGTGCGCCACGCCGTGCCGGTCGCAAGGATGACGCCAAGGACAGGGGCGAGCGCAAACCGCGTGAACGCCACGCCAAGCGCAGCGAAGAAGCAGCGCCGGAAGCAGTTAGCGCGGAACAGCCGGTCGTGGCCGAAGCCACCGTCGCCGACATCGACGAGCGGCGTACCCGCAAAGAGGCGATCCGCTCGGAAAACAGCGAGCGCCAGGCTTCACCTGAACGCAAGGCTTCGCCCGATCGCAACGAACGGCGCGCGCCGGAACGGGGCGACACCAGGCCGCAGCGCGAGCGCCCTGCCCGCCAGCGCCAGGAAGACAATGACGCGACCGTCGGCTTCGGCGACGACATGCCGGCCTTCATGCGGATCGTGGCCAAGGTCTGACACGGCTCGCGCGCGGCCCCGCCGACGCGCGAAACACCCTCTTTTGAGAAGTACTGCTCTCGGTAATCTTGTGGCGTTGCTGCGAGGCGGTCGATTTTGGTGCTGCCGGCGATCCGTATGCCGCTAGGCTCGCTATGTAGCTAAAGATCCCTGAGCTCCAGGCGGGATGCCAGCAGGTCCAGAAAAGCGCGAACTTTGGCTGAGGACGACCTGCCTTCCGGCCACACGGCGTGTATCGGCACCGGCACCGGCTCGAATTCGGTTAGAACCAGTTCCAGGCGGCCATCGTCCACCAGGTGCTTTACCTGCCAAAGCGGCGAGTAGCCCAGACCCAATCCGTGAACCGCGGCCGCATAGATCGATATCATCAAATTCGACCGGAAGGTACCCGCGACCTTCACCGGCCGGGGCTTGCCTTCAATCTGAAACATCCATTCGCCTGGGCGGCCGTCGACGGTTCGTACGATGCATTGATGCTCACGCAATTCGAGCGGATGGGCCGGTCGGCCGTGTTGCTGGAAGTAGGCAGGTGCGCCGAACACCACGCGCCGCAGCGCGCCCAGGCGCTTCGCACGTAAATTGGAATCCGGCAAATTGCCGATTCGGACAGCCAAATCGAGGCGCTCGGCATCGAGATCGACAAATTCATCGGAAAGCTGGAGGTCAACCTCGACCCGGGGATATGTCCGCATATAATCGGCGATGACCGGCACGAGGAAGTCCGGGCCGAACAGAACCGGGGCACTGACACGCAGGATGCCCCATGGCTCCGACCGTCGATTGGCCGCCTGAAGCCTGGCTTCGTTAATTTCCTCGACGGCGGGTTTGATGCGCTGGAAAAAGGCCGCTCCGGCTTCGCTCGGCGTCGAGCGGCGTGTCGTCCTGTGCAGAAGCTCGACCCCGATTGATTCCTCCAATGTCGCCAGGGACCGGCTGACCGACTGCAGTGAGCGGTTCAGCCGGCGTGCGGCAGCCGTCAGACTGCCATGCTCGACAATGGCAATGAAGGCTTCGAAATCATCTATCCGGCTCATCGCTCATCGCTCCTTTCTACCGAAAATCGGGAGAACCTATCGCAAAATCGATCAATTGTAACGAAGTTCGCTAGATTTTATCTTCCCTGCACAGGCCGAAAGGCAGACTCGAAGGAAGGAGATCGTCATGCGAACACCCAGTCCAACGGTCCTGGTCGTAGGCGCCGCAGGCCGCGTTGCCGGTTTGGTGGTGCCTGAACTCGTCCGCCGCAATGCCAGGGTTCGAGCGCTTGTTCGTGACGCCGCGAGTGCCGAAAAAGCCCGGAAAGGCGGCGCATCCGAGATCGCGATCGGAGATCTGCGCAACCATCGGAGCCTTGAGCAGGCCGTGAAAGGTGTCGACGGTGTCTTTCACATCGGACCGGCCTTTGCTCCCGACGAAGCCGCCATGGGGGTTGCCATGGTTGAGGCGGCGGCGCGAGCAGGCGTTCGAAAGTTCGTCTTTTCGTCGGTGATCCAGCCGACCAATACGAGGCTGGAAAACCATGCAAGCAAGGTACCCGTTGAAGCTGCCCTCTATTCGACGAACATGGAGTACACCATTCTGCACCCGGCCAATTTCATGCAAAATATCGCGCCGGCCTGGCCGTCCGTCGTCGAGCACGGCGTTTTCGCCGAGCCGTTTCCAAGGACGGCGAAGCTCGCCCGCGTCGACTATCGCGATGTGGCTGAAGTGGCGGCAATCGCACTGACCGAAGCGCGTTTGTCCTATGCGACCCTCGAGCTGTGCGCCGACGGTATGCACAGCCGCGAAGAGGTCGTCGCCATGATGAGCGAAGCGCTTGGCCGGCCGGTTTCGGCGGGCGAGCCGACATTTCAGGACTGGGCGGCGAAGGCCCGCCTTCCCTATACCGACCGGCAGTTGCAGATGCTGGCCAAAGTACACAGCCACTACGCCAAATACGGCCTCGGCGGGAACAGCCTGACGTTGCGTGCCGCGCTTGGCCGCGAGCCGCGTTCGCTGCGAAGCTTCATTCGGGAATTGGCGCTGCAGACGGCATATGCCGCCTGATCGTCCTCACAGTAACGCTGACGCACATTTTTTCTGATTGGGAGATTTCGATGCAAGCATCACCGGATCGAGCCTTCAAGTTGAGAAAGCTGCCGCCCTCCTACGGCGCGGTGGTGATGCCGTTGGTTCTTTCGATTCTGATGTCCTCGATTGTCTCGGCGGTTTCGACGGCAATCGGCGCAGGCTGGACGAACGGGTTTATAGCGGCCTGGAGCTATGCATGGGGCGCTTCATGGCTTGTCGCGTTTCCCAGTCTGCTGATTGTGCTTCCGATCGTGCGCCGGATCGTTGCCGCGATTGTCGATCAGCCGGCCCGGTCCTGACATCACGAACGAAGGGCGCCGACGGTCGGTGGCCCGGCATAACCATTGGAGCGGCCCCTTGCGGGGCCGCTCTCGGTTCATGTGCTTGCCTCAGGTGAGCGGCGACAGCTGGATCTCGACGCGGCGGTTCTGAGCCCGGCCGGCAGCCGTCGCATTGGAGGCGATCGGACGCGTCTTGCCGAAGCCGGTGACGGCGAAGCGGCGAGAATCGACGCCCTGCCCGGACAGATAGTTGGCGACCGCCAGGGCGCGGCGCTGCGACAGGTCGAAATTGTGCTCGTCGCCGCCGGTCGAGTCGGTGTGGCCGAACACGTCGACCGTGGTCTGGCGGAACTTTTTCAGCACAAGGGCCACTGAATTCAGCACCGGATAGAAACCGGCCTTCACCGCGTCCTGGTCGACGTTGAAGGTGATGTCGGACGGCATATTGAGGATGATCTGGTCGCCGGTGCGGGTGACGCTGACGCCGGTGCCCTGAAGCTGTCGGCGCAGTTCGGCCTCGTTCTGGTCCATGGTGGCACCGATGGCACCGCCGGCAAGCGCGCCGATGCCCGCGCCGATCAGCGCGTTGCGGCGGTCGTTACCGCCGGCAAGCATGCCGAGCCCGGCACCCGCCAAAGCACCGAGACCGGCGCCGGCAGCGGTGTTGGAAACCTTCTGTTCCCCGGTGTAGGGATCGGTGGTGCATGCGCTCACGAGCACAGCCGTCGCCACGACGGCGAGCACAATCTTTTTCATATGGTGGTCCCTCTCCATTCCACGGCCGCGCAACGGCGCACCGCATCAGCCCTTCCAGCGACTTGTAACATGAAATGCGGCGAAAAGCGGACCAGCAAAAGCCGCTGCCGCGGCTTTCCCCGGCTCAATTCCACACGCCTGCAGCGGCTCGCGCGACCACCGCAATTCGACCGGCTACCAGAGATTCTTGCCGTCGATGACCACCACTTCGACCTTGTCGAGATCGAAATCGTCGAACAGCCGCGAGTTCACGCTGATCTTCGGATTGTCGAAATTCGGCTCGCCTGTCGACCAGTCCGGCGTCTCGGTGAAGGTCCCACAGCCGCAGGTGGCGCAAAAACCGTGTTTTATGGTTTTCGATCCCCACTGGTAGAATGAAACATTCTCCGGCGGGCTGGTGAGCCTGAATTGCGACGGGGTGTAATAGGCCCACAACGAACCGCGTTTTGAACAGAAGGAACAGGTGCATCGCGTCACTGTCTGCGGCGCTTGCGAGACCTCGAACGTCGTCGCCTTGCAGTGGCAGCTTGCCTTGATGGTCATGAATTGGTCCCTCACAATGCCGCCGCCCCGTACGGCAAAGGCAGCATAAAGAAACGCTCCTGACAACTGCCGGTCAGCAGGCTTGTGAGCCTGCGATGCACAGATCGAAGGCCCATCGATCCAAAACCGCTGCACACGCTCGGGTCAGCCCGTGGGCAAGCTTTTGGGCGTCATGCGCTAGTAGGACGATGGCGGCACGAACAGGCAGATGGTCTTTCCGTCATTGGCACCGGCAACGGAGCACCAATGATATTCGCCGTCGGGCGAATTCTTGATCCGCTTGTCGCTATAGGCCACGACTTCCCCGGTTCCTTTGATGACATAGCCCTCGGGACGTTCGCTGATCGATGTCTGAGAGACCTCGCGGCAATCATAGCCCGAGCAGCAGGAGAAGGGATAGCTCCAGCCTTGCGGCATGGCCGCGGTCGGCTTGGCATCATGCGCCAGAGCAGGCGCCGCAAATGGAATGGCGGCAGCTATCAAAACCACTGCCGCGACAAGTGAATTCAGGAGTCGGCGCGCCGTGCGGGCGACTGGGGCCGGTCTGGTTGTGAGAGCAGGCATGAGCGCAGTTCCTATCAACGGTTGTCAAGCATTTCGCTTGCCCGTTCCCGGAACGTGTCTTCCCAGTGGCCGGATCGTCAGGTCGCAGATACGCCGCGTCCGGCCATAAATGCTTTTTTCCTCCCCAGCGCATGAATGCTGGGCTGATTCCTTGGTCGGCGCAAGCAATTGCTGTCGCAACTGAACGCCGACCTCTGCAGCCGGAACCAACCTGCCGTCCTGATTGACGAAACCTGGTCAACCCCGGCAGCGGGATCGCCAATAACGGGATTTGGCTCGCGCTGGTTCCAGGCTTGGCACCGGCAGGCCCGAGGCATCCGCGTCAAAAGCCGAAATCGATTTTGAAAAACTCTACGAAAAACAAAGTTGTAGAACGACAGGTAGGTGCAAATTGAGAGCTCGTCACTCTCGCACGATGGCCGTAACTCTCGCGTGATGAACCCACATTCCTGCCGGATTGGTGCCCGGCGGCCTCAGTCGATATCGGCCACCGTTTCGCCGGCGCCACCCTCGATCCGCTGCGACAGCGAGGCTTCCATGAAATCGTCGAGGTCGCCGTCGAGCACGCTCGACGGGCTGGTGCTCTCGACACCGGTGCGCAGATCTTTCACCAACTGATAGGGCTGCAGCACGTAGGACCGTATCTGGTGGCCCCAGCCGATATCGCTCTTCGACGCTTCCGTGGCGTTCGCCACCGCTTCGCGCTTCTTCAGCTCTTCCTCGTAAAGCCGCGAGCGCAGCATTTCCCAGGCCTTGGCCTTGTTCTTGTGCTGGGAGCGCTCGGCCTGACAGGCGACCGCGATGCCGGTGGCGAGATGGGTGATGCGCACGGCCGAATCGGTGGTGTTGACGTGCTGGCCGCCCGATCCCGAGGAACGATACGTGTCGATACGGACGTCGGATTCGGAAACGTCGATGTCGATCGTATCGTCGATGACGGGATAGACCCAGACGCTGGCGAAGGAGGTGTGGCGGCGCGCATTGCTGTCATACGGCGAAATGCGCACGAGACGATGCACGCCGGATTCCGTCTTCAGCCAGCCGTAGGCGTTGTGGCCCTTGATCAGCAGCGTGGCGGACTTGATGCCGGCCTCTTCGCCGTCATGCACCTCCAGCACCTCGACCTTGAAGCGGCGGCGCTCGGCCCAGCGCGTATACATGCGCAGAAGCATCGAGGCCCAGTCCTGGCTTTCGGTGCCGCCGGCGCCGGCATGAACTTCCAGATAGCTATCGTTGGCGTCCGCCTCGCCCGACAACAGCGTTTCGATCTGGCGCGCCTTGGCCTCGCCGCGCATCGAGCGGATCGCCGCTTCGGCCTCCGCGATGACGCCCTCGTCGCCCTCTTCCTCGCCAAGCTCGATCAGGCCGATATTGTCTTCCAGGGCCTGGGTGAGGCCTTTGACCGCGGCAATGCCTTCCTCGAGGCCCTGACGCTCGCGCATCAGCTTTTGTGCTTCCAGCGGCTCGTTCCAGAGGCTCGAATCCTCGGCACGGACGTTCAGGTACTCAAGCCGCTTTATGGCTTGGTCCCAGTCAAAGATGCCTCCTCAGCAGGGTGATCGCCTGCCTGATCTCGTCGACAATATTTTGCGTTTCCGCGCGCATGGCTGGCTGTTCTGTCCTGTTGCTGGATGGCGGTTTGATGGCGCGATACATAGGGACGGCACGGTCTCCTGTAAAGCGCCGGCCCCTGTAATGTACCGGCCCCTGTAAAGCGGAATGGACCGGCTCGACCATCATCGTCAAGCCGGCCCGACCCGATGTAGCGATTGTCAGTAGAGCCCGCCGCCGCCCGACTGGATGGCCTGGTTGGCCTGCGGCGACAGCGCCCCGCCGGTGGCGTTGGAGCCGTCCGCGCCCATGCCGATCACCCAGTAGCTGTCGGCGGGACCGGTACCCGGCTTGAAGGCTTCGATGATGGTTCCGGCGTCGCCCGCGTTGGCTCGCATGCCGGTCTTGCGATTGATCGCAATCAGCTTCATGCCGTCCGGAACCTTGAAGTCGACATTGGGCGTGCCGTCCAGTGCCACGCGCATGAAATCCTTGAAGATCGGCGCGGCAAGGCCGCCGCCGGTCGCGCCCTTGCCAAGGCCTTTCGGCTGATCGTAGCCCATATAAAGGCCGACAACGAGGTTCGGCGTATAGCCGATGAACCAGGCATCCTTTTCGTCGTTGGTCGTTCCGGTCTTGCCGGCGATGTGACGGCCGAGCTCGTTGATGGTGGCGCCGGTGCCGCGTTGCACGACGCCCTCCATCATCGATGTGATCTGGTAGGCGGTCATCGGATCGAGCACCTGCTCGGAGTTGTCGACCAGCTCCGGCTCTGGCTGGTTCTGCCACTCGGCGGCGTTGCAGTTCGAGCAGCCGCGTTCGTCCTGCCTGAAGACGGTCTTGCCGTAGCGGTCCTGGATGCGGTCGATCAGCGACGGCTTGATCGACTTGCCGCCATTGGCCATGATCGAATAGGCCGACACCATGCGCATCACCGTCGTCTCGCCGGATCCCAGTGCCATCGGCAGATACGGCGCCAGGTGGTCGTAGACACCGAAACGCTCGGCATATTCCACGACCAGCTTCATGCCCATGTCGTTGGCAAGCCGCACCGTCATCAGGTTGCGCGATTTCTCGATGCCGGACCGCAAGGTCGCCGGGCCGGCCACCGTTCCGTCGTAGTTCTTGGGCGTCCAGGTCGTGTTACCGCTCTGGATGGTGATCGGCCCGTCCATGATCACGGAGGCGGGCGTATAGCCATTGTCGAGGGCGGCCGAATAGACGATCGGCTTGAACGACGACCCCGGCTGGCGCATGGCCTGCGTCGCCCGGTTGAACTCCGACTGCGCGTAGGAGAAACCGCCGACCATGGCCAGGACGCGTCCGGTATGCGGGTCCATGGCGATCAGGCCGCCTTCCACTTCGGGAACCTGGCGCAAGCTGTAGCTGTTGTCCGAGCCGTCGTTCTTCTGCACGAAAATCACGTCGCCCGGCTTCAGCACGTCGGCCGGCGACTTCGCCTTGACGGTCCTGCCGTCGACCACGTGGCGCATGGCGAAGCTCATGTCTTCCTTGCTGACGGTGCCTTCGACGCGGTCCTTGACGATTTCGCCGGAGATCTGGCGCGTCGGCTGCAGGCCGATGGACAGGCCGGTGGCCGAGCTGTCGAGCACGACGGCCAGCGACCATTCCGGCACATCCTCCAACCGCTTGACGTTGCCCAGCGGCACACCCCAGTCGCCGGAAACGTCGATGCTCGTGACCGGCCCGCGGTAGCCGCGCAGCGTGTCGAACTTCATAAGTCCGTTCTGCATGGCCTTGCGGGCAATCAGCTGCATCTTCGGATCGAGCGTCGTGCGGACGGAAAGGCCGCCTTCGTAGAGCGCATTCTCGCCGTAGCGCGCGATGATCTGGCGACGCACTTCCTCGGTGAAATACTCCCCGGCGAAGAGATAGTTGCCGGTGCGGCGCGGCGTGACGCCGAGCGGCTCGGCCTTGGCCTTCTCGCCTTCTTCATGCGTGACGTAGCCGTTCTCGACCATCTGGTCGATGACCCAGTTGCGGCGCTCCAAGGCGCGATCGGCATGCTTGAAGGGATGGTAGTTGTTCGGCCCCTTCGGCAGGGAGGCGAGATAGGCGGCTTCGGCCACGGTGAGCTCGTTCACCGATTTGTCGAAATAGGTTAGCGCAGCACCGGCGACGCCATAGGCGCCGAAGCCGAAGAAAATCTCGTTGAGATAGAGCTCGAGAATGCGATCCTTCGAGTAGGCCTGCTCGATGCGGAAGGCGAGGATCATCTCCTTGATCTTGCGCTCGTAGGTCTGGTCTGAAGACAACAGGAAGTTCTTCGCCACCTGCTGGGTGATCGTTGAGGCGCCGACCTGGCGCTTTCCCGAACCAACATTCTGCAGGTTGACGACAATGGCCCGGCCAAGGCCGGTCACGTCGATGCCGGGGTGATTGTAAAAATTCTTGTCCTCGGCCGACAGGAAGGCCGCCTTGACACGATCCGGGATCGCCTGAATCGGCAGATAAAGCCGCCGCTCACGCGCATATTCGGCCATCAGCGCGCCATCCGACGCGTGGATGCGGGTCGTCACCGGCGGCTCGTATTTGGCCAGCACCTCGTAATCGGGCAGGTCCTTCGACAAATGGCCGATATAGATCGCCACGCCCGCCGCGACCAAAAGGGCCAGCGTCGTGCCGATGCCGAAGAAATAGCCAATGAGACGAATCATACCCGCTCCAGTCCTTGGTTCGGGAATTTCCTAAACGAAGCCGCCCTTCACGCAAGCTTTCGGGACGATCCCAAACCGTAATCGCAAAATCCATGTCGCGACCATGTGGGCAAAATACGGCAGCGCGGGATTTCGGTTTCGAATGCCGGAAATAAAAGCACAGGGTGTTGTCGCCGTGCAACGCTGCTTCAGGTTGTGGGCGCCGGCGGACATTTCAGCCTCCGGCCCCCGTTCCGCTCTTGGCCGAAGCAAACAGGGCAACGGCGTTGGTTATGCTCTGGGTCGCCTTGTTGCGCCAATCGGCGCTGAGCAACTGCGCTTCGTCCTTGGCGTTCGACAGATAGCCGAGTTCGACCAGCACGGATGGAACGTCCGGCGCCTTCAGCACCTTGAAGCCGGCAGAACGCTGCGGGTTGTTGATCAGACCGACGCTGGTGGAAAGCTGGCCGACGAGAGTATGGGCGAAGCTCATCGAAAAATTATGCGTCTCGCGGCGGATCAGGTCGATCAGGATATCGGTCACTTCCTTGCTGTCGTCCTTGATCTCCATGCCGGCGAACTGGTCGGAAAGATTTTCACGGTCGGCAAGCGCCTGCGCCTCGGGATCGGAAGCCTTGTCGGACACGGTGTAGACGGTTGCGCCGCGAATGCCCTTGAGGCTGATCGTGTCCGCATGGATCGAGATGAGCAGGTCGGCCTCATGCTGGCGGGCAATGCGCACGCGGTCGTCGAGCCGCAGGAACTCGTCCGTTTCGCGCGTCAGGAACACGTCGTATTTGCCGCTGGCGGCGAGCTTGTCGCGCAGTTCCATGGCAAAGGCGAGCGTCACGTTCTTTTCGACCGTCCCGTTCAGGCCCTCGGCACCGCCGTCGATGCCGCCATGGCCGGGATCGATGACGACAGTGAAACGATGGCCCGGATTGGAGACCGGCCCGGTACCGACCCTGCCGGCCTTGTCGGCGGAGACCGTCGAACCGGTGGTCAGCGCCTGATTGGCGAGCGCTGCATCGAATTCCCGCTGCGAGGCCGCCGACATGTCGATGGCGATGCGGTAGCCGTTGCCGTCACCGTTCTTGAGCACGTCGAGATTGTCGACGGCGAACGGTCCCTTGCCGGTGAGAATCAGCCGCGATTTCCCCTCGCCGAGTTCGCCGTAACGCACGGCACGGACAAGCCCGCGCGGCTTTACATCCTTGGCATTGAAGGCGAATCTCGTGGCCGGCAGATCGATGACCAGGCGATCGGGGCCGCGCAGCAGGAACCATTTGATGTCGGGCTCGCGGTCGAAATTGATGACGATGCGCATCTTGGTGGCATCGCCGGCCATCTTGTAGCTTGTGGCACCAAGCTGTGCGTCGGCAGCACGCGAAAGCGGCGAAAAGACCAGGCAAGCCAGGATCAGCGACAGCAGGTAGACGGTACGGAAGAACCAGCCTCCATGATGACGGCCCTTGTCTGCGACGCCTGCCAGTCCCATCTTTCTACCAGTCGCTCCCGTTTTGGCGTCATGCCCGATCGCTTGTCGAAGTGCCCTGCCGCTTGTCAAAGTGCCGGCAGACCGCGAACTCGATTAACGATTGGTATCCAGAGAAGGTTAACCAAGCCTTTTCATGGAAGGCTTGGGACCGGGGCTTCCGCTGCGGAACGGCTTTTTGCCGGCATCGGGAATCGGGGTTGCCTTCCAACCCGCCAAATCATAAAAGCGATGGTGGATCACTGCAATCCTGGAACCGTCCTCCTCCGCAGCTTCCTGCTACAGGTCAGACGCAAGACGGCTCCTTTCGCTTCAGGCGAAGAAGGCATCGGTGATCGCGACGATTTTCGCAGGCGTGCTCCCGTGGCGGGGGAATCGCCTGCGTGAGCAAAACGGCCGGGATTGTCCCGTGCCGGCTCTGTATGAGCAAACAAGCTGGTCCGGTTTTTTCCGGGCTTTGGTTCAAAAGGTTCTGCTGGTGACGATGGCTTCAAGCGCAATCATGGAAAGGTCCGCAACAAACCGCGCCACTACGGCTGCGGGCGGCACCGCCATGGCGCTCAGGCAGCGGCCGGCGGACGTTCAATTGTCCGGCACCCATGTTCCAGGTCCACGGCAGCGGGCATTGCCTCGCAAGCTGCGGCCGACGGCTGCCGGGAGGAAACGAAATAATGCCCAACAAAATGCTGATAGACGCCTCCCACCCGGAGGAAACACGCGTTGTCGTCGTTCGCGGTAACCGTATTGAAGAATTCGACTTTGAATCCCAGGACAAGAAGCAGCTCAAAGGAAACATCTATCTCGCCCGCGTAACGCGCGTCGAACCTTCCCTTCAGGCAGCCTTTGTCGAATATGGCGGCAACCGTCACGGTTTCCTCGCCTTCAGTGAAATACACCCCGACTACTACCAGATTCCGGTCGCCGACCGTCAGGCGCTGCTGCGTGCGGAAGCACAGGAAGCCCAGGACGAAGAGGACGAGGAAGCCGCCGAAGGCGAGGACCGCCAGAGCCGCGACCGTGGCAAGCGCGGACGCCGGCGCGGCGGCAAGAGCCGCGACCGCGGCGAGCACAGGCGCGAGGCAGGCGCGGCCGACGGCGAGAATGGCGAAGATGCCGTCGCAGAAAAGCTGGATGCGGTTGACGACAACACCATGTCCGACATTGCCGGACAGAGCGAGGGTGCCGCCGGGCAGAGCGATGAAGCCGCCGATCGCGGTGAGACCGAGCCGTCCGAAGGCGGTTCGAGTTCCATCGCTGCCAGCGTCGATGCCGACGTAATCTCGGAAGCCGTCCCGCAAGTCGAGGTAAGCGGGCCCGAGACAAGCGGGGCCGAGACAAGCGGCGAAGCAACCTCCGAAGACAATGATCGCGGCATGCTGGAAGAGGTGCAATCCTCGCATCCGGACGATCACGAGGTCGAATCGGTCGGCGCCGAGGACGCGCTGGAAGAAGTGCGCAACCGCCGCAAGCCGGTCCGTCGCCAGTACAAGATCCAGGAAGTGATCAAGCGCCGGCAGATCCTGCTGGTGCAGGTCGTCAAGGAAGAGCGCGGCAACAAGGGTGCAGCGCTGACCACCTACCTGTCGTTGGCCGGCCGCTATTCGGTGCTGATGCCGAACACGGCCCGCGGCGGCGGTATTTCGCGCAAGATCACCAATGCGCAGGACCGCAAGCGGCTGAAGGAAGTGGTCGCCGATCTCGAAGTGCCGCAAGGCATGGGTGTCATCCTGCGTACGGCAGGCGAAAGCCGCACCAAGGCAGAGATCAAGCGCGACTACGAATATTTGATGCGGCTTTGGGAAAACGTCCGCAATCTGACGCTGCAATCCACGGCCCCTGCCCTGGTTTACGAGGAAGGCAGCCTGATCAAGCGCTCGGTGCGCGACCTTTACAACAAGGATATCGACGAGATCCTGGTTTCCGGCGAAGAAGGCTACCGCGAGGCCAAGGACTTCATGCGCATGCTGATGCCGAGCCACGCGAAGGTGGTTCAGCCGTTCCGCGACACGACGCCGATCTTTGTGCGCAACGGCATCGAAGCGCAGCTCGACCGCATGCTGCAGCCGCAGGTGACGCTGAAGAGCGGCGGCTACATCATCATCAACCAGACGGAAGCGCTGGTCGCCATCGACGTCAATTCGGGCCGTTCCACCAAGGAGCACTCGATCGAGGACACCGCACTTCACACCAATCTGGAAGCCGCCGAGGAAGTCGCCCGGCAATTGAGGCTGCGCGATCTCGCCGGCCTCATCGTCATCGACTTCATCGATATGGAGGAGAACCGCAACAACCGCTCCGTCGAGAAGCGGCTGAAGGATCACCTCAAGAACGATCGTGCCCGCATCCAGGTCGGCCGCATCTCGCATTTCGGCCTGATGGAGATGTCGCGCCAGCGCATCCGTGCCAGCGTGCTGGAATCGACGATGAAGCCTTGCCCGCATTGCGGCGGCACCGGCCATGTGCGCTCCGATTCGTCGGTCGCGCTGATGGTGGTGCGGGCAATCGAGGAATTCCTGCTCAAGGATTCGCGCAGCCACATCACGGTGCGGACGCCGGCGGCGACCGCGCTCTATGTGCTCAATCACAAGCGCGGCACGCTGGTGGAATTCGAGCATCGCTTCGGCGTGACCATCACCATCGAAGCCGATGACGCGGTCGGTGCACAACACTATGCCATCTTCCGCGGCGCGCTGGCCGAAAAGCCGGAAGGCTTTGTCGAGGCGCGCACGTTCCCGGCCTATGTCGAGCCGGAAGAACCCGAGGACGAGATCGTCATCGAAGAGGAAGACGAGGAACCGGTGCAGGCCGAGCAGCCACGCCCTGCCCAGCAGCCGCAGCAGCCAAGGACCGGCGAGGACGGCGAAGGCCGCGATCGCAAGCGCCGCAAGCGCCGCAGACGGCGCGGCGGCAAGGATCGTGAACACGGGGATCGTGAACACGGGGAACGCGAACATGGCGATCGCGAGCATGGCGCTGCTGTGGAAGGTGCTTCCGTTTCGGCGCCGATAGACGATGCCTTCGTAGCCGCCGGCGATCAAGGCGCCGAAGCGGAACATGAAGCGCCGGCAGGTGTTGTGGCCGAAACGGCGGAAGTGGCGGACGACAGTCACGGCAAGAAGCGCCGGCGCGGCAAGCGCGGCGGCAAGCGCAATCGCCGTGAGGACGGCGAGGACGGCTTGGAAGCTGCCCCCGGCGAGCCAGCCGCCATAACGGAAGGTGCGGTGTCGGAAGCACAGCCCGTAACCGGCGAGCCGGAAGGTGCGCCGCCGGCCGAAGAGCTTGCGGTGCGTGCTCCGGCGAACGACGACACGCCGAGCGCCGAAAAGCCGAAGAAGCCGCGCCGCGCCGCCAAGCCGAAGAAGGTTGCGGCGGAAGCAGTTGCCGAGATTGCGGGCGCCGAGACATCGGCTGCCGAGGCCGCCTCCGTGGCTTCCGGCGAGACCCCCGCGCCGGTGCCGCAGGAGACCGAAGTGGCGGCTGCCGAGGAAACGCCGAAGGTCCGGCCGTCGCGGCGCAAGCCCGTACCGGTGGATGCTCCGGTCGTGCCGGTCGTCTCCTCGATCGTCCCGGACGAGGCAAAGGCCGACGAGGCAAAGACCGAGGAAGCAAAGGCCGAGGACAAGCCGAAGCGTGCCGGCTGGTGGCAGCGGAAGGGCTTTTTCTAAGCCTTTCCGCGCATTAGCCAGACTTTCTGATTAAAAAAAAGTCCCGCGCTGCCGATCGGCTGCGCGGGATTTTTTGCTCCAATTCAGGCGACAACACTATGGCGCGAAGATCGACCAGTTCATCGTCTTCGCCAGTTTTTCCAGCGCGATCGAACCCAGCCTGGAATTGCCGTTGGCGTTGAGGCCTGGCGACCATACGGCAAGCGAGGCGACGCCCGGCACGATCCCCAATATGCCGCCGCCAACGCCGCTCTTGCCGGGAATGCCGACGCGGAAAGCGAAGTCGCCGGAGCCGTCATAGTGGCCGCAGGTCAGCATCATCGCGCCGATGCGGCGGGCGCGCTCTGCCGAGACGACGGAATGCCCGGTCGCCGGGTTCTTGCCGCCATTGGCAAGGAAGCGGCCAGCCAGGGCCAGTTGCCGGCAGCTCATGGCGATAGCGCAATGGTGGAAATAGACGCCCAGCGCCAGTTCCGGCGCATGGTGAAGATTGCCGAACGATTTCATGTAATTGGCAAGCGCGAAATTGCGAAAGCCGGTGGCGCGTTCGGACGCCGCGACCTCGCGGTCGATGACGATGGTGTCGTCATCGGCCAGGAACTGGATGAAGCGCAGGATCTCGCCGATCGCCTCGCGCGGCTGATGGCCGGCAAGCAGGATGTCGGAGACGACGATGGCGCCGGCATTGATGAATGGATTGCGCGGAATGCCGTTCTCGTGCTCGAGCTGGACGATCGAGTTGAACGGATTGCCCGAAGGTTCGCGCCCAACCCGCTGCCACAGCGCGTCGCCGACATTGCCGAGCGCCAGCGTCAGCGTGAACACCTTTGAGATGCTCTGGATCGAAAACGCCTCGTCGGCGTCGCCCGCGGTCAGCATGCGGCCGTCATTGGTCACCGCGGCAATGCCGAATTTTTTCGGATCGATCTTGCCGAGCTGGGGGATATAGCTGGCGACGTCGCCGCGATCGGTACGCTCCGCCATTTCGGCAGCGACCTCGCGCAACGCCTGTTCAAGCTGGGGCGCCTGTTCAAGCTCCGGCATCGTCGCCCCCGCTACTTCAGCCAGCGTTCGATACGCGCCATCGCCTCGACCATGTCGTCGTGGCTGCCGGCATAGGAAAAGCGCATCGTGCGATGGCCTTGCAGCGGGTCGAAATCGCGGCCCGGCGTCGCCGCCACATGCGCCTCGGCAAGCATCCGGCGCGCAAACGCCATGCTGTCATTGGTGTGCCTGGTGACGTCGCAGAAGGCGTAGAACGCGCCGTCCATAGGCGCGGCCAAAGCAAAGCCGAGCTCCGGCAGGCGTTGCATCAGGAGCTCGCGGTTCCAGGCATAGCGCGCCTTCACCGCTTCCAGCTCTGGCGTCGCCTTGAACGCCTCGATCGCGGCAATCTGGGACAGTTCGGGCGGCGAGATGTAGAGGCTCTGGGCGATGCGCTCGACCGGCCGCACCAGTTCCTGCGGCAGCACCATCCAGCCGATGCGCCAGCCGGTCATGCAATAATATTTCGAGAAGGAATTGATCACCGTCACATCCGCGCCGAAAGCAAGCGCCGTCGTGTCGGGCGCCGCATAGGCCAGCCGGTGATAGATTTCGTCCGAGATGACGGCGATGCCGAGCTCTTGCGCCGTTTTGACCAGCGCCTCGAGATCGCCGGCGGGAATGACCGCGCCGGTCGGGTTGGCCGGGCTGGCGAACAGCACGCCCTTCAGCGGTTTTTCGCGATGCGCGGCTTGCAGGTGCTCGGCATGCAGATAGGCGGCGCCGTCCAACTCGATCTCGGCGATGTCGATGCCGAGCGCGGCCATGATGTTGCGATAGGCAGGATAGCCGGGCGCAGCGATGGCGACGCGGTCGCCTGGATCGAACATTGCCAGGAAAGCGAGGTTGAAGGCAGCCGACGATCCGGTGGTGACGGCTATCCGCTCGGGCGAAACGTCAAGCCCGTAATGCTCGCCATAATGCGCCGCGATCGCCTTGCGCAGGCCGGCGAGGCCCAGCGCGTCGGTATAGCCGATGCGGCCTGTTTTCAAGGCATTGGCCGCCGCTTCGCGAACCCCGGCCGGCGCCGGATCGGAAGGCTGGCCGACGGCCATGGAAACGACCGGCAGGCCCTTGGCTTTCAGCCGATTCGCCTCGGCCAGGATGTCCATGGCATGGAACGGTTCGACCGCGCCGCGGCGCGAAAGCGAAACAACCATTTTCAATCCACCACACTTGTCCGCACGTGCCGGCCATGCTGGCCGCGCCGCACAAATGCCCGATTGGTGTGGGGATCACAAGTTCGGTAAGTTTAGGCTGCCGACTTTTCATCCTTCGCCCACTCGTCTACCAGTGGACCTGCCATGTTGAGCCGACCCAAATCGACGATCGCCAGGACAGCGCGCGCCCTCGCGATGCTTTCGCTTGCCGTGGTGGTCGCCATAGCCGGCTCGGTCAATGCCTTTGCGCAGAATGTGCCGGTTGTGCGCGATGCCGAGATCGAGGCGCTGGTGCGCGATTACGCGCGGCCGATCTTCAAGGCGGCGGGCTTGTCGGGCGACGCCATCAACATCGTGCTGGTCAACGACCAGAGCTTCAACGCCTTTGTTGCCGGCCGCCGGCTGTTCATCAACACCGGCGCGCTGATGACGGCCGAAACGCCCAACGAGATCATTGGCGTCATTGCCCACGAGGCCGGCCATATCGCCGGCGGACACCAGCAGAAATTGCGAGAACAGCTCGAGCGCGCCAAGACGATGGCGATCCTGGCGACGCTGCTTGGCGCCGGCGCCATGGTGGCCGGCGCCACCAGCAACAGCCGCGGTCTCGCCGGCGCCGGCATGGGCGTGGTGGCCGGCGGCGGCGAGATGGCGCAACGCAGTATCCTCGCTTATCAGCGCACCGAAGAGATGACCGCCGACCGTTCGGCGATCACCTATCTCAATGCAACCGGCCAGTCCGGCATGGGCATGCTGAAGACGTTTGGCCGCTTCCAGAACGCATTGTCGCTCTCGGGCGCGCAAGTCGATCCCTACAGGATCAGCCATCCGATGCCGCAGGAGCGTATCGCCAATCTCGAAGTGCTGGTGAAGCAGAGCCCTTACGTCGACAAGGTGGACCCGCCGGCACTGCAGCAGCGCCACGACATGATGCGCATAAAGATCGCCGCCTACATGCAGGGCCAGGCGGCGGCGTCGCGATTGATGCGCAAGAACCCCGGCAGCGTCGCCTCACGCTATGGCGACGCGCAGATGACCTATCTGTTCGGCAATCTGGCGTCGGCGCTCACCAAGACCAACGCGTTGATCAAGGAACAGCCGAAAAATCCCTATTTCCAGGAATTACGCGGCGACATCCTGATGAAGGCGAACCGGCCGAAGGATGCGGCGGACGCCTATGCCAAGTCGGTCAGCCTCGATCCGGCGCGATCGGGGCTGCTGCCGGTCTCTTACGGCCAGGCGCTGATGGCGATCGGCACGCAGGATTCGCTGAAGAAGGCGGTGGCGCAGATCAACACCGGCCTCGGACGGGATCGCGAAAACGCCGCCGGATACCGCTATCTGGCACAGGCTTACGGGGAACTCGGCAACATCCCGGCCGCCGAGCTTGCAACCGCCGAAGGGCATTTCTATTCCGGCGACTACAAGAATGCGAAAATCTTCGCCATGCGGGCGCAGCAGAGCATGAAGCGGGGCGAGCCGGGCTGGCTTCGCGCGCAGGACATTATAAACTACGCACCATCAGGTAAGAAGAAGTGAACCTTTCGGACGCAGGCTGCGACACAGCCAAACCGGGCGGACCCGAACACAGGCAAGAGGATCGAGGATCATGACCAAGGCAATTCTGCTGGGCACTACCGGAGTGGCAGCGGCTCTCGCCATGCTGGCGTTCGGCTTCGTCGCCGGCAATCCGCAGACGGCGAAGGCCGGCACGGCACAGCTTGCCCAGACGACGTCCTCAGGTACCAAGCTCGACCGTGCCGAAGTCGAAGGCATCGTCCGCGACTATCTGCTGAAGAACCCGGAAGTGCTTCTGGAGGCCCAGCAGGCACTCGAGGCCAAGCAGAAGGAAGAACAGCGCGTCGCCAGTCTCGGCGTCATCAAAGACGCCAAGGACCAGATCTTCAATTCCTCATTCGACGGTGTTGTCGGCAATCCGAACGGCAAGGTCACCATCGTCGAATTCTATGATTATAATTGCGGCTACTGCAAACGCGCCATCGACGACATGCGCGCGCTGACCAAGGCCGATCCGGACCTGCGCTTCGTACTCAAGGAGTTCCCGATCCTCGGCCCGGATTCGCAGAAGGCGAGCGTCGTCTCGATGGCCTTCCATTTGATGAAGCCGGAGAAATACGGCGAATTCCACAATGCGCTGCTCGGCGGCCAGGGGCGCGCCACCGAGGCGGCGGCGATCAAGGTGGCGCTGTCGCTCGGCGCCGACGAGGCGGCGCTGCGCGAAAAGATGAAGGACCCGAGCATCACCGAGGCCTTCTCCAAGACCTATGACCTCGCCACCAAGCTCGCCATCACCGGAACGCCGTCCTATGTCGTCGGCAACGAGGTGGTGTTCGGCGCGCTTGGCCAGGAAGTGCTGGCCGAAAAGATCGAGGCGGCGAAGGCCGCGCTCTGATCAGCGTTCGGGTTTCGATTAGGCTGCGGGTTTCCGGCACGGGCCGTTTTCCGGCTGTTGTGGACGGCGAAAGAACGCACTTGCGCTCTTTTCGCCAGCGTCTATGCCCATTATAGAGGGTCCGGCGCGCCGGCTTAGCCGCGCCGGGAAAGGTCGGCATTTTTTGAAAACGGTTTTCGTCCTGAACGGCCCCAATCTCAACGCGCTCGGCAAGCGCGAGCCAGGCATCTATGGCGGCAAGACGCTTGCCGCGATCGCCGACGACTGCAAGCAGGCAGGTGCCGAACTTGGGCTGGAGATCGATTTCCGACAGTCGAACCATGAGGGCGACCTCGTCGACTGGATCCACGAGGCCGCCGACAAGGCCGCCGCGATCGTCATCAATCCGGGCGCCTACGGCCATACCTCGATCGCCATTCACGATGCCATCCGCGCCGTCGCGCCGCTGCCGGTCGCTGAGGTGCATCTCTCCAACATCCACGCGCGGGAACCATTCCGCCACGTCTCCATGGTCGCGCCGGTCGCCGTCGGCATGATCTGCGGGTTCGGGCCGCTCGGCTACACGCTGGCGCTGCAGGCGCTGGCTGCACGCCTATGACCGGCCAACAAACAGAAGGCTCGAAAATGTCGATAAAGAAGAACGGTGTTGACCAGCAGCTGATCCGCGATCTGGCGGGCATACTGAACGACACCAACCTGACCGAGATCGAGGTCGAGCTGGGCGACCTGAAGGTGCGCGTCTCGCGGCAGGCGCCGGCCGTCCATGCTGTCGCCGCAGCTCAGCCGGCCTATGCCCCGGCAGCCGCGCAGCCTGCGGCAGCGGCCGCGCCGGCGACGCCCGACGTGTCGAAGAACGCCGTTGCCTCGCCGATGGTCGGCACCGCCTATCTGGCACCGTCGCCCGACGCCAGGCCGTTCATCGAAATCGGCCAGAAGGTCAAGGAAGGCCAGACGCTGCTGATCATCGAAGCAATGAAGACGATGAACCAGATCCCCTCGCCGCGCGCCGGCACGGTGACGGCGATCCTGTTTGAAGATGCGCAGCCGGTCGAATATGGCATGCCGCTCGTCGTGATCGAGTAGAGCCGGGAACAGGCGAAAGATGTTCCAGAAAATCCTCATCGCCAATCGCGGCGAAATCGCCCTCAGGGTGCTGCGCGCCTGCAAGGAGCTCGGCATCCAGACGGTGGTGGTGCATTCGACTGCCGACGCCGACGCCATGCATGTGCGTCTCGCCGACGAGAGCGTCTGCATCGGCCCGCCGCCGTCGCGCGACAGCTATCTCAACATCCACCAGATCGTCGCCGCCTGCGAGATCACCGGCGCCGACGCGGTGCATCCCGGCTACGGTTTTCTGTCGGAGAACGCCAAGTTCGCCGACATCCTCGCCGCGCACAACATCACCTTCATCGGCCCGACCGGCGACCATATCCGCATCATGGGTGACAAGATCGAGGCCAAGCGTACCGCAAAACGCCTCGGCATTCCCGTGGTGCCCGGCTCCGACGGCGCGGTCACCGAGGACAAGGAAGCCAAGCGCATTGCCGCCGCGATCGGCTACCCCGTGATCATCAAGGCGTCGGCCGGCGGCGGCGGGCGCGGCATGAAAGTGGCGCGTAGCGAGGCCGATCTCGAGGTGGCGCTGCAGACGGCACGCTCGGAGGCGGGTGCGGCCTTCGGCGACGACGCAGTCTATATCGAGAAATATCTGCAGAAGCCGCGCCATATCGAAGTGCAGGTGTTCGGCGACGGCGCCGGGCGCGGCGTGCATTTCGGCGAGCGCGACTGCTCGCTGCAGCGCCGCCACCAGAAGGTCTGGGAAGAAGCGCCCTCGCCGGCTCTCAATGCCGAGGAGCGCGCGCATATTGGCGGCGTCTGCGCCAGGGCGATCGCCGATCTCGGCTATTCCGGCGCCGGCACCATCGAATTCCTCTATGAGGACGGCGAGTTCTATTTCATCGAGATGAACACGCGCCTGCAGGTCGAACATCCGGTGACCGAGGCGATTACCGGCATCGACCTCGTGCACGAGCAGATCCGCGTCGCCTCGGGCGGCGGACTTTCGGTGCGCCAGGAGGACATCCGCTTCCACGGCCATGCCATCGAATGCCGCATCAATGCCGAGGATCCGCGCACCTTCACCCCCTCGCCGGGCACCATCACCCATTTCCACACGCCGGGCGGCCTCGGTATCCGCGTCGATTCCGGCGTCTATTCGGGCTACAAGATCCCGCCCTACTACGACAGCCTGATCGGCAAGCTGATCGTGCATGGCCGCAACCGCGTCGAATGCATGATGCGGCTGCGGCGCGCGCTCGACGAATTCGTCGTCGACGGCATCAAGACGACGCTGCCACTGTTTCGCGACCTCGTTGGCAACGCCGACATCGCCAATGGCGACTACGACATCCACTGGCTGGAAAAATACTTGGCCGAAGGCGAGTGATACAGGGCGAAGCGATGACCCGTCCCTACGCACCCGGTTATCGCATCCCGACCGACCTTTTGCTCAAAGCCTATGCCTCCGGCGTCTTCCCGATGGCCGAAAGCGCCAATGACCCCGAAGTATTCTGGGTGCGGCCGGAGACGCGCGGCATCATTCCGCTCGACGGGTTCCACATACCGAAAAGCCTGAGAAAGACGATCCGCAAGAACCTGTTCGAGTTCCGCATCGATTTCGACTTCGAGGCAACGATCGAGGCCTGTGCCGAAAGGCGCGAGGAACGTCGGTCGACCTGGATCAACGCGCCGATCCGCGAAGCCTATATCGAGCTGCATCGGATGGGCCATTGCCATTCGGTCGAGGCCTGGCACAACGACCGACTGGTCGGGGGGCTCTACGGCGTATCGCTCGGCCGCGTGTTCTTCGGCGAGAGCATGTTCGCCAGGGAGACCGACGCGTCAAAGGCCTGCCTGGTTCACCTCGTCGAACGCCTGAAGGCGCGTGGCTTTGCACTGCTCGATACGCAGTTCACCACCGAGCATCTCAAACGCTTCGGTGCAATCGACGTGCCGCGCGGCAAGTACGAGAAGATGCTGGCCGAGGCGCTGAAGGGCGAGGCCGTGTTTTTTCCATAACCTGGAATGGCTCATCGTTTCACGGAAACGCAATTCCGGACGGAAAGCCGTTCACACTTCCTGGAATTGCTCTTGCGGCCGGTCAGCCTTTTGCTGCCGTCACCAGCGGCGTCTGTGCGTGGAACATCATCTTCCAGCCATTGACGCGGTGGACATAGCCGGTGCTGACCAGCGCCGCATAGGCTTCGCCATCTTGCCGCGTCGCACGCGCCTCGTAGGTCAGCATGACGATGTCGCTGCCCGGCTCGATGATGCCCTTGAGGTCGATGTCGAGATCGCGCCAGCGGTTCGGGTCCGTGGCAGTTGCGGCCAGATCGGTATTGCTCATCACCCGCGCCATCTGCGGGAAAGCCACCAGGCAGTCGGTATCGGCATTGGCCTTGAAATAGTCGGTACCGCCGCTCCAGAATCCCCTTTCGATGTCGAGAAGTTCGTTCTTGTTGGCCATCATCATGGCAACCTCCTCCGTAGAGAGGCACCAACGCTCGGGCAACGCGGCGGTTCCGCAGGGCGCGGTATGCGCCGCGCACTGACAGATTCTAGTTGGTTTTGGGGGCGGCGGGTGCCGGCACGTCGGACTTCTGCTTGCAGCCCTTCAGCCAGATATCATAGACGGCATGCTCGACGGCGTTGATCCCGGGGCTTTCGGCAAACATCCAGCCGGTGAAGATACGGCGTATTTTCCGATCGAGCGTGATCTCGTCGACCTCGACGAACGAATCCGTCTTCGGCTCTTCGTTTTCGGGCCGCGAATAGCAGATGCGCGGCGTCACCTGCAAAGCGCCGAACTGAACCGTCTCGTCGATATAAACATCGAAGGTGATGATACGGCCGGTGATCTTGTCGATGCCGGCGAATTCAGCGACTGGATTGGTGATGCGCTCGGATACTGCCGGTGCTGCAGGCGCCACCGACGCGTCCGGCGCAGGCGGCGCCAATTCCTGCGCAGTAGCGAGCGCCACCATAGAAGCGAGAACGACCGCGGTTAATCCGCCCGTCAAAATTCGGCTGAACATGCTCATGCAAGGTCCGGTGGTTTGCGCCCGGGTGATTCTCTTAACGCCAAGGCTAGTTGCTGCTGTCGGATCAGCAAACAGCTAAACAGCAATTGTGGCGACAAAGGACCGCCCTCGTGGGACCGCCCCCGTGGGGACCGCGCGCGTGTCGCGGCGATCGATCACGAACCAGGCGTCCAGGCGTCGTAGTCGCCCGTCACCTGCGGACGATGCTGGTTGGTCAGCACCGAGCCTTTCGGGCGATAGGCCGCGGGGCTGCCGGTGAGGTTCGGCACATGCGGCTTTTGCCAGTCGCGTGGCTTGTAGTCTTCGCTTGGCGGCGCAACATCGACACGATGATGGATCCAGCCATGCCAGCCGGGCGGAATCGCCGAGGCTTCCGAATAGTCGCGGTAGATGACCCAGCGACGGGTGCGGCCTTCCGAATCGACGCCGCCCTCATAGTAGACGTTGCCGACCTCGTCCTGCCCGACCTTCTTGCCGTGCCGCCAGGTGTGGAAGCGCGTTCCCAATGTCTGGCTGTTCCACCAGGTGAAAAACTGCAGAAGGAAAGTCTTCATCCAAATCCTCGTGGCAAGTCCTTGAAGCAAGTCCTCGCGGCGGCTGCGGCGCCTGTTCCTGCTTATGGCGTCACGGCATTGCGAAGGCAAGGGTCTTGCCGCAACAGGCGAGCAAATGGCTGACGGGAAAGCGATACGTTCATGCTATTTTCGCGGCCGTCCGAAGCAGATGAAATAGGTTGTTGGCAACCTTACGCAGCGTTATTCTAGCAGTTGAAGCTTCGTTGCCTCAAGGACGGCAAATGAGAGGGGCTCATGTCATCGCTGGCGGGCACGGCCTTGCCGCAGGTCGTTGAGGCGATCTACGATTCGATTGCCGACGTCGACCGCTGGCAGGCGACACTCGAGGCCATCTGCAATCTGGCGGAAGGCCAGCTTGCCATGCTCGCCGTCATCGACACGATCAGCAGCTCCGCGCGATTTTCGGTGTCCTGCGGCGATCCCGCAGTTCTTGAGCCGTTGAAGCATGACTACGGCTCGCAAGTGCCGTTCTATGCGGCGGTTCCCAAGATGGAGATCGACGTGCCGTTCACCGTCGATTCGATCTACGCTTTGCAAGGCCCGGATACGCGACAGAGATGGCTCGAAAGCCGCATCGTGCGCGAATGGGTGCAACCCAACCGCCTGGACGATTTCTTCTGGGTGGCGTTGATGAAGCGGCCGACCCGGATCGGCACGTTGATGGTGGTGACCGACAGGGACAGGCGCCAGATTTCCCGCGAGGATCTCGAGCTTGTCTGCCTGTTGGCACCGCATGTGCGGCGCGCGGTGACCATCGGCGACCTGTTCGAGGCCGAGCGGCGCAGGGCCGAAATCTTCCGCTCCATCATCGAAAGCCTCGACCATCCGGTGCTGATCGTGGCCGAAGACATGACCATCATCTTCGCCAACCCGTCAGCCGAAGCGCTGCTCGCCGAAAACATCTCGGTCGCTAGCGTGCGCGGACAGCTTTCCTTCACCTATGCCAACGCCAACGCCGCGATCGGCCGTGCCGTCCAGCTCGGCACGCGCGACGAATTCGCGCTCGGACCTTGCGGCATCAACATTCCCCTGGCCAGGACGGTGGTTCCGGCGGTGGCCCATGTCATGCCGCTGGCGCGGCGTGAAATCTCGGCGCGCATCTCGCAACGCGCCGCCGCAGCGATCTTCATCGCCGCGGCGGGTTCGACACCGACCCCGGCGCTGGACGCCATTGCGGCGCTGTTCGGACTGACCGCGGCAGAAAGGCGAGTCGCCGGTCACGTTGCCGCCGGCCTGACGCGAAAGGAAATCGCCGCGGCCGGCGGCGTCTCGGACGGCACCGTCAAGTCGCAGCTGGCGACGATCTTCGACAAGACCGGTACCGGCGATCAGCGCGAGCTCGAACTGTTGATGCGCGAATTGTCACCGCCGTTGCGCTCCAGTTGATTTTGCTCAGGTTCCCCGGACCGGCAGCGGTCCAAAAGACTCGGCCGGTAAGTTTTTCAAACCTTTGACACCATCGTCCGCAAAATCTGGGAAACGAAACCGGCATCGTTGCAATTCGGCCAAAATCATGGTGCGGTCGTTCGCGGTCCAGAAACGCGGCACTATGCTCGGCTGGAATGAAAATGGTTTCTGGCGCGGATCTCGATCTTTGACACCGACATCTACCGAGCGACTGCTCCCCTACCTCTTTCTGCTTGGGCTGATCGTAATCGCGGTCGCTTTCCGGCCACTGCTGCCCGTCGACGAAACGCGATATCTCAGCGTCACCTGGGAAATGTATCTGAGCGGACAGATCTTCGTCCCGACGATGAATTTCGCGCCCTATCTGCAGAAGCCGCCACTGCTGTTTTGGCTTATCGACCTTGTCTGGAACATTTTCGGCGCCAGCCGGCCGGCGGCGATGCTGGTCATCTTCGCCGCCTCCTCGCTCGTCATCTGGCTGACGACGGCGTTGGCAAAGACCCTGTTTCCGGGCCGCGACGACATCGCGCGGCGCATCCCCTGGCTGGTTGCCGGAAGCAGCGTGTTCGTCATCTATTCGACGCTGATCCTGTTCGACCTGTTGCTGACGGTCTTTGTGCTCGCCGCGCTGTTGTCGTTGATTGCCTTTGCCCGCAGCGGCAACCGCTGGCAGGCCGTTCTGGCCGGGCTGTTCATCGGCACGGGCGTGCTGACGAAAGGCCCAGTGGTGCTGATCCATATCGGCGCGCCCATCCTGTTCTACCCGTTCTGGCGCGACCGGCGGGCGGGACTGACGACACCGAACTTCCTCGCTGGAGTGGGCCTAGCCCTGCTCGCCGCGCTGATTCCGGTGGCGATCTGGCTGGTGCCGGCGACCATCCTGACAAAAGGCAATTTCGTTTATGATCTCGTCTGGAACCAGTCGGCGGGGCGTGTCACCGGCAATTTGCGCAATTCGCATGGCCGGCCGTTCTATTTCTATCTGCTGCTGCTGCCCGTCATGTTCATACCGTGGATCTTCATACCCGAGGTGTGGCGGTTGAAGCTGCTCACGCGGATACGCAGCCTGATCGACGCGAAGTCGCCGGATCTGCGCGCCTTGCGCCTGCTGTCATTCTCGTTCGTTGCCGTCTTTCTGGTGTTCAGCGCGATATCCGGCAAGCAGCCTCATTATGTCGTGCCGATGTTGCCGTTCGTGGTCATCCTGTTCGGCTATTTCATGGCGGAGATCCCGCTCGCCAGGCTGAAGAGCTCGGCCATCGTCATGCTTGTCCTTTTCGGCATTGGCCACGCGGTGGCGTCGGCGACCGCGTTCAAACGCTATGATCTGACGCCGCTCGCCAACTTCATCTACGAGCGAAAGGATGCGGACTGGGCCGTGGCTTTCGACTATCAGGGCGAAGTCGGCTTCCTGGCCCGGTTGCAAAAGCCGTTCGAAAGCACCGACAAACCGGAAGAATGGCTTGGCTCGCATCCCAGCGGCTATGTCATCGACAAGGTTTCCAAGGATCCCGGCACTGCAGGGCAAATCGCGTTCCGGCTTCGCGTCGAACGCGGCTATCTCGTCGTGCTGAAGGGACAGCATTGACGATCGTCACCGGTATGCGAGTTCGTCCCCCGCGCGGGAGATGAAGGCGTTGCTGCTTCGTGGTTCCATCGCTCGATAGAACCGGGAGGTATTCATGCGCAAGCTCATCTCGACGACGCTTTTTGCCGTATCGCTCGCTGTGGCCGGCCTTGCCGCCGATCCGGCATGGAGCTTCAAATGTCAGTCCGGAACGATTGGGCAAGGCAGTTGCTCCTGCTCCGGGACCGCCGACTGCACCGATATGCGGCATTCCAAAATGTGCAAGGGCGACCTGAACTGCGGTTCGGGCAAATGCTCCTGCACGGCCGCATTGGTAGTCGACCCCGGCCCGAAAACCCCCAAGCCCAAGGTCGTCGCGCCGATGGCGACAACCAAAGGCGTCGTGAAGCAGTAGATATCCAATCCGAAAGGACGGCGGCTCGACGTCGCTGGGCCGGCCCGATGTTTCGCGGTTCGTCCCCCATGCGGGCGATGAACCGCTGTCGAAGAAATGGTGTTGTCTAGCCGGAGGGTGGTTTCCAACCGAAAGAGCGAGGATACCATGTTGAAAACCTGCACGATGCTGTTCTTCTGCCTGATGGCGGCCGCCGCGGCCGCCCAGCCGCCGCCTTCGGGGCCGCCGGTTCCCAGTGCGGCACTTGCCCCATGCAACGCCACACAATCGAACAGGCCCTGCAAAGCCGAACTCGGCGTGTTCCTGATCACCAACACCGTCCGCAACCTGGCGCAAGCCAAGGTCGACGCCACCAACGCACAGCTGGCCGCCCAGGGACGATCGTCACGCGCATCGATCGAATCGCTGAAGCAATGGCGGCCGTCGCGCTTTGCGACGCAGATGCTGAACCAGCCGAACAGCTGGTTTGTCAAAGTTCCTTACATCCTGACCATCAAAGTCTCGATCCCGGTGACCTCCGACCGCCACATCGGCATTCCCATAGACGTCAACGTCTTCTGCAGCGGCTGGCAGACCGATTCCAGCCAGGTCATCATCCGCTCGCAACCCGGCCCAGCGAGCTTCGAGGGCGGCAACATCCTCGAAGACGTTTTCAACGTCGGCAATTACATCGACGCTCAGGTACGCAGCTCGTTTTCGGCACCCCTGCCGGTGACGACGCCGGTTCCAAATTCGAAATGCTCGGCAATAGACGGCTCCGATGCCGGCACGCAGGCCACCGGCGATGATCTCATCTTCTGGACGGTGCCGCGGCGCAACCTGGTGGTGACGGACGCCATAGCCAAGCCGACGGTTGAAGTGACCTTCGACAGCCTCACACGCCTGCCAGCCCGCGACTTCCACAACAATGTCGTCTATGCGGAATCCGAGGCCATAAACCTCAACGTCTATGCCAATGAGGATGGCCGTCAGAAGGCGCTGACGATGCGCGAAGGCGACGTGGCTGCGCTGAACCTTCCCGCAGTACGGCTGGACGCGCGAAAATACGATTCGCTGGTCGTCATCGGCAATGTCGACCAGCCGCCGAACGACCCCAGAGACAGCGCCTTCGCAGTAGCGGCCAAGACTGCGGGATTCGGTGCCGGTTCCAAGATCATGCAGATCCCGAAGTGGTATTCGAGGCCGCCGGACCAGTTCAATCCCAAGCCTACATGGATCAGAGTTCCCGGCTATGAGCTGCACTATACGGTACGCTATCTCAACAGCGGCGGGCTGGCCGTCGATGGTGGAACCAGTACGGTCCGGCCTCCAAAAGTCGCCGTTCCGATAGAGACGCTCATCAAGCCGAAAACGCCCTGACGCGGCCGCTCGCGGATGACGGCGGCGGTTCAGACCGCTGCCGCCTTCCCCCGCGCGGCAGATGCGGCAGCACCGGCATCATGGCCTGATCTTGCCGGAACAAACGCGCCGCTGCGCCACGAGCGAGCGGCGCCATCGATGGAGACAAACGATGCAGCACCTTCCCCTCACCATGCCCGCCGTCAGGATCATTGCGGCAATCTCGCTGCTTGCCTTCCCGAACTTCCTGCCGCCGGTCACGAGCCCGGCGAACGCGCTGCCGGTCAGCCAATCCTGCCGGATCACCACCTATTACAAGACTGCGGCAAAGGCGACGGAGGTTGGCGTGCGCTCGACGTGCCAGGGCGTCAAAAAATGGGGCGTCACCTCGAAATATTACGAGGTGGAAAAAATCGAAGCCGCCACGCCCCCGCACACGTCGGGCGGCGGCGGCAGCCTGCCGTGCGAGTTTCTCGCTGCCGGCTGCTCCAACCTGCCTGAGAAACGCAACTGAGCGCCAGGCAAACGAGCTAGC
The DNA here is from genome assembly GCF_040319065.1 of Mesorhizobium sp. M0968. NCBI lineage: Bacteria > Pseudomonadati > Pseudomonadota > Alphaproteobacteria > Hyphomicrobiales > Phyllobacteriaceae > Mesorhizobium > Mesorhizobium sp. M0968. The sequence goes on from NZ_JAMYNL010000005.1 coordinate 54,837, forward strand.
CGATCGCCTTCTCTAAAACCAGCGCCGGCAATCCCGAGGCGCCGCCGCAATCGGCCGTGTTGCCGGCGGGCAAGAACCCCCTCGAGCGGTAGAAGGCGACAGCCGGAGCATTTGCTTCCTCGACCTCGACACGCAGCGTCCGGGCCTCCGGAAAGCTGGCCTCGATCTCGTCCAGCAGCGCCTGGCCGATGCCTTGCCTCTGCCAGGCCGGATGCACGTAAAGCTGGTTCAGCATGACGATCCTGGCATCCGTGGTAGCGGCGGCGAAAGCCATGCCGCCGATGTTTTTGCCGTCGTCGGCGACCAGGAACTCCGAGTTCGGCCGCGTCAGCCGTGCCTTGAGCGCGGCGATAGAATGCCATTCATCGGTGATTTCGGTGACCCGCGGCCCGCCGTAGATGGCATCATAGGTGGCATGCCATGTCTCGACCAGCAATGCGCGCACCGCCGCAAGATCGCGCTCGCCGGCGGTGCGGACGAACATCCTACTCGATCCCGAGCCTGGCCTTGACCAGCTCGTTGACCGCTTGCGGATTGGCCTTGCCGCCGGTCGCCTTCATCACCTGGCCAACGAACCAGCCGGCCATGGTCGGCTTGGCGCGCGCCTGTTCGACCTTGTCCGGGTTGGCAGCGATCACCTCGTCCACCGCCTTTTCGATGGCGCCGGTATCGGTGACCTGCTTCATGCCGCGGCTTTCGACCAGCTGACGCGGATCGCCGCCCTCGTTCCAGACGATCTCGAACAGATCCTTGGCGATCTTGCCGGAGATGGTGCCTTCCTTGATCAGGTCGATGACCGCGCCGAGCTGATCGGGCGAAACCGGAGCATTTTCAATACTCTTGCCGGCTCTGTTCAACGCACCCAGCAAATCGTTGATGACCCAGTTGGCGGCAAGCTTGCCATCGCGACCAGCGGCCACCTTCTCGAAATAGTCGGCGACCGCCTTTTCCGATACCAGGATCGAGGCGTCGTAGGTCGACAGGCCGAGCGAGGTGATCAGCCGCGCCTTTTTCGCGTCGGGAAGTTCCGGCAGGTCCTTTGCCAACGCGTCGATATAGGCCTGGTCGAATTCCAGCGGCAGAAGGTCGGGATCGGGGAAATAGCGGTAGTCGTGCGCTTCTTCCTTGGAACGCATCGAGCGCGTTTCGCCCTTGTTGGGGTCGAACAGCCGCGTTTCCTGGTCGATCTTGCCGCCGTCCTCCAGGATGGCGATCTGGCGGCGCGCCTCGTAGTCGATGGCCTGGCCGATGAAACGGATGGAGTTGACGTTCTTGATCTCGCAGCGCGTGCCGAATTCGCCGCCGGGCCGGCGCACCGAGACGTTGACGTCGGCGCGCAGCGAGCCTTCGTCCATATTGCCGTCGCACGTGCCGAGGTAGCGCACGATGGTGCGCAGCTTGGTGACATAGGCCTTGGCTTCATCGGCGGAGCGCATATCCGGCTTGGAGACGATCTCCATCAGCGCCACGCCGGAGCGGTTGAGATCGACATAGGACATCGTCGCATGCTGGTCGTGCATCGACTTGCCGGCGTCCTGCTCCAGATGCAGGCGCTCGATGCCGACCTCGATGTCCTCGAATTCGCCCTGCCGGTCCGGGCCGACCGAGACGATCACCTTCCCCTCGCCGACGATCGGCTGCTTGAACTGCGAGATCTGGTAGCCCTGCGGCAGGTCGGGATAGAAATAGTTTTTCCTGTCGAAGACCGATTTGTGGTTGATCTCGGCCTTCAGGCCCAGCCCGGTGCGGATCGCCTGCTTGACGCATTCCTCGTTGATGACCGGCAGCATGCCGGGCATCGCCGCGTCGACCAGGCTGACATTGGCGTTGGGCGCGGCGCCGAAAATGGTCGAGGCGCCGGAAAACAGCTTTGCCTGCGAGGTCACCTGCGCGTGGACCTCGAGGCCGATGATGATCTCCCAGTCGCCGGTGGCGCCGGGAACCAGGCGCTTGGCGTCGGGCGTGCGGGTGTCGATAATGCTCATAAGGGCCTGCATACTGAAATTGCGGATATGCGAGAACGCATATTTTGCTGTGCAACTTCGCTAGTGCAAACCGCCAAAAGAGACAAGCGCAAAGCCGCAGGCGCCGACGCGGCACAGGCCCGCACCTGCCGCGACGAACTGCGATAGCAGCTTGAAAAATCGACCTGCCGGCAACCCGGCCGCCGTCACCTATGCCGTGGCGATATAGGCCCTGATCTCCTCGGCCTCGCGCTCGACATCCTCGATGCGCCGCTTGACCACGTCGCCGATCGACACGATGCCGTCGAGCAGCCCGTTCTTTTCCACCGGCAGATGGCGGAAGCGGCCCTTGGTCATGATCTCCATGACCTCGTTGACGGTGTGGTTCTCATTGCAGATCTTCACCTTGGGCGTCATCGCCGAGCGGACGGCAAGGTCGAGCGCCGCCGCCCCCTCCTTGGCGAGAACCCGCACCACATCGCGCTCGGAAAGAATGCCGACGATCTTGTGATCGCCATTGGTGATGACCAGCGCGCCGATCCTGTGTTCGGAAAGCATGCGGATGGCTTCGCTGAGCTTTTCGTTCGGCCCGAGCGTCACCACGTCGTGGCCTTTTGCCTCGAGAATTGCCTTAACAGTCATGGCGTCCTCCTCTGCATTTCCTGCCGGCTCCTGCCCTGGCCGGCTTGCCCTGGGATGAACATGGTGCGCCGCGAACGGTTGCATTTCAAGTGCGGCCGTCTCAGGTCTCCGGCTCGTCCGCCTGCCGGGGCACCTGCTCTCGCCGATCAAAAAACCGCAGGCCGAAAAAGCCGGCAAGAAAGCCGCCAATATGGGCTTCCCAGGCGATCTGGCCGTCAATGCCAGGCGCCAGGCCGAAGAGGCCGGTCGCGAGGTTGATCACCATCCACATGGCGAGAAAGGTGACGACGCCGCGCGAGCGCAGCACCGCCGCCATCGGCAAAGGCTGGCCGGCGAAGGCGGCCTTGCCCGACGATCGGTCGATGCGGAAGCCGTAGCGTGCCGCCGCGCCCATCATGCCGGAAATCGCGCCGGAGGCGCCGACCAGCGGCGCCTCGCCAAGCGGGTGCATGGCCCAGAACAGCGCCACCGCCGCCAGTCCAGTCGCGGCGAAGAACAGGCTGAAGCGCAGCGCGCCGAAGCGGTTGGCCAACGGTGAGCCGAAGGCCGCGAGCCACACCATGTTGATGGCAAGATGGGCAAAGCCGCCATGCAGGAAGGCATAGGTAAAGGGGCTCGAAAACGCGAAGAAATCCAGATCGAAGCGGCCCGAATAGCGGATGGGGACAAAGGCAGCCCGGACAAGCAGTTCGAAATCCTGGTCGTCGGTCAGCCAATAGACCCGGATCAGATGGACCGCGACGCAGATGCCGATCACCGCCAGCACCACGGGCGGCAGGTTGAACACCGGTTCGCGGCGCTCCGGTTCGCGGGCGGCAGGCCCGCTCTCGCCCTGCTCGATCTCCGGTGGGCTTTCTGGGTCGCTCATATGGCTTGCACTCAGTCGCTGGATTGGACTTGGCGAGCATGTAGATCACGGCCAACCGAATCACAAACGGCGAATCAGCAGCCCCGAATCAAAAAAGAAGCCGTCCAAGGTTTCCCTTGAACGGCTGGTCGAGCCCCCTTGCTCCCCCTGAACTCTTGACTGAAGTGCTGCCGATCGTCGCAAAACGACCGCTTCTGGAGTGGTTTTGGTGTGCCACAGGCCTGGCCGGCGCGCAACGTAAACCAGTTGTTAACCTTAACCGCCCCGACCCGTGAACAAGTATTAACGATGCTGGCACGCATCCTGCTCCGCAACGCATGTAGGTCTTCGGAGGGCGCCCTTCTGTTCACCGATGGGACATCAGAAGACAGAATGCGCGGAGCAGCATTAGCATGAACCAGACCGGATCGATCACGCTGTTCCATTATTGGAACCGGTTGCGTGACGGACGCCCTGCCCCGAAGCGCTCGGAAGTCGAACCCGCCGACATCAAGTCGCTGCTGGCCGACACGTTCATCCTGGAAAAGGACACGCGCGGCGAAGCGGTGTTCCGGCTCGCCGGCACCAGGCTCTGCGCGGTCTATGGCCGCGAACTCAAGGGGTTTTCATTCCCTTCGCTGTGGCGCGAGAAGGACCAGCGGCTGATCTCGAAGCTGACCGATGGCGTCTTCGACCTGAAATCGGTGGTGCTCATCACCTATGAAGGTTTCAGCCGCAGCGGCCGTTCCAACAGGTTCGAGCTGCTCGCGCTGCCGCTCGACGGCGGTGTCGAGAGCCCGCGCTGCCTCGGTGTTATAAGCGCCGTCGAAAAGCCCTTCTGGCTGGGCGCCGACCCGGTTCTCGACGCGTTGATCGATTCGATCCGCGTCGTCGATCCCGACAAGGAGCCGATGTTCCCGGGGAACCGTCCGGCGATCGAGGTTCCCTCGCTCGCCCCATCGGAATTCGACCCGCCCGAGACGATTTCGGCGCTCGGCCAGGCCCGCCGCATCCGTCACCTGGTCGTCTTCGACGGCGGACGCGAGGAATGATGCCCAAAGCTTAAAGCAACAGCGCCGGGCTTTCCCCTTTGTTAACCTGCTTTGTTGTAGTTTTCCGCTGAAATTCCCCGCATCCATGCGCGGAATGCCGAACGGGGTATGGCAGTGATGAGGTCAGCGGCGGTCGACCATGCGCCGTCCCAAGCTGAAAGGCGTAACTTTCAGCGCGTCCGCGTGAAAATTTACGGACGTTTCATGCTGGAAGACCGCACCGAACATCCCTGCCAGGTGGTCGACATGTCGCCCGGCAACGTCGCGCTGCGCACCGAGCGCGCCGGCCTGGCGGGCGAAAAGGTCATTGCCTATATCGATCATATCGGCCGCATCGAAGGCGTCATCACCCGCACTTTGCAGGATGGCTTTGCGATGACCGTCATCGCGTCGGAGCGCAAGAGGGACAAGCTCGCCGCGCAACTGACCTGGCTTGCCAACAAGCACGAGCTCGACCTGCCGGAAGACCGCCGCCACGAACGTGTGGCGCCGCGCAACCCGACGAGCGTGCTGCAGCTTGCCGACGGGCGCCAGTACCAGTGCCGCATCATCGACCTGTCGCTGTCTGGCGCGGCGATCGAGATCGACGCCAAGCCGGCCATTGGCGTCCAGGTGATGCTGGGCACCATGCGCGGCCAGATAGTGCGCCATTTCGAAGATGGCGTCGCCATCGAGTTCGCCGTCATCCAGCGGCCGGAAACGCTCGACACTGAATTCAGCTCGTCGCGCGGCTGACGCGGAAGCGTTAGCACTATCGGGAAGAGAGGCTGGCGATCCTTCGCGCCCCCCTCTGTCCCGCCATCCTGGCTGTTCGAACGGTGCGACGAAGCATGGGAACATGCCCGGCTGGAATCCTTAAACAATTCTATATTCAATTGTGTCAAATTTTATGTTTATTCTACTGGCGTTTTACTTAATGTCTACTTCGCGCTTTTGCGTCAAATAAATCCAGCCGTGTCATTGTCTCCTCAAACGGGGAGACTGAATAATGAACAGGATGAGGGGCAAGCTGTTGCTGGCGGCAATAGCGATGCAGCTTTTCGGTTGGGGGACTGTAAACGCGGCGGAGCCGGCCTTCATGCACACCGGCGGCCGCACCACGCAGCCGGTCGGACACTACGAATTGTGCCAGCAGCTTCCGCAGGAATGCAATCAGAGGACGCCTGGCCGGGCACCCGTCGAGCTGACCCGCAAGCTGTGGGCGACGATCGTCAAGGTCAACAATTCGGTCAACAGCAGGGTCGCGCCGCGCACCGACATGGAGATGTGGGGCAAGGAGGAAGTCTGGTCCTTTCCCAATAGCGGCTTCGGCGACTGCGAGGACTATGCGCTGGAAAAGCGCCGCGAGCTGATGAGCATCGGCGTGCCGGCCAGCGATCTGCTGATGACGGTGGTGCGCCAGCGCAATGGCGACGGCCATGCGGTGCTGACCGTGCGCACCAGCCTTGGCGAGTTCATCCTCGACAATCTCCAGCCCAAGGTGCTGTCCTGGACTAATACCGGCTACACCTACCTGAAGCGCCAGTCCGAGCGGAATTCCGGCGCCTGGGTGACGATCAACGACGGCCGCTCCGACGCGGTCGCCAGCGTCCGCTGAGGACGCCAAGGCATGTCGCCCAAAAGTGCGTAGCGGTTTTGGGATAACGACATGCATAAAACAGAGGTTAAGTGCGTCGCATGACTTCGCGCTTTAGGAGAAACCCGGTCGAGTCCCCACCCTCCCCGTCCCCAACGACCGGGTTTAAGGAGCCGGCCCCGTCCCCGGGCCGGCTCCACCATTTCTGGCGGCACTGGGGTCCTGGTGGTGACAATCCGACGCTTGGTGTCCATTGGGATCGCGGGAGACGACATCTTTACGGACCTGCGACGTTGCCGCAAAAGGCTTCTTCTGCGACGTTGCCGCAAAAGGCTTCTTCTGCGACGTTGCAAAAATCAGATGCAAAACTGTCGTTTTAATCGGACGTTTCGCGAAAGATCAGGAGCAAAGCAGCGTGTCGATAAATGCTCTTCCAGAAGAGATCACGCACAACTTTCATCCGGAAGGCCCTTTCCTTGCAAATCTGTGTGATTTGCCGCCCGCTGAAGCTGAGGAGATTTTACAAAGGCATCGAGATTTGGGCAGGCGGACGATCAAAGCAAACTACCTTCGCCGGAGAATGGACACCGAAACGTGGCTCATTGGTGAGCGGCAGCGACTCTTGGGTAATACGCGCCGGAACAGACCAATTTACTTCTTTCTCGGTGATTTTGCGCACGGTAAGGACCCCTCTCGGCCTTGCTCCCTGGTGATGCCGCTTGGAGTATTTTCGCCCAGCGTTCTCACATTTACTTTTCCAGATAGCATGGCCAGTCTTCCAATCGCGACCTTGGAGAGCCATCGGCTTGAACGAAGACCTTATCATGGCAAGGTATTCACCTTGGGCGAGATCAGGCGAGTAGTTGCAGAATTCGGCCTACCCGGCGAGCATTGGCGGTCGGATTACCTAAGGCGCTTCGATCGTTTCATTGAGGTCCAAGTCTGGGACGATAGGCCAATCTTAGAATTTTTTGGTCGAACAGGGTCAGCCACGTTGTTTGCAGGAGACAACGAAAGCGAAACGTCGCAAGTATCCTGAGTTTCGCGACAGTTTGCTCTGCCTATCCGGTCAATTGTCTGTTGCAAATGCAAAGATCAGGTGCAGAACTGTCGTTCTAATCGGGAATTTTGCGAAACTACCCGACGATGATCACTTGGCCGGTGATGGCCCCTTCCACGCTCTTCGCATAGGCCAGCCCCACCCGTTTCGACGAAACGGGCTCGTGACCGGGAAACCATTCGCCATATCTCGGCACGGACACGTCCAGAAGTCCGGGGCTCACAACATTGATGCGGAGACCGCGCGGCATCTCGATCGCCGCACCAAGGACAAAACCGCCGAGCGCGCCGTTTGCTGTTGCTGCCCCTGTTCCCATCCGAATGGGATCGCGGTCGAGCACTCCGCTAGTTAGTGTGAACGAGCCTCCGTCGCTGACAGTGGCTAGCCCTGCCAGGACCAAATTGACCTGCCCCATGACCTTATGGCGCAGGCCCCGCATGAACGTTTCTTCAGTGTACTCGCCAAGCGGTCCGAAATGGACATTGCCTGCTGTCGAGATGATGGCGTCCACCTTGCCGCATTTGGCGTACATGGCATCGACCGATGCGCGGTCGGCCATATCGACCTGAATGTAGCCGCTGGACCGTCCGGCCTTTATGATCTCATGGCGAGAACCTAACTCGTCGCAGACCACTTTCGCGATATCACCTTCGGCGCCGATGACAATAATTCTCATGACAGTTCCTCTGTCATCTCGTCATACCGTTTGAGCTTGTAGGCAAGGACTTCGGCACAGCGATCCAAGGCAGTTCGCCGCTTTTCCAGATGCGCCGCGTGGTCAAGAAGAATCGCTTTCCGTTCGGACAGCGTTTCGTTGCCCCTCTGATAGAGCTGTGCAAAGTACCGCATCCGCTCCATGGGCATGCCCGTCTCGCGCAGCGAGGACAGGAGGATAAGCCATTCGACAGTCTCCGCCGAGAAGTCACGCTTTCCATCACTTCCTCGTGCGATCTTCGGAAGCAAATCCAATTTCTCATAGTAGCGGATGGTGTCGATACTCAGTCCGCTTGTAGATGCCGCCTCCGAGATGCGCATGTGTTGCCTACAGTCTGCCGATTCTGCGTTAGGCTACCAAGCTGGAGCAGCTCCAGGTCAAGCGGGAATTACGCCTTCCCCAGCCCGCCCTAAACCGCCTCCCGTTTGCCGTCGAAACGCTGTTACTTGCCCCTGATACGGAACGCGTCGACAAAGGCGGAAAACGCCGGAGAGGGATGGCGCCGGCTTGGATAGTACAGGTGGTAACCCTGGAACGTCGGGCACCATTTGGTCAGGACTTCCTGGAGAAGGCCGCTCTCAATGTGTGGAAGGACGAGTTCACGCGGTAGATAGGCCAAGCCCACTCCGTCAAGCGCAGCCTGGATCGCCGGCCCCATGTTGTTAAGCGTCAGTTGCCCCTCGACCCGAGCACTGAACTCGCGCGCTCCTTCCCGCAATTCCCAGGCATAGACCGATCCTGACGTCGGCAGCCGGTAGTTGATGCAGTTATGGTCGGTCAGCTCCTGCGGCGTCTCCGGCGGTGTCCGGTGGGCGAAGTAATGGGGTGAGCCGACCACAGTGTAGGTCACGTCGGCTCCGATGCGCACGGCTACCATATCCCGGGCAATGGACTCGCCCAGACGCACGCCGGCATCGAACTGGCGCTCGACGATGTTGGTGAAGGCGTTGTCGACCACCAACTCGACATTGATATCGGGGAAGTCGCTCAGGAACTTTGGCAGCCGGGCGCGGAAGACAATGTCGACCGAATCGTCGGTGCACACCAGGCGAATGTTGCCGGACGGCCTGTCGCGAAGGACGCCGAGAGCGCTGACCTCAGCCGCGATGCCTTCGAAATGCGGTTCGATGCCTTCCTTGAGGCGTTGACCGGCCGCCGTCGGGGCCACGTCGCGCGTGGTGCGAGACAGAAGACGGACGCCAAGCCGCGACTCCAGCGACTTGATGGTGTGGCTAAGGGCCGAAGGAGTGACCCCGAGCTTGGCGGCTGCTCGGGTGAAGCTCCGCGTCCGGGTGATCTCCAGGAACGCGCGCATTTCGGCGAACTCGTCGCGTGGCATTGATGAGCCTCATTCACAACCACATCAAAATTATACCCGCTAGTCGCATTTGGCCAGCCCGACTACTTAGTTCGGGAACGGACAGGAGACTGCCTTATGACCATCGATTTCGTGCTGGACGAGGCCACTGCTGCGGACAGCGGGACGACCCCATGGTCTGCGGTGGTCTGCCTGTCGCTGCTGACCTTCCTTCTGGTCGGACTGGAGTTCCTCCCGGTGAGCCTGCTCACCCCGATCGCTCAGGATCTGGCCGTCTCCGAGGGTCAGGCAGGCCAGGCAATCGCGGTATCCGGATTCTTCGCCGTGGTTACCAGCCTCTTCGGCAACTCGCTGTTGCGAAACGTCGATCGACGGACGGTGGTTCTGGTCTATACGGCAGTGCTGGCCACATCGAGCCTGGCGGTGGCGCTTGCTCCCAACTTCCTGGTCTTCCTGGCCGGGCGGGCGCTGGTGGGCATCGCGATCGGCGGTTTCTGGTCACTGTCGACGGCCATTCTGGCCCGCCTGGCCGCGGGACCCGACCTGCCCAAGGCCATTGCCTTGCTCCAGGGTGGCACTGCCTTCGCATTGGTGATCGCCGCGCCCGTCGGCAGCTTCCTCGGATCGCTGATCGGATGGCGGGCAACCTTTTTCGTCACTGTCCCCATCGGCCTTGCGGCGCTCGTGTGGCAGTTGGCCGTTCTCCCGAAGATGCCGCCGATAGAGATCGCCTCGGTGTCGAGCATGTTCGGCCTGCTGCGGAATCGCAGATTCGCCATCGGCATGGGCGCGACCGGGCTCGCTTTCATCGGGCAGAACGCGCTCTCGATCTATCTGCGGCCGTTTCTGGAAAACGTGACGGGCCTTGAGGTCAACACCCTCTCACTGGCTCTGTTAGGCGTCGGCCTCGGTGGCCTGGCGGGACTGTCGATCATCGGCCTCATACTCCGGCGGCACCTCACAGCCGTGCTGATCGGGCTGCCGAGTGCACTCGCGGTCTTCGCTCTACTGCTGATTGCCTTTGGACCGTTTGCACGCGCCACGGCCGGCCTGCTGGTTCTTTGGGGACTGTTCGCTACCCCGATCCCGGTGGCGTGGAACACCTGGATGAGCACGCTCATCCCTGAAGACCTGGAGGCCGGGGGCGGACTCCAGGTCGCCCTGATCCAGTTCGCGATCGCAGGCGGCGCTATTGCAGGAGGCCTGCTGTTCGACGTGGCCGGCTGGTGGAGCGCCTTCCTTCTCACCGCCGTCCTGCTCACGGGATCGGCCTTGCTCGCCGCCTCGGCCGGCCCCCGCACCTGAACTCTTTCAATTCTTGTCAAGGAGAATCTCATGTCCGAAGGAATCGAGAACAAGGTCGTCGTCATCACCGGTGCCAGCAGCGGCCTCGGTGAAGCGACGGCACGCCATCTTGCCGCACGAGGCGCTTCCGTGGTCCTGGGTGCACGCCGGTCACACCGCATCGACGCCCTTGTCCAGGAACTGACCGGCGCTGGGCACAAAGCCAAGGCCGTTACTACGGACGTCACCGATGCCGGCCAGGTCCAGAACCTGGTGAACACGGCGGTCCGGGAATTCGGCCGCATCGACGTGATGCTCAACAATGCGGGCCTCATGCCGTTGGCCCCGCTCGAACGGCTCAAGGTCGACGAATGGGACCGGATGATCGACGTCAACATCAAGGGCGTCCTTTACGGCATCGCGGCCGCGCTTCCGTACATGAAGGAGCAGCGATCGGGGCACATTATCAATGTCTCGTCCGTATACGGCCATGTGGTCGACCCGGGTGCGGCGGTCTATTGCGCCACCAAGTTCGCGGTGCGTGCGCTATCCGAGGGTCTGCGGAAAGAGGTGAAACCCTACAATATCCGTACCACGGTGATCTCGCCGGGCGCTGTCAGCACAGAGTTGCTCGAGCATATCAGCGAGAAGGATATCCAGCAGGGGACCAGGGACTTCGTGAGCAAGATCGCCGTGGGGCCAGATACGTTTGCCCGAACGGTCGCCTTCGCGATCAACGAGCCCGACGACGTCGATATCAACGAGATCTTGTTCCGGCCGACCGCCCAGCCGGTTTGACTTGGAAGGGGTTATGCTTCGATATCTTGAGGCCCGGCTCCGCCATTTCCGGGTCGGCTAGACCTTCCTCAGCCCCGCCCTAAACCGCCTGCCGTTTGCCACATAATGCGCGGCCGAGGCGCGCAGCCTGGCGACTGCGTCCTCGTCGAGCATCCTGACGACGCGCGCGGGCGAGCCGACGATCAGCGAATTGTCGGGAAATTGCTTGCCTTCGGTGACCAGCGCGCCGGCACCGACCAGCGAGTTGTTGCCGATCTTCGCCCCATTCAGCACGATGGCGCCCATGCCGATCAGGCTGTTGTCGCCGATCGTGCATCCGTGCAGCAAGGCACGGTGGCCGATCGTGCAGCCTTGGCCGACGGTCAGCGGAAAGCTGGCGTCGGTGTGCATGATTGTGTGCTCCTGCACGTTTGTGTCGGCGCCGACGACGATCGGCTCGTCGTCGCCGCGGACGACGACGCCGAACCAGAAGCCGGCATTGCGGCCAATCCTGATATTGCCGATCAGGGTGGCATCGGGCGCGATCCAGTTGCTGTCGGCGTCCTCGAAGGCGGGCGCTTTTCCGTCAATCGCGTAGATCGGCATTGCTGTCTCCAGATCGTCTCACACCGACAAGCTGCCAGACCCTAGAAGCGAAGCCGCCCAGGACGCAATGGCGATCACCACCATGCCCAGCGCCAGCGCCCAGATGGTCGCCGTACAGCCGCAGGAGATCAGCCCCAGCACCGAGATGCGACGCTCGCGCCAGGCGTCCAGCGCCTCGTTGGCGAACATCAGCGGCCCGGCGCAAGCCGTCGCGGCGAGTGAGCGCAGCATGTGCTTCGACGATACATAGGGCTGGACGAAGGCAAGCCTGCGGCCGGCGATCAGCTCCATCGCCGATCCGGCCAGGCCGCAAGCCGTCAGCCCAGCCATAAAACTGAATATGATTTGTTCGACCGGGCCCATCTTTACCCTCCGTTTACCATGAAATCGCACAGTCGCCCGCAAAGCTGCGAAGCAAGAGCCGTGCCGCGCCGAGATGTGCCGTTCAGGTACACCCGATGGGACGGCAAATGAGGGTCGCGATGAAGCAGGCAGCCGCCACTGAGGGCCCGCAACTCAGCGTCGTCGATTCGACGCTGATGAGGCGGGTGTTTTATGCATTCGCGACGCTGGCGCTGCTTTCGGTGGCGATCAGCCTCGGGGGCAAATGGTTCGGCCGCTCGATCGCCATGGCCGGGTACACCGACGACACCACGGTCCACAGGGTCGTCATCGGCAACAACGTCATCGCCGTGCCGGCCAATGTCATCCGCTTTGCCCAGGCCCGGCGCGACGGCATCGCCTCGCGACTCGACCTCTATCTGCGGTATCCCGAGATGGACGGCTACAGCGAGGCTGCCCGCAACGACTTCAACCACACCGGACCCAGCAAGGACATCGTCTTCCTGTCGTTCGAGCCGCAGATGATGTCGCGCGACATGAGCGGCCGCTTCGCGCCGATCTACAGCGCGCTGATCGCCAAGCCGGGTACACCCGGCCCTGGCGGCACCACGCTTTACGCCTTCAGCGAAAAATCAGGCTATCTCAACGAAGTGCTGGCGGTCGCCGATCGCCCCGGCGAGGATCCGTTCGTCGCACGCTGCCTGAGCGGCCCGAGCGCGGACGAATCGCTGGCGCCCTGCGAACGCGACATCCTGGTCGGCGACAATCTCAGCCTCACCTACCGCTTCCCCCGGGAATTCCTGGGCGACTGGCAGGGGCTCGACGCGGCGATTTCGGGCGAGGCGGCACGTGTGCAGAAGACCGGGCGATAAGCAACGAAACGAGCCGTTCCGTAGCGATCCTTCGCGCCCCTCTCTGTCCTACCGGACATCTCCCCCACGAGGGGGGAGATCGGCCGTCATCTTGGCTTTCGCCAATCTCCAATGTTGCAGAAAGAGTGCAGCGCCGAGGCAGCCAATCCTCCTTCGTGGGGGAGATGGCCGGCAGGCCAGAGGGGGGCGCTGTCCCACCGGCGTCCTGCAAGGTTCCGTATCGCCGCAGCACTTGAGGCGTAGCGGCCAGCTAAACTCCCAGCTCAGGCCAGATCGATGTCGAGGATCGCCATCGAGAAATTATAGTCCCCATCGTCCTCGTCCTTGAAGACGATGCCGAGGAACTCGTCGCCGACATAGACCTCGGCCGAATCTTCCTTGCGCGGCCGCGCCTTCACTTCGAGTTTAGGGTTCTGGAAGGTGCGCTTGAAATAGGCGTCCAGCTTTCTGATTTCGTCCGGCTTCAACAGTCTTCTCCGATCGTCGGCTTCTTCGTTTGAGCGCGCTTCTGGCACGTCGACAATGGCCATGTAAAGGCAAGCCGGCATGGGGGGGCAGGAATTCAGCCCCTGCCCGAGCACTCAGATGTCGAAGCTGACGACGTGGTCCATCGTCTGCGATGGCAACAGCTGGTCCATCTGCCGCGAAGGCTGGTCGCAGCCGGTCTCGCCGACGACGCGGGCCGGCACGCCGGCAACCGTCTTGTTGTGCGGTACCGGCGACAGCACCACCGAGCCGGCCGCGATCTTCGAGCAATGGCCGATCTCGATGTTGCCGAGGATCTTGGCGCCGGCGCCGATCAGCACGCCGTAGCGGATCTTGGGATGGCGGTCGCCGCCGGCTTTGCCGGTGCCGCCCAGCGTCACGCCGTGCAGGATTGACACGTCGTCCTCGATCACCGCCGTCTGGCCGACGACGAGGCCGGTGGCGTGGTCGAGGAAGATGCCCTTGCCGATGCGGGCAGCCGGATTGATGTCGGTCTGGAACACCGAGGACGACCGGCTCTGCAAATACAGCGCGAAATCCTGACGGCCCTGGTTCCACAGCCAATGCGCCAGCCGGTGCGTCTGGATGGCGTGAAAACCCTTGAAGTAGAGCACCGGCATGATGAAGCGGTCGCATGCCGGATCACGGTCGTAATAGGCCTGGATATCAACGCGCACCGTCGTCGACCAGTCCTTGTCGTCGGCCGCCATCGCCTTGAACGTCTGGCGGATGAGGTCGGAGCCGATGTCCTGGTGGGCGAGGCGCTCGGCCAGCCGGTGAATGACCGCTTCTTCCAGGTTTTCCTGATTGAGGATGGTCGAATAGAGGAACGCCGCCAGCAGCGGATCGCGGTTGACCGCTTCCATCGCTTCGTCGCGGATCGAACGCCAGATCGGATCTACCGGCTGCACCCTGGTGGGACGGGAAATCGTAACGCTGTTCATCTGATGTCTCCGGCCATCCAATGTCTCGGCCATCCAATGTCTCGGTTGGCGGCTTGCCTATTCTCCGGCCGCACCTATAAGCCAGATCATAGCACGGGTGAACTCAATTTTCCTTAGTGCTTCGTGAAATGGATTTGGTTGGCGGAATTTCAAGCAGCCATGGAAAACGCAACCTTGATGGACGAGACCCTGAAGCGCGAGCTTTCCGCGCTCTATGAGGCCGAAGATCGCCACTACCACGACCTTGGCCACATCGAGGCGATGCTGGCACTGGCCAATGATTACAAGGCGTTGCTGCATGATCCTGAAGCAGTCGAGGCAGCGATCTGGTTTCACGACGCGATCTACGACAGCCGCGCCAACGACAATGAGGCGAGGAGTGCCGCACTTGCCGAGGAAAAGCTCGCCGGTCGCGCCGATGCACAACGCCTCGGCCACATCGCCGCGATGATCACTGCCACCGCCGGCCACGAATTGCCGCCCCTTGGCGACCAGCATTCGGTTCGCGACGCGGCGCTGTTCCTCGACATGGACCTGGCGATCCTGGGTGCTGCGCCCGAGGCGTTCGACGCTTATGAACAGGCGGTCCGCCGCGAATATAAGTGGGTCGATGAGCCGATGTGGCGGGCCGGCCGTGCCGCAGTGCTAGAGGGCTTCCTCGCGCGTCCGCATATCTTCCACAGCGAGGAATTCCGCCGGCGCTTCGAAACCCAGGCACGGCATAACATGGCGCGGTCGCTCAGGGCGCTGGGGCACAGCCCGCGCCGATCGTAGCCCGACGCGTCGGCCACTTGCGTCCGGAAGATCTGCCCGAAATCACGTAAACGCGCCTATGGTCGATGCCATGGCCCACAGCATAAACACCCCGGCGGCAAGCGACGCGCCGTTGACCACGATGCCAGCCAGGCCGAGCAAACGATTGTCGTTTGGACGACCCAGCGCCATCAGCCCGAAGACCGCGCCGGTAAGATGCGCCAATGGCCCGACCAGGAAAAATACCGCCATGAAGAAGCCTGTCACACTGTGCTGGATAAGCACGGACGCGTCGCTCGGCATTGCCATCAACGCGGTGATCGCCATCGCGCCTGCCACCAATGCAGCCAGCGCTAGAACAACGGACCATTCGCCGAACCTGCTTTTCGCAACGACGCCCAGCAAAGCGGCGTCGCTTCTTCCCCATTGTGCCATCGTACCCCCTGCCCCTCGTTCAGCGCGTGGCGGGTTTGAACCGATCCACGCGTCACGCTTGGTTACTCCCGTATCGTTGCAAAACCGCTAAGAACCCCAGCTTCAGGCCCAATGGCCGCTTTTGGGCAGCCATCCATCAAAACCGATGCTCGGCATAAAACTCCAGCACGCGCTGCTTGAAGGTCTTGTCGCCGACCGCCAGCATATGGTCGCGGCCTTCGATGTGAAAAGCCCTGGCGTTCGGCATCAGGGCGGCGAGTTCATCCGGCGAGCCGCCGATGTCGTCCTTGGTTCCCACCGCAATCAAGGTCGGCTGGGCAATGCGGGCAATGTCGGCCTCGCTCAGCAATTCGCGCGAGGTGGCGATGCAGGCGGCGAGCGCGCGGCGATCGCTGCGGGTCTGATCGGCGAAGGCGCGGAACGAGCGGCCGCGCGGATCGCTGGTGCCTGACGGATCGTCGGCCAGAAGGGCGTCGGCTATCGGATCCCAGTCGCCGACGCCGTCGACCATGCCGATGCCGAGACCGCCGAAGACCAGCGTCGCCACCTTGTCCGGGTCGGAGAGCGCCAGGAAGGCCGATATGCGCGCGCCCATCGAATAACCCATGACATGAGCGCGGTCGATGCCGAGATGGTTCAAAAGCGCTGCCGCGTCCGACGCCATTTTTGCCGGCGTGTAGTCGGCTTCGTCATAGCTCTTCGACGACGAGCCATGGCCGCGATTGTCGAAGGCGATGGCACGATAGCCGGCGTCGTTCAGCGTCTTGAACCAGCCGGGCGACACCCAGTTGACGTAATGGCTCGAGGCAAAGCCGTGGATCATCAGCACCGGATCGCCCTGCCCCGATGCCGGCTGGCGGTCAAGGAAAGCAAGGTCGAAACCGTCATGGGAGAAGAACTGCATCGGCCGAAGATCCTGCCCGCTCAGTCGGAATCGACACTCGGCGCATCGCCCTTGTCGGGCGGCGGCATGGCCGGCCCCGGCGCCGTGCCGATGGCCGGATGGCGCAGCAGGTCGCCGTCCTTAATGCCCTTTTTGGCGGCGGTGCCCGCCTTGAGTTCGAGCACGAAGCGCACCGGTTCGCCCGGCGAGATGATCGCCTCCGACTGCGGCTCGCCTTGCTCGATCGCCCGGATCCGGCCGTCCTGTCCGACGAAGATCAGGTCGAGCGGCATCGGCGTGTTCTTCATCCAGAAACTCACATCCTGCGGCGCGCCGAAGACGAACAGCATGCCGTGATTGTCGGCCATGTGGCGGCGGAACATCAGGCCGGCTTCGCGCTCGGCGGGCGTGTCGGCGATTTCCACGGAAAAAGAACGCTCGCCGGCCTTCGTCACCGCGACCAGCGGCGCCGGGTCGACGGGAAGGATCATCGCCTTGCCGTCGGCGGAACTCGGTTGCTGAAAATAGAAGAACGCACTTGCGGCGACGATGAGGAAAATCCCGGCGCAGAGCGCGCCCGCCGTCAGCCGGTTCCTGTGAGCCATATGAAATCCTCGGCCGGAACTAATGCGAGACCGGCAAGGTACCCATATCGGGGTGAATTTCGGCAGCCATAAGGCCTTTGTCGCCGCGCCCGAAGCGGACCAGCACCACCTGGCCCGGCCGAAGTTCGGTGATGCCGTAGCGGCGCAGCGTCTCCATGTGGACGAAAATGTCCTCGGTGCCCTCGCCCCGGGTCAGAAAGCCGAACCCCTTGGTGCGGTTGAACCATTTGACCAGCGCCCGTTCGAGGCCGCTTTCCGGCGTCACCGCGACATGGGTGCGCTGCTCCTGCATCTCCGCCGGATGCACCGCCGTGGTGACATCCATCGAGAGCACGCGGAAGGCCTGCAGCCCGCGCTCGCCCTGCTTGACCAGGCAGACGACACGGGCGCCTTCCAGGGCGGTCTGAAAACCGTCCTTTCGAAGGCATGTCACATGGAGGAGGATGTCGCCCGAAGTACCATCATCGGGTAGGATGAAACCGTAGCCCTTGGCCACGTCGAACCATTTGATGGCGCCGGCGATTTCGACGAGATCGGCCGTATCGGCGCTCTCATCCCGCTTCAACGCATCGTTACCGGCCCCGTCCCGCCCCATGAAAGAGGCCTTTTCCCCCATAAGAACGCCCCCTTTTTCAAGAAACACTGCAACTGATTCTTGGTATCAGATTAACACCGCGGCTTCCGGTGTGTGCAAGACCTGACGTGCCTTTTTTCACGGTTCCGTACAGGAATAGCGGATTTGCCGTTTGCCGGCGCCGGCAAGCGTGGCCAATTGCCCTTTGGCCGGGCCGCCCCTATGTTGCGCCGCAACGCAACATAAGGAGGAAATCATGCGCTATCTGCACACCATGGTCCGTGTCGCCGACATCGATGCTTCGCTCGATTTCTACTGCAACAAGCTTGGCCTCAAGGAAGTGCGCCGCCATGAAAACGAGCAAGGCCGCTACACGCTGATCTTCCTCGCCGCCCCCGAAGACGAGCAAAGCGGCATCAGCGAGAAAGCGCCGCTGGTCGAGCTGACCTACAATTGGGACCCGGAAGACTACAAGGGCGGCCGCAATTTCGGCCATCTCGCCTATGAGGTCGACGACATCTACGCCACCTGTCAGCGGCTGATGGACAATGGCGTTACCATCAACCGGCCGCCGCGCGACGGCAACATGGCGTTCGTCAAATCGCCGGACGGCATCTCGATCGAGCTGTTGCAGAAAGGTCCGGCCAAGCCGAAGGCCGAGCCGTGGGCGTCGATGCCGAACACCGGCAGCTGGTAACCGATCACGCCATCTTGAACGGACGCAGGCGGGCCCTGGTTCGGTTTTCGCGTCCGCATTCCCAAGGAGAATTCATTCATGCCGGCCAGCCATGTCGACGTCGCCACCGAACATGCCAGCCGCTATCTGCAGCAGCTGTGCAAACATTGGGCGCACAAGTTTCCCGTCGAATTCGACCCGAACCACGGCACCATCGATCTGACGCTCGGCCGCACGGTTCTCGATGCCGACCCGGCTGCGCTGCACATTGCAGTGACGACCGATGAAGCCGGCTCGCTCGAGCGCCTGGAAACGGTCGTCGCCGAGCACATCAAGCGCTTCGCCTTCCGTGAAGAGCTGGCATTCGACTGGAAACGCGCTCCGACCGCGTAGACGACCTGTCAACCGCCGGCCTTGGCCATGTCCAGCAGCATCAGCACGGTGCGCCAATTGCGCGCCGTGCCCGGCACCTTCAGAACGCGCGGAATTTGATTGGCAAACACGGATTTGCCGAGCCCGTCAGGCGCATGCAGGTAGAGCACGTCGCCCTTGATCTCGAAGCGTTCTGGCCCGGTGCATTTTTCCGCCAGCCGGGCGACCTCCTCGGCGGTCGGCCGGCGCTCCAGCGCATAGGCATGCAGCTTGGTCGGCTCGCCGGCCACTTCCGGATAGGGATTGTCCGCCGCCAGCCGCTCGAGCCAGCCGAGATCGCGCACCATGATGCGTGAATGGAGCCCCCATTTCTTCTCGAATTCCGCTTCCAACCGCTTGGTCAGCGTCGCCGCATCGCCATCTGGCGACCGGAACACGGCGTTGCCGCTCTGCACATAGGTGGCGACATCGGAGAAGCCGAGCTGCTCCAAAAATGACCTGAGTTCCGCCATCTTGACGATGCGGTTGCCGCCGACATTGATGCCGGAAAACAGCGCGATAAAAACCTTCGCCGGAGCGTTCGGAAGATCGTTGCTGCTCATATGATGAACCCGGCGAGCGTCTCGTTGTCCGTGATGTCCTGGTAATGGACGCTCTCGGCGTCGAAATTCGCCTTGAGCAGGTCGAAATTGCGGCGGTCCTTGGTTTCGATGCCGATCAGCACCGAACCGAAATTGCGCGCCGATTTCTTCAGATATTCGAAGCGGGCGATATCGTCGTCGGGACCCAGCAATTCGAGGAAATCGCGCAGCGCGCCGGGCCGTTGCGGAAAGCGGATGATGAAGTATTTCTTCAAGCCCTCGAAGCGCAGCGCCCGTTCCTTCACATCCGGCAGCCGCTCGAAATCGAAATTGCCGCCCGACACCACGGCGACGATGGTCTTGCCCCTGATTTCCTTCCTGGAAAGATCCTTGAGCGCATCGATCGCCAGCGCGCCGGCCGGCTCGAGCACGACGCCTTCGACATTGAGCATTTCGATCATGGTCGCGCAGAGCCGGTTTTCCGGGATCAGCCGCACGGTGTCGGCGGCAAACTCCCTGAGGTGGCGCAGCGGCTCGCGGCCGATCTCGGCCACCGCCGCGCCGTCGACGAAATTGTCGACCTTGGCGAGCTTGATCCGCTTTCCGGCGGCAAGGCTCTCACTCAGGCTCGGGGCTCCGGCCGGCTCGCAAAAGACGAAGCGCGTTTCGCGGTGCTGGTCGGCGAAATAATGGGTGACGCCGGCGGCCAGGCCGCCGCCGCCGACCGGCAGCATGACGATATCAGCCATGCGCGCGCCGGGCATCTGGCCTGATATCTCATAGGCGACGGTCGCCTGCCCTTCGATGATGTCCTTGTGGTCGAACGGCGGCACCATGTGGGCGCCGGCAGTTTCGGTGAATTCGAGTGCCGCGCGGTAGCAGTCGTCGAAGAAATCGCCGACCAGCCTGATCTCGACGAATTCGCCGCCGAACAGCCGCGTCTTGTCGATCTTCTGCTGCGGGGTCGTCACCGGCATGAAGACGACGCCCTTCTTGCCGAAATGGCGGCAGACGAAGGCAAAGCCCTGCGCATGATTGCCGGCCGAGGCGCAGACAAACAGCTCGGCCTCATTGCCGGCGGCGAGCGTCTTGCGGAAGAAGTTGAAGGCGCCGCGGATCTTGTAGGAGCGCACCGGCGTCAGGTCCTCGCGCTTCAGCAGCACCCGCGCGCCGGTCTTCTTCGACAGATAGTCGTTTTCCTGCAGCGGCGTTTCCGGAAAGATCTCGCGGATCGCGGCAGCGGCGGCAGCGACGCGAGAGGAGAAACTGGTCATGGCAGGAGCACCCCACAGGCTAGGCGAATTCGGTCCCGCTATTGCATATCCGGCCTCGCGAAGCCATTGTCCGGCCACCCGAAAGGGTGTTCCCAAAACCTCGTTGGCCGTTAGGAGCGTGTGTTCATGCCTGTCGCATCGGTGGCCCAGAAAACCGTGTCGCTGCCGGAGTTCGGCGAGCCGACGGCGATGCCGCTGGTTACGCGCGCCACCTACGAGGCCCGCATAGCGGCACTGGTCGCGCGCGGCGGGTTCGATGCCTTCGTCGTCTATGGCGACCGCGAACATGCGGCCAATGTCGCCTACCTCTGCGGCTACGATCCTCGCTTCGAGGAGACGCTGCTGGTCATCGTTCCCGGTAAGCCGCCGAAACTGCTGGTCGGCAATGAGGGCTGGGGCTATGCCGAGATCTGCGACGGGCCTTACGAGCGCGTGCTCTACCAGACGTTCTCGCTGCCGGCGCAGCCGCGCGACCGCTCGCAAGCGCTGGCCGACATCCTCGTCGGTTGCGGCCTGAAAGCCGGCCAGCGCATCGGCGCCATCGGCTGGAAGCCGTTCGGCCCCGGCGATGCGGGTTTTGGCGAAACGACGCTCGACCTGCCGTCCTTCATCGCCGACACGTTGCGCAGCCTTGCCGGCGATAGGGGCGTGATCGTCAACGCGGCGAACCTGTTGATGAACCCTGCCGACGGCCTGCGCGCCATCAACGAGGCCGACCAACTGGCCGCGTTCGAATTCGCCGCGACCTATTCCTCGCAAGGCCTGCGCAATGTCCTGCAAGGCATCGAACCCGGCATGACCGAATTGCAGGCGGTGCGGCTGATGGGCATCAACGGCCTGCCGCAATGCTGCCACCCGATGCTGTCGGCCGGCGGGCGGGCGGCCTATGGCCTGCCGAGCCCGCGTCTTGACGTCATCAAGCGCGGCGACCCGATCACCATGGCCTATGGCATCCAGGGCTCGCTCAATGCCCGCGCCGGTTTTCTGGTCGAGGACGCGGCCGAGCTTCCGAGGGGCATCCAGGACTATGTCGAGAAGCTGGTCGCGCCCTATTTCTGCGCCGTCGTCGACTGGTACGAGACGGTCGGCATCGGCGTTCCCGGCGGCGCGTTGTGGCAAGCTGTGCACGAGCGCATCGGCGATCGGTTCTTCGGCGTAGCGCTCAACCCCGGCCATCTCATCCATATCGACGAATGGATGCATTCGCCGGTATTTTCCGGCTCCGACATCAGATTGAAGTCGGGCATGGCCTTGCAGGTCGACATCATCCCGGCGACCGGCACCGATTATTTCACCACAAACATCGAGGACGGCATCGCGCTGGCCGACGAGGCGCTGCGCGAAGAGATCGCGGCGCGCTATCCCGAAGCCTGGCGCCGCATCGAGGCGCGCCGCGCCTTCATGCGCGACGTGCTTGGCATAAGGCTGAAGCCGGAAGTGCTGCCGTTTTCCAACATTTCGCGCAACAGTGCGATGGCAGTCGCGGGGCGCTGAGCGCATTTCGGGCGCCTGCGACTTACTTCTGCCGCACTTCGCCTGTCCGGGAGGTGCGGCGGAGGTGGATGGGCCTTTGGTCAGGCCGGAGTGGAATTGCTTAAGTGCCCTTGAAGACGATTTGCATCATTGTCCTTGCCGCGCTGCTCGCCGGCTGCGGCGGCCGCCAAACCGAGGAACTGCTCGGCAGCGCCATGATGGCGGTGCCGGTGACGGAAATCGCCGGCAATCACTCGATCTTCATCGCCACGACGCGCAAGCGCTCCGACGATCCCAACAAGGTCTTCGACGGCGAGCGTTCGGCGACGCTGAACTATGCCCGCGTCAACGTCACCGTCCCCGGCATCCACAAGACAGGCCAGATCGAGCGGCGCTCACGCGGCAAGTCGGACGATCCGGCCAAATACTTCATGGCTTCCGAGGTCGTCGGCTACGACACCCAGCCGAAATTCTCCAGCGCCCTCAGCGCCGACATCGCGGCGCGCGGCGGCCGTGTCATGGTCTTCGTCCACGGCTACAACACCGGCTTCGACGACGCAGTCTACCGCGTCACCCAGATCACCCATGATTCCGGCTATCCGGGCACGCCGGTGCTGTTTTCCTGGGCGTCGGGCGCCAAGACCACCGACTACGTCTACGACAAGGAAAGCGCCAGCGTTGCCCGCGACCAGCTGGAAGTGACGCTGAGAATGCTGGCGCAGACCGGCGCGCGGCGCATCGACATCGTCGCCCATTCGCTGGGGACCTGGGTTACCATGGAGGCGTTGCGCCAGCTCGCCATCACCGGCGACCGTGATCTGGGCGGCAAGCTCGGCGACGTCGTGCTGGCCTCGCCCGACATCGACGTCGACGTGTTCAAGAGCCAGATGCGCCGCTACGGCAAGCCGGACAAGCCGTTCATCCTGCTGCTCTCCGACGACGACCGGGCGCTGCGGCTCTCCGGCCTGATCGCCGGTGCGCGGCCGCGCGTCGGCGACTACAAGAACGCCGCCGACCTCGCCAGCTATGGCGTGTCGGTCGTCGATCTCTCCAGCGTCAAGGGAACCGACCGCTTCAACCACACCAAATTCGCCGATAATCCGGAATTGGTGCAGTTGATCGGCCAGAAGCTGCGCGAGGATGACGGGTTTGCCAGCGACCGCGAAGTGACAGACCGCATCGCCTCGGTAGGACAATAGCTGCATTGCGCGGCAGCGACCGTTGACCATTGCCGCACCATCGGAACAGTTTGAACTGGACCGTGCCGGCCTCTGCCTCTATCGAATAGGCCAAGACGTCTCCGGCTCGACGTCGCCTTTGCGGGAGCCCGCGTGATCGTGCCTTCGAAGATCTTTCTCGTCGTTGCGTTCACGCTCGCGGTTACCGGCTGCGCCGGCCAGAACACGCACGATCTGCTCAACAAGACTACGATCATCGTGCCTGCTTCGGACATTGCGGCGACGCACAAGATCTTCGTCGCCACAACCCGGCAAAAGGCAATGAAAGAGCCCCGGCAGGTGTTCGACGGCGACCGTTCGCCGACCACCAGCTTTGCCAGCGTCGAGGTGACGGTGCCCAAAATCCACCAGCTCGGCGCCATCGAGCGGGTCAAGGGCTCGGCCAACAGCAATCCGGCGAAGGATTTCACGGCGACCGGCGTCACCTTCTACGAAGGCGCCCCGCAATTCGCCAAGGCGGTCGGCGCCGACATCGCCATGCGCGGCGACCGCGCGCTGGTTTTCGTGCACGGCTTCAACAACGGCTTCGATGACGGTATCTATCGGCTGACGCAGATCGCGCACGACACGAAATACCCAGGCACGCCGGTGCTGTTTTCGTGGGCGTCGAGCGGCAAGACGACCGGCTACATCTACGACAAGGAAAGCGCCAATGCGGCGCGCGACGATCTCGAAGCGACGCTGCGCATGCTCGCCAAGAGCCGCGCCAAGAGCATCGACATCATTGCCCATTCGATGGGGACCTGGGTGACCATGGAAGCGTTGCGCCAGCTTGCCATCACCGGCGACCGCGACCTCGGCGGCAAGCTCGGCTACGTCATCCTGGCCTCACCCGATATCGACGTCGACGTGTTCAAGAAGCAGATGATCCGCTACGGCAAGCCCGACAAGCCGTTCGCCGTGCTGCTTTCGGGCGACGACCGGGCGCTCAGGCTGTCGACCCTGATCTCCGGCGACAAGCCACGCGTCGGCGACTATGGCGACGCGGCCGACCTCGCCAGCTATGGCGTCTCGGTGGTCGACCTGACCAAGACCAAGGGCGGCGACCGGCTGAACCACGCCAAATTCGCCGACAACCCGTTCCTGGTGCAGCTGCTCGGCGACCGCCTGCGCGCCCCGGCGGGCCTCGCCTCCGAAGAGACCGCGCCGGCCCAGCTCGACAATCTCGGCCAGGGCCTCGGCAAGGCCGTCGGTTCGGTCGCCGAAATCGTCATCACCACGCCGTTCAAGGTGCTGACCATCGCCACCGGCGGGTGAGCCGACCTCTGCTGCCAATCGCGCCGGTGATTGGTAGCTGTCAACAAAAACGCTCTGCAGCGATCCTTCGCGCCCCCCTCTGTCCTGCCGGACATCTCCCCCTCTAGTGGGGAGATTGGCCGCCACTTTCGGCTTTCGCCAATCTCCAACTCTGACGAACAACGCGCTGTCGACGAAACTGCCAATCTCCCCCCTTGAGGGGGAGATGTCCGGCAGGACAGAGGGGGGCGCTGTCCCTCCAGGGTTCAGTGATTCTTCAAACGAACAAATCAACCTTCTGAAAAGTCGTCACGTCGATCAGGCCGACATCGGAAATCCTGAGCTCGGGGATGACGACCAGCGCCAGCAGCGAGTGCTGCATGTAGGCGTTGTTGAGCGAGCAGCCCATCTGCCGCATGGCGTCGCTGAGTTTGTCGGCCTTGGCGGCGACGATTTCGGCGCGCTCGTCCGACATCAGCCCGGCGATCCGCATTTCGACCAGCGCCAGCTCCTTGCCGTTGGAAAACAGCACGACGCCGCCGCCGACCTCGCCCAGCCGGTTCACGGCCAGAGCCATATCCTGCTTGTTGGTGCCGACGACGATGATGTGGTGGGCATCGTGGGCCACGCTCGACGCCATGGCGCAATCGCCGATGTAGCCGAAGCCGGAGACGAAGGCGTTGGTGACGCCACCGGTGCCCTTGTGGCGCTCGACCAGCGCGATCTGGCAGACATCGTTGCGGCGGTCCATGGCGACCAGCCCGTCCTCGACGGCAAGATCGGCCTCCAGCGCCCGCGTCGGCGCCTGATTCTCGATCACGCCGATGACGCGCACCCGCACCTCGTTGGCGCCCATGGGTGCGGCGATGTCGAAGTCGCCGGGCTTGAGCTTCCTGCCGAGCTTGACGGTGTTCTTCGCCGTCTTCGGATAGTCGTAGGCCGGAATGTCGATTTCGAGCTTGCCGCCCTTGGCCAGCCTGACGCCGCGGCCATAGACCTCGTCGATGGTCATTTCGGCGAGGTCGGAGACGATCAGCAGATCGGCGAGCCGTCCCGGCGCGATCGCGCCGATCTCGCGCTCCAGCCGGAAATGCTGGGCGGTGTTGAGCGTCGCCATCTGGATCGCCGTCACCGGCTTCAAGCCCTGGCTGATGGCGTGGCGCACGACCCGGTCCATATGGCCTTCGTGCACCAGCGTGCCGGAGTGGCTGTCGTCGGTGCACAGGATGAAGTTGCGCGGGTCGAGCCCGCTCTCCGTCACCGCCTTGATCTGCGAGGCCACGTCGTACCAGGCCGAGCCCAGCCGCAGCATTGCCTTCATGCCCTGGCGGACGCGGGCGATGGCGTCCTCGGCGCGCGTGCCTTCGTGGTCATCCTCAGGGCCGCCGGCGACATAGCCATGGAACGGCAGGCCGAGATCGCGCGAGGCATAATGCCCGCCGACGGTCTTGCCGGCCCTCACCGTCGCCGCGATCTCACCCGACATCACCGGATCGTTGGCGGCGACGCCGGGAAAATTCATCACCTCGCCGAGCCCGATGATGTTTTCCCAGCTCATCGCTTCGGCAACGTCGGCGACGGTCAGTTCGGCGCCGGCATGCTCCAGCCCCGGTGCCGAAGGCACGCAGGACGGCATCTGCACGAGTACGTTGACCGGCATGGCGACGGCCTCGTCATGCATCAGCCGCACGCCCGGCAGGCCGAGCACGTTGGCGATCTCATGCGGATCGATGAACATCGAGGTGGTGCCGTGCGGGATCACCGCGCGGCAGAATTCCGTCACCGTCACCATGCCGCTCTCGACATGCATATGCGCGTCGCAAAGCCCCGGCACCAGATAGCGGCCGCCGGCATCGACCACCTTGGTGCCCTGGCCGATGGCATGGCCGGCGTTCGGCCCGCAATAGGCAAAGCGGCCGCCGGCAATGGCGATGTCGGTGCCGGCGATGATCTCGCCCGAATGGACGTTGACCCAGCGCCCGTTGCGGATGACGAGATCGGCGGGCTTGCGGCCCATGGCGACATCGACCAGATGCGTCGCCATCTCGGCCCAGGGTTTTGGTTTCGTCGCATTGGCGGTCTTCGGCATCAACAGGCTCCTCTTTGCCCGACTGTGCCAAGCCGCGAGGATTTTGACCAGCGGGGAAGTAAGCGCGGACGGCGAAGTTGCAGATCTCCCCCCTCGAGGGGGAGATGTCGCCGATGGCGACAGAGGGGGTCGGGACGTCCTGACGCAAACCTTTACCGCGAACAAAACAGGCTGGCCTTTACCGCGACCAAAACAGGCTGGCGCTCGACGCGCGACGACCCCCTACCGGCCATCTCCCCTCAAGGAGGGAGATCGATGCGCCATGGCCTTCGCCAATCGCCAAGGGCATTTTGTGCCGGCCGCAGCAACTTTGTTCTTGCTTTGTGCCGGCAGCTATGCTACTAATTTGGGTATGGTGCCAATTGGCTCCAACGACCCGCCTCCCGAGGCGGGTTTTTGTTATTGCGCCATTCATGGCAAATGGCCCAGGCGGAATACGATTCCGTTGCGGCCAATCAGCTTTCGTCTCGTTAGAGGATCCTTCTGAATCGACGGTCGCGGAGTTTGACGCACTCCATCGTTCGAGCCTTCGGCCGGTTCACTCAATTCGATCCCGAACTGTCACTTCTTGCTTGGATCGTCTGCCGGGTTGACGTAGGTGATCTTGAATGGCCCCTCGCCATGAACCTGGATGATCGTATCGCTTGTCGTCCAGGCGAAGTGATTCATTCCGGCCGGCGCGACGCCGAAGCCGCCAGCAGTCAGTTCGACACCTTTCGCCTCGTCGAGCTTATCGCCCATTCCAATATGGAAGTTGCCGGAAAGCACCGTTACGTATTCCGTGGTGGGATGATTATGTGCGGCAATTTTGTAGCCGGCGGGTGTCTTCAACCGCAGCACATAGGCGCCCTCCTTTGAGGGGTCTCCAGCGACAACAGCCATTTCCGCGCCAGCGGGAATGACAGCTGGAGCAGGACCCCATTTGATGTCTTTGGCGTTCATCGGCATCTCATCGGCAAACAGAGACGCCGTCCCAACAACCAGCAGTGCCAGGGCAGAGGCAAGCTTGAGCATGACAATCTCCCAATGTCTGTAGAGGACGGCGTCGAGTATCGGCGCGCCGATCCACTTGCCAATTGGAGTCTATCAGGGCAGAGCGCCCGAACGCATCCTGCGAACGGGGGACGCGCATTCGCGGTAGCCGCGGAAGCTGCCGCTAAAAACATTCCAGGTGAAACGATTTTGTTTGTATCACTGTAGGTGATCGGCCTCGCTAGCTTCCAGTGCCAGATTTGTCGACGGCAGAAGACGGCTTGACGGCCCCTGCCCGGCATCTGAACAGGACTGGCCTGCGGACGTGGCGGAATTGGTAGACGCAAGGGACTTAAAATCCCGTTCTAGTCCGTTGCACCCTCGCAACTAACCCCTCAACGCTTGTAATTCCCCGGTTTGCGCCGGGGTTTGCATTTCATTTTAAACTCTCCACTCGTGCAGCGGATTTTGTGGGAAACCCGCCGTTGTGGGAAATCGTGTGGGAAAACGAGAACAGACGTTCATGACCAAACCAATCCATATCAATCTGCAGGCCGGCACCGACGACGAGTTAGACAACTACGCCAAGGGTGGTTCCAGAAGAGGAAATCGAATTAAATCAGCACAATCCCTAGAGGTGCGTGAGGCGGTTTCTCAAGCACCAGCACATGACTGCCAAGAGGTGATGTGTGAGTGCTCTTAACCTTGAACCCCTCGTCAGAAAGCGTTTCGATGAATTCGCCATCCGTTCCAGGCGGAACGCGGGCAACAACGTTCGAGGTGCGCCTCACAATATTGGAAAGCACCCTTCGCGCCTTGCCCGGGCCGATGTTGCGCTGCATGTGCTGATAGACGGCCAGCAGCAGGACGATATCGTATTTCGGTAAGAGGATATTGCCGAGGCGCCGGCTGCCAAGATTCGATCGAACCGGGCATGCACCGGGGAGCCACTCAACAACATCTTTGCAGTCTCGATATGCGGCTTGGCAACGTCGATCCCGTGGATCGAGCTGGGTTTCAGCTTGGATATCTCATAGGCGACAACACCCATATTGCAGCCAACATCGAGAATGGATTTCCCAGCATAGTCGATCTCCAATGAGAATATCCCGTCCAGTCTATCCTCCCATGTTCCTGCAAAACCTCTTTTGAACCTTGACCACCACAAATCATATACTCCTAATATTAGAGATCGCCGAACTATAGCGCTCGTTACCTTCTACTATTCATAAGTCGTGGCCAAGAAAAGCCTGCCCTCCACAAAAACACAGAAAAACATCATGGACACCACGTTCAAGGGCGCTGCGAGGCCCTTGCTGATCTCAACTTGCGGAAACTAGGCGCCCGCATTGGAGTAGGAGAGGACGGTGTTTAGGACATCGCCTTCAAAGCTAGTCCAGCCAACCCCATTACGCATCACGACCACGATCTCCCGGCAGTCGCCTGATGACTCAGAACCGCAAGGGCATCCACCGTCTGATGCAGCACAGCGACCTCTGCGACATCGGCAAGTGGGAGGTCATAGAGGTGTGGCGCAGCATCCGCGAACACATCCCAGGACTGTCCGACACCGTGGTCTACACAACGCGGCATACGTGCTGCTCGTGGCAGATCATCCGTGGCATCGACATCCGGCGCGTCCAAATCTGGATGGGTCAAAAGTCGATCCAGACCACCCTGAACTACGCCCACCTCGCACCCAATCACTTGCTCGACAACCTGACCGCCTCGAAGGTGGCGCGGCTCCGAGGCTCGTGGTAGTGAACGGCAAATCCTAAGCCGACCGTGTGGGAAAGCCATGTGGGAGACCGGTGGGATTTCCCCACAATGTGGGAAGTGGGCGTGGCGGAACTGGTATACGCAGCAGACTTAAAATCTGCCGGTGTTTCAAGCACTTACGGGTTCAAATCCCGTCGCCCACACCAAGCCTCGCAAGGGACTTAATATCCCTCGATCTCTGATCGTACGGGTTCGATTCCCGTCGTCCGCACCAGCAACATCGGCGCCATTGCGGCCTAAGCAAGAGCGTGAACTCGCCGCATACAGGCTGCCATATGCCATTTCTCGACCAGGAGCCGGCGAGCCGATGCGGGATCTGCGATATGCGTATTCCGGCGTCCGCGTGTTCGTTTGCCAGCTTCCAAAGCGCACTCAGGCAAGGGCGGCGGTATCGGTCACACGCATCATCGCCAGCAATTTCGATATGATTTTGTCACATCGGCTGCTATATGGTGGAAAAGGAGTCCGCCCATGCGAACCACCCAGCCGATAAGTATCACCCTCCCGCGCGACATGGCCGAGGCCGTAGCGCGCAAGGTCGAATCCGGCGCGTACGCCTCCGTCAGCGAAGTGCTGCGCGAGGGCGTGCGCGCGCTGCTCGACCGCGACGCCGCCGTTGAACGCTGGCTGCGCGAGGAAGTCGCCCAGAGCTACGACGAGTACAAGGCGAATCCGTCCGGCGCCATCCCTGCCGAGCAGGTCATGCTGCGTATCCGCGACCGCGCCGCCGCGCGGCGCGACGATGCCAATAAGGAATGACGCGCAGGGTTGTATTTTCCGCGCAAGCGGAGCACCGGTTGGATGCGCTGTATCGCTACATAGAGGAATATTCCTCCACAGCCCGTGCGGAATCGTTCGTTGGCGGGATCGTGGCCTATTGCATGGCTCACCCTCCGATCGGGTTCAGCTTCAAATGCTGGATCAGGATAATCGTTTTGGCGTCGATGATCCGACCATCGTGGATGCCGGCCAGCGCCTCGTCGAGCGGCATTTCCAAAACCTCGATGTCCTCGCCTTCGTCATGCGCGCCGCCGCCGTCGGAAATGCGGTCGGCGGGCGAGTAGCGGGCGACGAAAAACCAGAGCCGCTCAGTGACGCTGCCGGGGCTCATATAGGGTGAAAACAGCCGCTGCACGTCGTTCAGCCGATAGCCGAGCTCCTCCTCGGCCTCCTTGCGGATGCAGGTTTCGGAATCGTCTTCGTCGAGCAGACCGGCACAGGCCTCGATCAGCGGCTCCTTGTGGCCGGTTACGTAGGCCGGGTAGCGGAACTGCCGCACCAGAAGCACCGTCGAACGCTCCGGATCGAAAGGCAGGATCACCGCGCCGTCGCCGCGATCGTAGGTCTGGCGGGTGTGCGTTTCCCATTTGCCGTCGCGCCGGCGGTAGTCGAAGACGGTCTTTTTCAGAACCGCCCATTCGTCGGAAAGGACTTCCTCGGAGCGGATGCGAATGCGATCTTCCATGGTGGACTCCCTGCTGCCGCGGCAAGGCGTAGCCGCGAACGGCGGTTCGTGCAATCGGGTCAGCAATTGGTCCAGGCATGTTGATATTCAGGTGATGCCGGCCTGACCTGAATTTCAAACATGCCTGGTGCGCCGGTTCACCGTCTCGTGTCTGGCGCTGGCACAATCGGCTGCCTAAATAGCGGCAACCCTCTCCGGAGTTTTTTATGACCTCATCGCTTTTCCAGCCGATCACCCTCGACGGCCTGACCTTCCCCAACCGCATCGCGGTCGCGCCGATGTGCCAGTATTCGGCCGAGGACGGCTCGGCCAGCGATTGGCATCTCTATCACTGGATGAACCTGGCGATGTCCGGCGCCGGCATGGTCACCGTCGAGATGACCGATGTCGAACGGCGCGGCCGCATCTCGCATGGCTGTCTCGGCCTTTATTCCGAGGACAACGAGGCGGCCGCGCGACGCACGCTGGATGCAGCCAAGCGTGTCGCCGCACCGGGCACGAAATTCGGTACGCAGCTTGCCCATGCCGGGCGCAAGGCCTCCAACCGGAAACCCTGGGAGGGCGGCGGCCCGCTGCATGCCGATCAGGATCCGTGGCCGATCGTGTCGGCCTCGGCGATCGCCTACGACACCGGCTGGCAGGTGCCGCGGGCGCTGGAGGACGACGAGATCCTGCAAATCATCGAACGCTTCGCAGAAGCGGCACGGCGGGCCGAGCGCGCCGGCTTCGACTTCATCGAGCTGCATGCCGCGCATGGCTATCTGATCTTCCAGTTCCTGTCGCCGCTGTCCAACCGGCGCACCGACCGCTGGGGCGGCTCGCTGGAAAATCGCATGCGTTTCGCCGTCGAGATCGCCAAGGCGGTGAAGAAGGCGGTGCCGAGACTGATGCTCGGGGCGCGTCTGTCGATCAAGGAATGGGTCGATGGCGGCTTCGAGGTCGAGGATGCGATCGAAGTGGCAAAGGCGCTGAAGGAAGCCGGCGTCGCCTATCTCTGCTGCTCGAGCGGCGGCAATTCACCGTTGCAGAAGCTGCCCTCCGGGCCCGGCTACCAGGTGCATCTGGCCGAAGCGGTGCGCAAGGCCGTCGGCATCCCGACGCGGGCCGTCGGCCTGATCGACGATCCGAAACAGGCCGAGGCGATCGTCGCCGACGGCCGCGCCGACATGGTGGCGCTGGCGCGCGCCTTTCTTGCCGATCCGCGCTGGGGCTGGCGCGCCGCGGCCACCTTCGGTGAAAAAATCCACCCGGCGCCGCAGCTTGCCCGCTCGGTGACGACGATGCAGCACTGGATGAAGGCGGCGAACTGACGGCGGGTTCGTCTCGCTGGACGGGCCAGCACAGCTTCGCATTGATCCTCTGCCGGTGTAGAGTGGCCGGGGGCCGCGGCTGGGCGCGGCGGGTTGGGGGAGCAGAGACATGTCGTTCAGGGGGATTTCCATTGCGGCCGCTGCCGCGGTGTTGGCCGGGCTGTCGTTCGCCGCACCGACGCCGGCCGGGGCGCAATATTGCGAAGGCACAGTGCACGGCCTTTCCAGGCACTACAATCTGGCGACGGGAAGCGGCTTTCTCGCCGTTCGAGCCCGACCGAACTCGTCGTCGCGCATGATCGGGCAATTGTTCAACGGCGACCAAACCGAGATCTTCGACCGCCGCGGAAGCTGGTACAAGGTCGATTTCGGCGGCCGCACCGGCTGGGCGAACGCACGCTGGCTGCGCAACGACTGCGGCTGTTGAGCTATTTTCGCCTGAGCTAAAATAGCAGTTGCAACCAAATCGGCCGCTCCGCGTTGGCGGCGATGATGGACAGCAAGCCATTTGAAAAACCGGTCGTGGTCGAACTCGGCCATGTCGGCAAATATCGGCAGATCCGCAGCGCCCAGGAGGCGGCGGAGTGCCTGATGACGGTCTGGCCACTCAATCGCGGGCCGCGTCATCGTGATGCCCTCGACACTTGCCTAAAAGTGCTGGAAGGTTATCGTTCGACGGCGGATGCGCGCCGGGCACTGATCGAAGCCGCCAGGGAATCGGACGTGCTGGTCGCAGATGACAGGCTGCCAGACGACAGACTGGCCGACGACAGGCTGCATTGAGGCAACGGGCTTTCAACCGGAGGGTTTCATGGCGAAACTGACCTACAAGATCGTCGAGCATGACGGAGGCTGGGCCTACAAGGTCGGCTCGACATTCTCCGAAACGTTCCCCACCCATCAGGACGCGTTGCGCGCCGCGGAGATCGCTTCGGCCGAACAGCAGGTCGCCGGCAACACCGACGGCATCCAGTACGAGGACGCCGACGGCAAATGGCACGACGAGCTCGCCGACGGCCGCGACCGGCCGCAGACCGAGGTTTCGGATTAGAGTGTGCGCCGATATCCAGGTGATGCCGGCGTGCTTTACAGGTCGGTTTGGTAGCGCTACCGTCTCACATCGCGCGTGACCGGGGAGGAGCCTGGGCGCCGTCGCGGGCCAGGCAGGAAAGCGGTTTCCTTCGAAGTCGTTGCAGGAATCAATCGGGAGGAGATCGATGGCGTCTGTCGCAATCGGCGATGTCTACAAATCATTTGGGACCGTCGAGGTCCTGCGCGGGGTCAGCGTCGATATAAACGACGGCGAGTTCGTCACGCTGGTCGGTCCTTCGGGTTGCGGAAAGTCGACCCTGCTCAGGATGATCGCCGGCCTGGAAAAGATCTCGCGCGGCCAGATCGCGATCGGCAAACGTGTCGTCAATAACGTTGCGCCAAAGGAGCGCGACGTCGCCATGGTCTTCCAGAACTATGCGCTCTATCCGCATATGACGGTCGCCGAGAACATGGCGTTCTCGCTGATGCTCAAGGGCGTTCCCAAGACGGAGAGCGATGCCGGCGTGCGGCGCGCGGCCGAAATCCTTGGACTGGTGCCGCTGCTCGACCGTTATCCGCGCCAGCTTTCCGGCGGCCAGCGCCAGCGCGTTGCCATGGGCCGGGCGATCGTGCGCGATCCGCAGGTTTTCCTGTTCGACGAGCCGCTGTCCAATCTCGATGCCAAGCTCCGGGTGCAGATGCGCGCCGAGATCAAGGAACTGCACCAGCGCCTGAAGACGACGACGGTCTACGTCACCCACGACCAGATCGAGGCGATGACCATGGCCGACAAGATCGTCGTCATGCATGACGGCATCGTCGAGCAGATCGGGCCGCCGCTCGAACTCTACGACCGGCCGAACAATCTTTTTGTCGCCAGCTTCATCGGCTCGCCCGCCATGAACATGCTCAGGGGCGAGATCGTAACCGACGGCTCGCCGTCGTTTCGCGGCGCCGGAGGGATTTCGGTCCCGTTGGCCTCGGCACTTTCCATCGGCAATGGTGAGCCGGTCGTGCTGGGGATACGGCCCGAGCATTTACGGCTGTCCGACCATCAGGGCATCCCGGTCACCGCCGTGGTGGTCGAGCCGACAGGGTCCGAAGTGCAGCTCATCGGCCGCACCGCCGGTGGCGAGGAGATCGTCGCAAACTTCCGCGAACGTCATTCCTTCACGCCAGGCGAAACCATCCGGCTTACGGCCGAGCCTGGCCTCATCCATCTCTTTCACGGCAAAACCGGACAGCGGTTCGAAACGAACATCGGGCAGTAGGACGGCAAGGACAATAAGCAGGAGGAAGCGAGCATGAAATTCACCAGACGTGACGTGATCCGCACCACCGCCGGCGTTGCGGCGGGAGCCTTGGGAAGCCGGCTCATCGGCTCTCCCGCCTTTGCCCAGGAGGGGTTGAAATACAAGCCCGAGGACGGCGCCAAGCTCAGGCTGCTGCGCTGGTCGCCTTTCGTGCAGGGCGACGAGGATCAATGGCTGGCCAACACCAAGCGCTTTACCGAAGCGACCGGCGTCGAGGTCCGCGTCGACAAGGAAAGCTGGGAGGACATCCGCCCCAAGGCGGCGGTCGCCGCCAATGTCGGCTCCGGCCCGGACCTGATGTTCGTCTGGTTCGACGACCCGCACCAATATCCCGACAAGCTGCACGACGTGACGGAGCTGGGCGAATATCTCGGCTCGAAATATGGCGGCTGGCACGATGGACCGCACCAATATGCGACACGGCAAGGCAAGTTCCTCGGCCTGCCGCTGGCGACCATCGGCAATGCCATCGTCTATCGTGAAAGCTGGGTGAAAGAGGCTGGCTTCTCCGAATTTCCGAAGGACACGGCAGGCCTGCTCGAGCTTTGCAAGGCATTGCAGGCGAAGGGGCACCCGGCCGGCTTCACGCATGGCCACGGCGTCGGCGATGGCAACAACTACGCCCACTGGCTGCTGTGGAGCCATGGCGGCCAGATGGTCGACGAGAGCAGCAAGGTGACGATCAACAGCCCCGAGACGCTGAAGGCGATCGAATACGCGCAGCAGCTCTACAAGACCTTCATTCCCGGCACCGAAAGCTGGCTCGACGTCAACAACAACCGCGCCTTCCTGGCCGGCGAATTGAGCGTCATCGCCAACGGCATTTCGGCCTACAACACCGCCAAGATCAACAAGGACAAGGATCCGAAACTGGCCGAGATGGCCAAGGACATCCGCACCACCAACCTGCCGATCGGCCCGGTCGGAAAATCCGTCGAGCTGTTCCAGGTGACCACGGCCGTGATCTTCGACTACACGCCCTACCCCAACGCCGCCAAGGCCTACCTGCAGTTCATGTTCGAGGATCCGCAAATGTCGCAGTGGATCACGTCGTCGGCAGGCTATTGCTGCCAGACGCTCAAAGCCTTCGACAACAACCCGGTGTGGACGGCCGATCCGAACAATGCCGCCTACGCCAAGGCCTCGGCGACGCTGCGGCCCAACGGCTATGCCGGCCCGCTTGGCTATGCCTCGGCAGCGACCATGGCCGATTATGTGCTGGTCGACATGTTCGCCAAGGCGGTGACAGGCCAGGCGACGCCGCAAGAAGCGATGGAAGAAGCCGAGAAGCGCGCAAACCGCTACTATCGCGTTTGAGCCGGGTTCAGCCGGGCAGCCATGCTGCCCGGCTTCGAATCGCGCATGGCCGCCCGGCCGTTCAATGAGACCTTAGAGGAGCCGACCCATGGCCGTGACCTCCGCTGCCGCTCAGCCGCGCCGGTCGGCGCTGTCGCGCATTCTGACGTTCGTGTCCGAAAGTCATAACGCGCTTGGCTTCGGCTTCATGCTGCCGGCGGCGGCGCTGCTGCTGGTCTTCCTGACCTATCCGCTCGGGCTCGGCGTCTGGCTCGGCT
This sequence comes from Mesorhizobium sp. M0968, assembly GCF_040319065.1. Classification (NCBI taxonomy): domain Bacteria; kingdom Pseudomonadati; phylum Pseudomonadota; class Alphaproteobacteria; order Hyphomicrobiales; family Phyllobacteriaceae; genus Mesorhizobium; species Mesorhizobium sp. M0968. Next base: position 90,956 of record NZ_JAMYNL010000005.1, read on the forward strand.
TCACCGATGCCCGCATCGGCCGCCCCGGCATCTTCATCGGTATCGAGAACTACGAATATCTGTGGGATGACGCCGTCTTCTGGCTCTCGGTCTTCAACACCTTGCTCTACACGATCAGCGCCTCGGTCCTGAAGTTTGTGCTCGGCCTGTGGCTGGCGCTTATCCTCAACCAGAACCTGCCGTTCAAGTCGTTCTTCCGCGCGATCGTCCTGCTGCCCTGGGTGGTGCCGACGGTGCTGTCGGCGATCGCCTTCTGGTGGATCTACGATTCGCAATTCTCGATCCTGTCCTGGGCGCTTATGGAAATGGGCCTGATCGACCATCGCATCAACTTCCTCGGCGATCCGGAGAATGCGCGGGCTTCGGTTATCGCCGCCAACGTCTGGCGCGGCATTCCTTTCGTGGCGATCACGCTGCTTGCCGGCCTGCAGACGATCCCGCAGTCGCTCTACGAGGCCGCCACGCTCGACGGCGCCAGCCGCTGGCAATTGTTCCGCTATGTGACGCTGCCGCTGCTGACGCCGATCATCGCCATCACCATGACGTTTTCGGTGCTGTTCACCTTCACCGACTTCCAGCTGATCTATGTGCTGACACGCGGCGGGCCGGTGAATGCCACGCACCTGATGGCGACGCTGTCGTTCCAGCGCGGCATTTCCGGAGGCCAGCTTGGCGAAGGCGCCGCGATCGCGGTCGCCATGATCCCGTTCCTGCTGGCGGCGATCCTGTTCAGCTATTTTGGCCTGCAGCGCCGCAAATGGCAGCAGGGCGGCGGAGATTGACATGACCGCGATCGAAACGAGCAAACGCCCGGAACTCGACGAAGGCGGCATGGGCTACCTGCAGAGTTTGCCGCGCCGCGTGGTGACGGTCTACCTGCCGCTGCTGATCTTCGTCATCGTGCTGTTGTTTCCGTTCTACTGGATGACGATCACGGCGGTTAAGCCCAACCTCGAGATGACCGACTACGCCAATTTCAATCCGTTCTGGGTGGTGCATCCGACGCTCGAGCATATCCGCTACCTGCTCTTCGAGACGTCTTATCCGGGCTGGCTGCTCAACACGATCATCATCTCGACCGCCGCCACGTTCCTGTCGCTGCTGGCTGCCGTGTTCGCTGCCTATGCGATCGAACGCTTGAGGTTCTCCGGGGCGCGGCAGGTCGGCCTCGCGGTGTTCCTCGCCTATCTCGTGCCGCCCTCGATCCTGTTCATTCCGCTGTCTGTGATGGTGTTCAACCTTGGTCTTTACGACACGCCGTTCGCGCTCATCCTCACCTATCCGACCTTCCTGATCCCGTTCTGCACATGGCTGCTGATGGGCTATTTCCGCTCGATCCCGTTCGAGCTGGAAGAATGCGCGCTGATCGACGGGGCGAGCCGCTGGCAGATCCTCACCAAGATCGTGCTGCCGCTGTCGGTACCGGGGCTGATTTCCGCCGGCATCTTCGCATTCACGCTGTCATGGAACGAGTTCATCTACGCCTTGACCTTCATCCAGTCGTCCGAAAACAAGACTGTGCCGGTCGGCGTGCTCACCGAGCTGGTGCGCTCGGACGTCTATGAATGGGGGGCGCTGATGGCGGGAGCGCTGATCGGCTCGCTGCCGGTGGTGGTGCTCTATTCGTTCTTTGTCGAGCACTATGTTTCCTCGATGACCGGAGCCGTGAAGGAATAGCCGACGTGATTAAGTTCGGAGGTATTCCCGGCGGCCGGGATGCCCGGGGCGGGCACCCTGCCGGCCGAGACCGCGTTCCGGGAGGGTGTCAGCTGCTGGTGTCGGACTTCGGCGCAAATGCGCGGTCGGCAATGCGTTCGATGAAAGCGACGACCCGTTCCGGCTCGACGAATTGCGGCATGTGGCCAAGCCCCTCGACAGGTTCGAAATCGAGCCCGCTGATCTTTTCCATCAGCGGCCAGCCGTGGATATCGATGCCCAGCACGCGATCGGAAGCACCAAACAGAATGCCGGCCGGCAAGGTGATCTCGCCATAGCGTTGCTCGATGCGGCCAAGGTCGTGCGCGATCGCCACGACATCGGTCGATGTCGCGTAGAAATGGCTTGGCCTGAGCCCGCACCAGCCGCCGCCCTCGACCATATAGTCGGCCGGCGCCGTCTGCGGCGCGAAAATGAAGGCAAGCGTCGCTTCGGCATATTTGAGAGCCGCCGGGATCGCCACCGTACAAGCCATGATCCGGCGCCGCAGCGGCGACTTAATGTACAGCGGGCCGAACTTCTCGCGCGCGTCCGACTCCAGATGGGTCAGCGGTGCCAGCAAGGCGATGCCGGAAATCGCCTCTGGATGCTCGACCGCCAGCGTCAGCGCGATGGCGCCACCCAGCGAATGACCGACGACCAGCGGCTTTTCCAGCCCAAGCGCGTCGATAAAATGCCGCACGACCTCGGCCTGCTCGGACAGCCGTCCGCTGGCGGCCCTGGCCCGCACCGAATAGCCGGAGCCCGGACGGTCGAGCGCGATCAGCCGATAGTCCGGGCCGAACCGTCCGAACAGCGTGTGGCCGAATTGATGAAGCTGCGCGCCGAGGCCGTGCAGGAAGACGATCGGCCGCCCCTCGCCCGTCTCGACATAATGGATGCGGTTGCCGTCGATCTCGATGAATTTGCCACTGGCCGGCACCAGCCTTTCGGCCTTCGCCGCGATCCGCAGCGTCGCCAGCAGCGGATAGGCTGCCACGACGAGCGCCAGCAGAAACAGCGCGCCGGGTAGCCATAGCAGAATTGATACCGGCATCTTTCCCTCAGCGCCCAAACCGGCGCAGCATCACCCGCCGACGGCTCCACTGCAAGGGAGGTGGCACAGGTGGATCCGTCGTTTGGCGGCATTGCCGCCGGCCGTTTGCCGCGCTATCTCAGGCGACCCGTTTGCCGGAGCCTGCCATGACCGAAATCGTCACCGCCGCCATGCTCGTCATCGGCGACGAGATTCTGTCCGGCCGAACCAAGGACAAGAACATCGGCCACCTCGCCGACATCATGACGGCGATCGGCATCGACCTGAAGGAAGTGCGCATCGTTGCGGACGAGGAAGACGAGATCGTCGCTGCGGTGAATGCGCTGCGCACCCGCTATGCTTATGTCTTCACCACCGGCGGCATCGGCCCGACGCATGACGACATCACCGCCGATTCGGTTGCCAAGGCCTTTGGCGTGCCATGCGAATACGACGCCAAGGCCTACGCGCTGCTGGAGGCAAGCTACGCCGCCCGCGGCATCGAATACACCGAAGCGCGCAAACGCATGGCGCGGATGCCGCGCGGGGCAGACCACATCGATAATCCAGTGTCGGTTGCGCCGGGCTTTCGCATTGGCAACGTCCATGTCATGGCTGGCGTGCCGGCGATTTTCCAGGCGATGCTCGACAATGTCGTGCCGACATTGCGGGCCGGCACCAAAATGCTGTCGGCAACCGTGGAATGCCCGTTCGGCGAAGGCCTGATCGGCGGGCCGCTGGGCGACATCCAGAAGGCGCACCCGGACACGATCATCGGCTCCTACCCGAAATATGGCGACGGCAAGTTCTGGACGGAACTGGTGGTGCGCGCCCGCAGCCAGCAGGCGCTGGACTCCGCACGCGCCGACGTAGAGGCTATGGTGGCTGGCTTGATCAAGGAAAGCCGAGTGGGCTGATCGGCCGGCCTGACGGAACCAGCATCGCGCAGTGACGTTTGTCACGAGTGGGATCGCCGTATGAAGTGAGGGACTGCCATGCGCTTCAAGACCATCGTCGCCATATTGCAGAATGAACCGGATGCCGAGCGCGTCCTCGACTGCGCGATCCCGCTGGCCAGCCGATTCCAGAGCCATCTGATCGGCATCCATGCCGAGGCGCTGCCCGTGCCCTACACCTCTGCCACCGGCTTTCCGGACACCGAGTTCCTGCAGGTTTCCGCCGATATGAACCGGGAGCGCGCCGAGAAGTTGCAGGCCGCCTTTCACAAGCGCATCGAGAATTCCGGCCTGTCGTTCGAGTGGCGCAGTCTCGAGAGTTTTTCCGGCGACAGTGCGCTGACCGGCATCTCGACCGTTCGCACCGCGGACCTGATCATCGCCGCGCAGCGCGAATCGGGCAGCGACCCGAGCGCCGACGTCGACACCCTGGTCTACGATGCCGGCCGGCCGGTGCTGGTGGTACCGCATTCGGGTTCGCTGGTGACCAGCTTCAAGCATGTGCTGCTCGCCTGGAACGGCAGCAAGGAAGCCGCGCGCGCGGCCTTCGATGCCCTGCCCTTCATTATCGAGGCCGAAAAGACGGACATCGTCGTCATCGACCCGCCCGATACGCTCGACGAGGCGCCGGAAACAGCCGGCGCCGAGATCGCCGCCTCGCTGTCCAGGCATGGCGCGACCGTCAGCGTCTCGGTGCTGAGGTCCGGCGGCGCCTCGGTCGACGACATCATCCAGACCAGGGTCGCCGAGTCGGGTGCGGACCTGCTCGTGCTCGGCGCCTACAGCCATTCCTGGCTGCGCCAGCTGCTGTTCGGCGGGGTGACGCGAACGGTGCTGCGCACCGCCCCGGTGGCGGCTTTCCTGTCGCGGTAGGTTCACAGGGATAGCTGGCAGGACAATCGCTTTGCCGCGCCCTTGCCAAAGCGAAGCCTTTCCAGTTAATTCCGCGCGCATTCCATAGTGTCTGCGCGCGATGCGCGCTTTGCGGAGTGCGCGAAAGATGTCCCTGCCCGAAAAAGCCTTCCCGGTCTCCTGGGACCAGTTCCACCGCGATGCGCGCGCGCTCGCCTGGCGGCTTGCCGGCGCCAACAAGGGGCAATGGAAGGCGATCGTCTGCATCACGCGCGGCGGCCTGGTTCCGGCCGCCATTATTTCGCGCGAGCTTGGCATCCGCATCATCGAGACGGTCTGCGTCGCCTCCTACCACGATTATACCAGCCAGGGGCAATTGCAGGTGCTGAAGGAGGTCACGCCGGCGCTGCTCGCCGATGACGGGGCCGGCGTGCTGATCATCGACGACCTGACCGACACCGGCAAGACGGCAGGCATCGTGCGCGCGATGATGCCCAGGGCGCATTTCGCCACCGTCTATGCCAAGCCGAAAGGCAGGCCGATGGTCGACACTTTCGTCACCGAGGTCAGCCAGGACACCTGGATCTATTTCCCCTGGGACATGGGCTTCACCTACCAGAAGCCGATCGCCGATGACCACGCCGGCTGATTCGCGGCAAAGCCGCTTGATGCACCGAGTCCGCCCAGGGGACCTCGGCACACCGATAAAGGCGTGGCGCGACGCTGCTGCAGTCGCGCCATTAGGCTGAGATCGGCGCAGATTGACGGAATCTGGCCGATCCGTGAAACATTTTTTACTTTCATTGCTTATAATTAGCCGTAAGATTCGTGAGACGGCAAATGATTCTGGAAGCTGGGGCAAGCTTCTCCGATGTTGACGAGGCCAACGACGCACAACCATAAGGCCGAACGGGTCCGACGACTCTTCGGCACGGTGCCGTCCCGCCTGCAGGTTGCAGCGCTGCCCTGGCGCGATGGCGGCGACGGCGTCGAAATCATGCTGATCACTAGCCGCGATACCGGCCGCTGGGTGCTTCCCAAGGGCTGGCCGGAAGCAAAGGAGCCGCTTTGCGAGGCGGCGGCGCGCGAAGCCGGCGAGGAGGCCGGGCTGCGCGGCACGATCTCGCATCACGAGGCCGGCCGCTATTTCTACGCCAAGGTGCTGGATTCCGGCGAGGAAGTGCCGTGCGAGGTGCTGGTGTTCCCGCTGCAGGTCGACAAGGTCGCCGACCGCTGGAAGGAAAAGCGGGCACGCACCCGCAAGTGGGTCAGCGCCGCCGAGGCCGTGGGCATGGTGCATGAACCGGATCTTCGCCAGATCATCGCCCATTTCTGCGCCGATCCACGCCGGTTCTCCTGAGCCCGAGCGGCGCATAGCCGCGGTCAGGTGCCGCGAACGCCGAAGCACCTCCGCGCGGCGCCGACCCTTCCTCGCCGCGCTCCGCTTCTATCCCCGTTATCCACATATGTGACACACAAGATGTTGGGGTCATAAAAACTACGCAAACGAATCCTTGACGGCGCAAAACGAGTCGCCTTTTATAGGCCATGCGCTCTTGTTGAGAGTGCGACCGGAAAAGTTTCGAGGCCGGTCTTTTTCCCGGAATATGTGCGTTTTGATCCGCATTCCCGCCTGTTTACGAGGCCGGCGAATGCGTGGGATTTTGAAGCCTTGGGGGGCGAAAGGGGAGGATTGTCGGACTTGAATAAATTGTCTGTTAATACTATATTTAGTGTTTGCAGGTAGGTTCGACGCTAGATAATGTGAAGTTCCCTCGACCGAGGGCGTTACAAAAAGTTTTCAGTTTTGAGGGACCCGCAGGGTCCGTGAGCGCGTCGGACAGCGGCCTCGCAAGAGGTTCGACCGGCAGGGCGGCGGAGACTGTGAAGATGAGAGCCGGCGGGTTTCGAACGCCGGCAGACGGCGGACATGCGCGTTTCGTCAAGAGGGCAGAAATCCTCTGGGAAAAGCGCTATATGTAGACAAAAGGGACCGGACCAATGCGCATCGAGCGTCGTTTCACCAAGCCAGGGCAATCAGCTTATGCGGAGATCGAATTCCGCAAGGCGCTTTCGGAGATCAAGAATCCGGATGGCTCGGTGGTGTTCCGCTTGGACAACATCGACGTGCCGGCGCAGTTCTCCCAGGTTGCCGCCGATATCCTGGCGCAGAAATATTTCCGCAAGGCGGGTGTTCCCGCACGGCTGAAGAAGGTCGAAGAGACGCAAGTCCCCTCCTTCCTGTGGCGCGCGGTCGCCGACGAGGCTGAACTGGCCAAGCTGCCGGAAGCCGAGCGCTACGGTTCCGAGACCGACGCCCGCCAGGTCTTCGACCGGCTTGCCGGCACCTGGACCTATTGGGGCTGGAAGGGCGGCTACTTCAAGTCGGAGGAAGACGCGCGCGCCTTCCGCGACGAGCTCGCCTATATGCTGGCCACCCAGCGCGTCGCGCCGAACTCGCCGCAATGGTTCAACACCGGCCTGCACTGGGCCTATGGCATCGACGGCCCGAGCCAGGGCCACTTCTATGTCGACCCGTTCACCGGCAAGCTGACCAAGTCGAAGTCTTCCTACGAGCATCCGCAGCCGCATGCCTGCTTCATCCAGGGCGTGCAGGACGACCTCGTCAACGAAGGCGGCATCATGGATTTGTGGGTGCGTGAGGCGCGCCTGTTCAAATATGGCTCCGGCACCGGCTCCAACTTCTCGTTCCTGCGCGGCGAAGGCGAAAAGCTGTCGGGCGGCGGCCGCTCGTCGGGGCTGATGAGCTTCCTCAAGATCGGCGACCGCGCGGCGGGCGCCATCAAGTCGGGCGGCACGACGCGTCGCGCCGCGAAAATGGTCATCGTCGACGCCGATCACCCAGATATCGAGGAATTCATCGACTGGAAGGTCAATGAGGAGCAGAAGGTCGCCTCGCTGGTCACCGGCTCGAAGATCGTCAAGAAGCATCTCGAAGCGATCATGAAGGTCTGCATCAACTGCGAAGGCAATGGCGACGATTGCTTCGACCCGGCGGTCAACACCGCACTGAAGCGCGAGATCAAGGCGGCCAAGAAGGACGCGGTGCCGGAGAACTACATCTACCGCGTCATCCAGTTTGCAAAGCAGGGCTACACCTCGATGTCGTTCAAGACCTACGACACCGACTGGGATTCGGACGCCTATCTCACGGTTTCCGGCCAGAATTCCAACAATTCGGTGTCGCTGAAGGACGATTTCCTGCGCGCCGTCGAGCAGGACGGCGACTGGCATCTCACCGCTCGCAAGGACGGCAAGGTGCTGAAGACGCTGAAGGCGCGCGATCTCTGGGAAAAGATCGGCTATGCGGCCTGGGCATCGGCCGATCCGGGCCTGCATTTCAACACGACGATGAACGACTGGCACACCTGCGCCTCGGCCGGTGCGATCCGTGCGTCCAACCCGTGCTCGGAATACATGTTCCTCGACGACACCGCCTGCAACCTGGCCTCGATCAACCTTCTGCCCTATCGCAACACCGACGGCACCATCGACATATCAGCCTACGAGCACACGGTGCGGCTGTGGACCATGGTGCTGGAAATCTCCGTCATGATGGCGCAGTTCCCCTCGAAGGAGATCGCCAAGCTTTCCTACGAGTACCGCACGCTCGGCCTCGGCTACGCCAATATCGGCGGCCTGCTGATGACCTCGGGCATTCCCTATGATTCCGACGAGGGCCGCGCCATCTGCGCCGCCCTCACCGCGATCATGACCGGCACGGCCTATGCCACTTCGGCCGAAATGGCCGCCGAGCTCGGCGCCTTCCCCGACTACGACCGCAATGCGCAGAACATGCTGCGCGTCATGCGCAACCACCGCCGCGCGGCCTATGGCGAAAGGGACGGCTACGAGAAGCTCGCCGTCAACCCGGTGCCGCTGGTCGCCTCGGATCTCAAGCAGCAGGAGCTTGCCGACCATGCCAAGGCCGCCTGGGACCGCGCCATCGAGCTTGGCGAGGAGCATGGCTACCGCAATGCGCAGGCGACCGTGATCGCGCCGACCGGCACGATCGGCCTGGTCATGGATTGCGACACCACCGGCATCGAGCCCGATTTCGCGCTGGTGAAGTTCAAGAAGCTCGCCGGCGGCGGCTATTTCAAGATCATCAACCGCGCCGTGCCGGAAGCGCTTAGGACATTAGGATACTCAGAGGCTCAAATTGCAGAGATCGAGGCCTATGCAGTTGGACACGGTAATCTAAATCAAGCACCGGGTATCAATCCTAGCACGCTACGAGCTAAGGGCTTTAGTGATGACAAAATTGAAGCTCTAAATTCTGCTCTAAAGTCGGCTTTTGACATTAAGTTTGTATTTAACCAGTGGACGCTAGGCGCGGACTGGGTGAAGGAAACGTTTGGGTTCACCGACGAGCAGCTCAACGACTTCTCGTTTGAGATGCTACCAAACTTAGGCTTCGGGCGAAAAGAAATCGAGGCCGCCAACATTCATGTCTGCGGCGCCATGACCCTGGAAGGCGCGCCGTTCCTGAAGGCCGAACACCTGCCGGTGTTCGACTGCGCCAGCCCGTGCGGCAAGATCGGCAAGCGTTCGCTGTCGATCAACAGCCACATCATGATGATGGCGGCGGCGCAGCCCTTCATTTCCGGCGCCATTTCCAAGACCATCAACATGCCGAACGACGCAACGGTGGAAGATGCCAAGGGCGCCTACATGCTGTCGTGGAAGCTGGCGCTGAAGGCCAACGCGCTCTATCGCGACGGCTCGAAGCTGTCGCAGCCGCTCAACGCCTCGCTGCTTGCCGACGTCGAAGACGACGAGGACGAAGCCATCGAGCAGCTGATCGCGGCGCCGGCCGCGCAGCGCGCGGTGCAGGTGACCGAGAAGATCGTCGAGCGCGTCGTCGAGCGTCTCTACCGCGACCGCGAGAAACTGCCGAACCGCCGCAAGGGCTATACCCAGAAGGCGGTCGTCGGCGGCCACAAGGTCTATCTCAGGACCGGCGAGTTCGATGACGGCCGCCTCGGCGAGATCTTCATCGACATGCACAAGGAAGGTGCCGCTTTCCGGGCGATGATGAACAACTTCGCCATCGCCATCTCGCTCGGCCTGCAATATGGCGTGCCGCTCGACGAATATGTCGAGGCTTTCACCTTCACCAAGTTCGAGCCGGCCGGCATGGTGCAAGGCAATGACGCCATCAAGAACGCCACGTCGATCCTCGACTATGTCTTCCGCGAACTCGCCGTCTCCTATCTCGGCCGCAACGACCTCGCCCATGTCGACCAGTCGGACTTCGACAAGACTGCGCTCGGGCGCGGCATCAACGAAGGCAAGGCAACGCCCTTCTCCAAGGGCCTGACCCGCGGCGCCTCGCCGGTCAAGCTGGTGTCGGGCATGGGTGCCGAGCCGAAAGGCTTTGCGGGTTCCGGCTCCGGAACTCCGGCCCGTACCGCCCCGACCGCCTTCTCCGGCTCCAACGTGCTGACGCTGAAGCCGGCCAGCGACGAAGCCATCGCCTACAAGCGCGACTACGAGGAGCGCGCCAGGGAACTGGTCGAGGACATCGTCTACGCGGAAGCCTCCGACCCGACGGAGCTGTTCACCGACGAGGCGGCGAAAGAAGCAGCCGAAGCCAAAGCACTTGCCGCCAACCGGCGCCAGCAATCACTGATGCAGGGCTACACCGGCAACGAATGCTCGGAATGCCATAACTTCACGATGGTGCGGAACGGGACTTGCGAGAAGTGCGATACTTGCGGGGCGACGAGCGGGTGTAGCTGAGGATCGATGCCGCGTGAGAACCAGCACTATGTTCCACAATTCCTTCTGCGCAATTTTTGCGCAGAAGGACAATGTCATGTCTTTGACAAATCGACCTGCAAAGAATTTCGAACTAACCCACGCAATATTATGGGCGAAGCGGATTATAATGTAGTCCGCTTAAAAGGTAATTTTTACCTGGATTTCGAAAGCAAGTTCACCCACGTAGAGAACCTAGCAAAACCTGTTCTTGAAAGCATAATAGCTAACGAGACCGTATCTGCCTTAAGCCCCATGGATTTGGCAACGCTGTGTTGTTTTGTGGTTGTGCAGCACCTTCGCTCGAAGTCGTCGCGTCAAAGCTACTCTGGCATATTTCAAGATGTCAAACTTCGGTTCCCCGATCTGAAAACGAACGACATTCCCGAGCATTTTTCGGACGAAGAATATGAAAAATTTTGTCTCCTTAAAATGAACCTCGATAAATTGGATGAGATTGCAGGACACTTGACAACCAAGAAATTGATCTTGCTAAAAAAGTGTTGCGCCGGAGAATTATACATCTCAGACAATCCACTCGTAATGCACAATTACAACGACTTTGGACCGTACGGAAATATTGGACTGGGTGTACCAGGGATCGAAATTTATTTACCGATATCTTCGGATCTCGTCCTAGGTTTTTTGTGTCCTACGATCATCGACGGCTTTCATAAAGAACGTGCCAAGGCAGAGCAAAAAATAAGTGAAATCCAACTGAAGGTTTTCGTGGATGGCGCTCTTCCGCTTCAAAGCGGTGTGTCAGTGATTTTAGATGCGAAGGAAAGGTTAGAACAGGCAAAAATGAAAATCGCAATGCTTGTCGATTCTCAATACGCGCCGATATCCAAGGACATCCTTATTTTTCTGAATGCTCTTCAAATACAATGGGCCAACAGATTTATCGCAGCACGGAGGAAGGATTTTTCCTTTGCGCATAAAGTAATGAAGGAAAAACCTCACTGGCGTGAGCACCCGCGAATTGAAGTAGCTTAAAATTAAGCCCCACCAGCGGCAAAATCATCCGTGCCGGCGACTAGCCGCGAGGGACGTGTTCGCCTCTCCCTTCTACCCTTGTGGGAGAAGGTGGCCTCGCGAAGCGAGGTCGGATGAGGGGTGCTCCAGCTTGGCACCGGCGGCGCTCCGTCCAACACCCCTCAACCGTCTCGGCGCTCCGCGCCGAGCCACCTTCTCCCACAGGGGGAGAAGGGAAGAGCGCGCTACCGCCAAGGCCGCAAACTCTCGTCCCGTACGTAGGCGATGATGGTATCGCAGACGGCGTTCAGATCCCGCAGCACGTCATCGTTCCAGAAGCGCAGCACGCGAAAGCCCCTCGCCTTCAATTCGGCATCCCGCTCCCGATCATAGCCCGAATCCGCGTGCTGGCTGCCGTCGATCTCGACAATCAGCCTGCCCTCGGCGCAAACGAAATCGGCGATGAACCGGCCGACCGGGACCTGACGCCGGAATTTGATGCTGTCGAGCTTGCGTCCGCGCAGCTCATGCCACAGGCGGGTCTTCCGCCTCGGTCGGCTCGCGTCGCATAGAGCGGGCGAAACGACGCTTGGTCGGCGCGACGGGCTGGTGCGGCATGGGACGAGGGTATCCAATCTGGGCATGACGTCCAAGGAATTTGAGACCAAGTGTGGAAAACCGAGCGCTATCCCTTCTCCCCTTGTGGGAGAAGGTGGCCTCGCGAAGCGAGGTCGGATGAGGGGTGCTCCAGCTTGGCACCGACGCACTCCGTCCAACACCCCTCAACCGTCTTGGCGCTGCGCGCCAATCCACCTTCTCCCACATGGGGAGAAGGAAGAAGCTGCCGCGCTACTCCGCCTCGGCCACCATCTGCCTTCCACCAACCCAGTCGCGCCACGCCTTCTCATCGCCGTGGAAGACGTTGAGGTCGATGCGGCCTCTTACGCCGTGCGACAGGCCGGAGCCGGAATATTGCCAGAACAGCCATTTGCGGCCGGGATAAACCTTTGATGGGTGCGCCGCCACGGCGCGCAGCCAAAATGGATAATCTGGGAAGGCGCCCCTGAGATTGTCACGGTAGAAGTCAGGCGCGGTGTAGATGATCGGGCGCTGGCCGTAGTAGCGCTCGAGCATGTCCATGAACACCTGCATCTTCTCCAGCACCTTTTGCCGCGACGGGCGGCGCTTGCAGCTGGATTCGCCGTTCCACTCGACGTCGATCACCGGCGGCAGCGCGCCCTCGACCCTCGGCACGTTGCGGATGAACCAGTCGGCCTGCTCGCCGGCGGTGCGGCACCAGTAGAAGAAGTGGTAGGCGCCGCGCTTCAGGCCGGCAGCGTCGGCATTGCGCCAGTTCCTGGTAAACATCGGGTCGAGATGATCGCCGCCGTCGGTGGCCTTGATGTAGGCGAAGTTGGCGCCCTGGGCGCGCAGCTTTTGCCAGTTCACATTGCCCTGCCAGCGCGAAACGTCGACGCCGTGGACGGCAAGGCGCCTCGGCGAGGAGGACTTACCGAAATTGATCGGCTTGGCATCGCGAAAACCATAGCGCGTGACCGGCTCGGCAAGCATCGCCGGTGCTGCGCGTGTCAGCCGCTTCGGCGGCGACATCAGCGCGATGACCTCGGCCGGCGGATCGATGTCCTGATCGGGTGCGCCCATCGCGACCTGTTGTTCGTCCTGCTCCTGTTCGGCAAAAGCGGGCGCAGCATCAGTTTTCGCAGCAGATGCCACCGGCGCGGGTGGCCGCACAACCGAGCTGGTGGTCTCACTGGACGGCACTTGCAGCGCATCGACGCCGGAGGTCGACGTGCAGCCGGCAAGGCACAGCGCTGCGATCGAGAAGATGACGACGCCTGATAGCTGCATCTGGACCTGTACGCAAAACACAACAGACCGAAGGCAGGACAACGCCGCCGGACAAACCAAGCTGGATTCCTAACAAGAAACTACCAACAAAGTTTGAATCGAATTGTTAGGGCTTTGCATCGGGACGTTGGCCGGGCGGAGGTGTGCTGTCCCTCCAATGTTCGGCCACGTCGCTGCCTCGGCTTGACAACTCACGGCATGAGATTAGTCTCTACTAATCTTACGGTGTAAGGCACCACGTGGAGGACGTCATGCAGCCCGCCGCCCTGTCAGAATTGCAGCCCGTAGTCCCGCCGGAGCCATGCTCGCCCGCCATCGGGGTCGACGAGATATCTGGCGATCTCAGCCGCACCATCGAACGCGCCGAGGTCGATGCCTGGCTCGATCTCTATCGCGCCGCCCCGGCAGACTTTGCCGCAAGGCAAGGCCTTGCCATCGCCGAAGATGGCGATCTCGTCTGGACCACCTGCACGACGATCCCGTTCATCCATTTCAACTGCGTCAAGAATTTCGGTGTCGATAGCGCAGCCACCGAGAGCCGGCTCGACGCGCTTCTGGCGCATTATCGCGACGCCGGCATTCTGCGGCCCTGGTTCTACACCAACCCACACACCGAGCCCGCGACGCTCAGCTGCTGGCTCGAGGCGCGCGGCCTGCAACGTCAGGGCGGCTGGGAGCGCATCTTTCGCGACGCTACGCCATTGCCAGCGGAGCCGCTTTTCCCGACTGAGAACGTCTCGGTCGAGCGGGTGACGCCGGCAACGGCAAGGGAATGGGCCGGGTTCATCGACAGCCAATATCGGTTGCCGACCTCACCGTGGTTGCTGGCGCTGGCCGGCCGACGCGGCTGGCAGCATTACATGCTGCGGCGGGACGGCGCGGTGGCGGCGGTGCGCTCGATGTTCATCGGTGCCGACGGCATGGCCTGGAGCGGCATCGACGCGCCGGTTCCCGGCATCATGGCGCCGAGCTTCGACCTCGATGCAATGCTTGGCGAAGCGATGGTGCGCGACGGACTTGCGGCCGGTGCAAAACTGTTCGTGGCCGACATCGAGGCGCCGCGCGCCGAACGCGACGGGCCGGCGTATCGCAACTATGCGGGCCTCGGCTTCAGGCTCGCTTATTTCCGCAGCCATTACAGCTATTTGCCGGCAAATTCCGGCTGACCGCTTCAAGACCCTAGCCGCACAGCCACAGCTTGTGGCAGGTCGTGGCCATCAGGTGGGCCGGCGGTACAAAACGATCGTTGACCGCCACATCATCGTCCGCCCGGCGGACCTTTTCCTCGAGCAGCGTACGAAGTTCTGCCGGCTGCACGCGGTCGCGCTCCATCACCAGCTTGATCATCGGATCGCTCAAGAGCTCGTCCAGGGTGTTGATGCTGTCGTTCATTCCGTCGCCTCCTCGACTGCCGCCCGCACGCAATAGATAGGCAGCAATGATGGCCCGCCAATGACGCTTTGCCGGCTATCTCGTGTCGCTTCGGATTAAATTTTGTCCAGATTTCACCTCAAGCCGGAGGTGGCGCGCCTTCATATTGCGGCAGGCCGTCATCGATCTGCACCCAGGGCTGCTTCGAGGCGGTCCAGATATGCATCTCAGGCCTGAACACCGAGGGATCATCGAGGGAGCCGGTGGTGATGCCGATGATGCCGGCGGAATCGCGTCGGGAAAACATCGTCGTGCCGCAGCGGGGACAAAAGCCGCGCTTGAGATCGGGCGAGGAATTCACCGTCGCCAGCGGTCCGTCGACTGTCACATCGTCGATGCGGAACAGCACGCGCGCGTTGAAGGCGGCACCCAGTGCCTTCTGGCAGAGCCGGCAATGGCAGACGCGCTCATTGATCGGTGCCGCCTCGGCACGGTAGCGCACCGCACCGCACAAACACCCGCCCTGATATCTTGCCATCGCCCGTGTCCCTTCCCTGCGAGGATAGGCGATACCTATCGATAGGCGTGGCGGCGTCAATTGAAAAGCTTTGATGGCGCCGTCCAAAGCTGTGATCCGGCCGATCCACGATTGGCCCGATGCGTCGGCCAAGGCCTCATAGATGAAAACCGGCCATCGCGCAGGAGACGGCCGGCAGACAATTGACTGGGCGTCAGTTCGTTTCGTTGACGACCTCATCCCAGGTCTTGACCTTGGTCTCGCCATTGAGGAACGGCAGCGTGGCAGCTGTCAGTTCCGGCGCGAAGAACACGTCGTAGTGGGTGCGGTTCGGCAGGATCGCCAGGCGGTTTTGCGACAGGTTCTCGCGCATCCAGCCGGCGTCCTTCAACCCGCCGCCAAGCATCTGGTAGAACTTGATCTCGTGCTCGGGCCGGTACATGTCGCTGTCGCCGAACACCAGCATGACCGGCATTTTCAGCTTCGGCACGTCGGCGGAATAATCGTAGTCCTTGCGCATATAGGCGCCGAGCTGGTCGAGCAGTTTCGGAAAATCCTCCGGATGCGGCGCGACCGCGACGTAGGATTTGTACATCGGCGTGTCCTTCATCATGTCGGCCATCGCCGCACCGACTTGTGCCTGCTGACCACGCATTTCGGCATAGAAGCCGTCCGCGGCGTAGCCGGTCGAGACCAGCACCAGGCGGCGCACCGTTTCGGGATGCTGCACGGCCATGCGGAAGGCGACGCCGCCACCCAGCGAATAACCCATGACGTCGATCTTGGCGTAGCCGAGTGCCTTGACGATCGCCGCCATGTCGTCGCCCATCGCCTCCAGGCTGAGCGGCCGGTCGCCGAGCGCGGTGCGGCCATGGCCCTGCAGGTCGACCCCGATCACGGTGCGGTTCTCGGTAAGCTTCGGCAGGATCGGCGCGAACATGTCGATCGTGCCGAGACCGCCATGCAGCAGAAGCAGCGGCTCGCCCTTGCCATAGACGGCGTAATAATAGTTCAGGCCGTTGATCGGCAGCAGGCCGGATTTTTCCGGTGTCGGCAGTGTTGCGGTTGCGGTCGTCATGGCGGGCTTGGCCTCGTCTGCGTTGATGGTGCCCGGCGCGGCAAATAGCGCGGCGGCCGAGGCGAATATGGCGAAAAATACCGATCTGGACACGTCAGTCTCCCTCTCCCGTTTGCATCAAAGTCGCTTTGCGACCTCCTCAAGCTGTTCGGCGCACTGGCCCCAGCCCTCGTGAAAACCCATTTTCTCGTGCTGTTCACGGTCGGCGACCGACCAATGCGCGACGCGGGCAATGTAGCGGGTCTTACCCTCGCCCTCGTCCTCAAAGGTCAGCACGACCGTCATGAACGGCTTTTCGGACGGCTCCCACGCCTTCGTATAGGCATCGGTGAAGACGAGCTTTTTGCCCGGTACGACTTCGAGGAAGATGCCTGGATTCGGGAACTCCTTGCCGTCGGGATCGGCCAGGACGACAAGGGTGGAGCCCCCGGTCCGCACATCCATTTCGGCGCGCGGGGTCATCCACGGCTTCGGCGAGAACCATTGCGTCAACAGCTTTGGCTCGGTCCAGCAGCGATAGACGTTCTCGTGCGGCGCATCGATGATGCGCGCGAGAACCAGCTCGCGGTCGGAGTTGGGGGCGATGTCGAGCTTGGTGGTCATGGTGTTTCCTCACACGTCGGTTTTGGCTTCCGTGTCTAGGACGAACCGACACGACGCAAGCCGACACGGCCCGCGAAAAAATCCGCGGGACAGGAGATTCGAACGACGGAAATAAGTGGCTTCAGTGGCGCTTGGCTTGCACCAGATAGGCGTCGATCTCGGTCTCGCCGAGCCACTTGGCCGCTTCCAGCCGATGCAACCCTTCGACCAGGATATGGCGCTTGCCGTCATGGCGCACTTGGATCGGCATCTTCATGCCGTTTTCCAGAATGTCCTCGGCCAGATGGCGGACGGTCTCGGGATGCAGCGTCTTTTTGCGCGCCGTCGGTACGTAGATATCGTTGACCCTAACCTTTTGCACTCTCAGCATGTCGGCTCCCGTGGCGGACAAGGCCGCGTTTTGTGAGATAGTCTGTTTGTCCGGCAACGCCAAGGGAGCGCCCGGCAATGGCTGGCCCGATCGTTTCCAATTGACGCTTGGCCGGCGGATGGCCGAAATGGCGGCCTTCGACCTTAGCGGTGTCCATGAACCACCTGCCGACCGAGTTTCCCGATTTCGGACTGACGCCGGAGCAGCGAGGCCAGGCGGTGCGCAGCCATTACTGGGAATGGCCGGGGATGGATGGCGGGCGCGGCGAAATCTGGTGCTACAGCGACCGTTTTTCCTACCGTCCTGGCGACATGGTGGCACTGCATGTCAGTTCGACGGCCGCCAGTTTCGGCATCGCGATCGTCCGCGACGGCGGCGCGGAAACGACAATGTTCGAAGGGACCGGAATCGCGGCGCGCTGGCAAGATACGCCGGACCAATGTTCGGTCGAAGGCTGCGGCTGGCAAGCGTCGTTCGAGTTTCGCATCGGCGACGACTGGCCGTCCGGCGCCTATCGCGTCACGCTTGAAGCAGATGGCCGGGACGGCAAGCCGATCCGCTGCCACCATCTTTTTATCATCGCGCCGCAGCCCGGCAAAAAGCCTGGCCGTGTGCTGCAGGTGGCGGCCACCGGCACCTGGCTCGCCTACAATACATGGGGCGGTTCCAACCATTACGAAGGCATCACCGGGCCAGACCGGGACCAATATGCACGAATGGTGTCGACCCAACGGCCGTGGTGCCGCGGCTTCGTCGTGCTGCCCAGGGACGCGCCGCGCGTGCCGCTCGAAGTCGCCGTGCCGCCGAAAACCGTGCCGCGCTATCCGCATATGGAATGGGCCTTTGCTACCGGCCATTCGAAGAAATACGCCTCGTCCGGCTGGGCAAGCTACGACAGCCATTTCTTCCGCTTCGCCGAGCGTGCCGGCTACGCCGTCGATCTCGCCAGCCAGCACGATCTGCATTTTTCGCCTGACATTCTCGACGGCTATGACTGCGTCGTCCTGGTCGGCCACGACGAATATTGGACCTGGGAAATGCGCGATGCGGTCGACACCTATGTCGAGCGCGGCGGTCATGCGGCGCGCTTTGCCGGCAATTTCATGTGGCAGACCAGGCTGGAGGACGAAGGCCGCCGGCAGGTCTGCTACAAATACCGCGCCCGTGCCGAGGACCCGGCCTATCGCGGCGGCGATATAAGGCGCGCCACCAATTCCTGGGAAGCGCCGGAAATCGGCCGGCCGGGTGCCGCGACCTTCGGTCTCAACGCGACAAGAGGCGTCTATGCCGGCTGGGGCGGCTGCGCGCCGCGCGGCGTACGCGGCTTTCCGGTCTACCGGCCGGAGCATTGGGCGTTTGCCGGCACCGGCATCTACTATGGCGATCTGCTCGGCGCCGACAGCCATGTCTATGGCTACGAGGTCGACGGGCTCGATTTCGAGATCCGCGGCGGCCTGCCCTACCCCAAGCCCGACAGCGGTGCACCGGACGGCCTGCAAGTGCTGGCCGTCGGCATGGCGAGCCAGGTCGAGGAAAGCGCCGACATTGCGTTCGAGGACCAGTTTCTCGGCGACGAGGACGGACGCTTCACCGCCGAGACGCTGTTCGGCGAGGCAAGCGATGCCAACCTCGACAAGGTCAAACGCGGCAACGGCATGATCGTCAATTTCCCGCGCGGCAAAGGCGAGGTGTTTCACGCCGGAAGCTGCGAATGGGTTGCCGGCCTGCTAAGGCAGGATGCGATTGTCGAGCGCGTCACCAGAAATGTCCTCGACCGCTATCTTGGAAAGCCATGACATGTTGAAGTCTCCTGCCCCGGAAACTCGCGAAGCCTCGCATCTGTTTTATCTATCCAGCCTGCGCCGGCCGATGATCGACCGCGCCGAAGGCATCTACATGTGGACGCAGGATGGCCGCCGCTTCATCGACGGATCGAGCGGTCCGATGGTTGCCAATATCGGCCACTCCAATCGCAACGTGCTCGACGCGATGAAACGGCAGATGGACCGCGCCACCTTCGCTTACCGTCTGCATTTCGAGAACGAACCGGCAGAGGAGCTCGCGCGGCAGCTGGCGGCCAAACTCCCCGAGGGCATGGACCGCATCTTCTTTGTCTCCGGCGGCTCGGAAGCGACCGAATCCTGC
The DNA here is from genome assembly GCF_040319065.1 of Mesorhizobium sp. M0968. NCBI lineage: Bacteria > Pseudomonadati > Pseudomonadota > Alphaproteobacteria > Hyphomicrobiales > Phyllobacteriaceae > Mesorhizobium > Mesorhizobium sp. M0968. The sequence goes on from NZ_JAMYNL010000005.1 coordinate 110,207, forward strand.
ATCAAGCTGGCGCGGCAATGGGCGGTCGCCACCGGCCAGCCCAGCCGTTGGAAGGTGATCTCGCGCTTTCCCTCCTATCATGGCGGCACGCTCGGCGCGCTCGCCGTTACCGGCGACGATGCGCTGTCCGAAACATTTGTGCCGATGATGCAGATGATGCCGACCGTGCCGGCGCCCATCGCCTGGCGCGACCGCGACAATCTTTCGATGGAACAGCGCGGCATCCGCTACGCCGACATGCTGGAGGAAAAGATCCTCGCCGAGGGACCGCAGAGCGTGCTCGCCTTCATCATGGAGCCAGTCGGCGGCGCTGCCACGGCAGCACTGGTGGCGCCCGACAGCTACTATCCGCGCATCCGCGAGATCTGCGATCGCTACGGCATCCTGCTCATCCATGACGAAGTGATGAGCGGTGCCGGCCGCACCGGAAAATTCCTCGGCGGCGACCACTGGAACTGCAAGCCCGACATCGTCGCGCTGTCGAAGGGGCTGGGCTCTGGCTACGCGCCGCTCGGCGCGCTGGCGGCACCGATGCGGCTGGTGCAGCCATTGCTCGCGTCGGGCGGCTTTCAGCACGGCCACACCTACGCCGGCAACCCGCTCGCCTGCGCCGCCGGGCTCGCCGTACTCGGCGAAATGGACCGTCTCGGCCTGATCGCCAATGCGGCTGACATGGGCGAGCTTTTGATGGACGAGTTGAAGCGATTGGCGAAGCGGTTTCCATTCATCGCCGACGTCCGTGGCAAGGGCCTGCTCACCGGTGCCGAGATGCTTGCGGATCCCGACACTCTGAGGCCGATCGAGCCTGCAAAGAAGGCCACCCAGCGGCTGCTCGACCTCGCCTATGAGCGCGGCCTGATCATCTACGGACGCAAGGTCAAGGGCGGCGTCGACGGCGACAATTTCATGGTCGCGCCGCCGATGATCGTCACCGCCGCGCAGATCGGCGAGATCATATCCATCATCGGCGACTCGCTCGAGGTGCTGGCCGGCGAGCTCGACCTGCCGGTCGAAGGCTGAGAGACGAACCATGGCGTCGCGAAAAGTCATCATCACCTGCGCCATCACCGGGTCGGTACACACCCCGTCGATGTCGCCGCATCTGCCCGTGACGCCGGACCAGATCGCCGCAGACGCGATCGCCGCCGCCGAGGCCGGCGCTTCGATCCTGCATCTTCATGCCCGCGACCCTAGGGATGGGCGGCCGACCGCCGACCCCGAGGTGTTCATGCAGTTCCTGCCGCGCATCAAGCAGGCGACCGACGCGGTGATCAACATCACCACCGGCGGATCGTCGCTGATGACGCTCGACCAGCGGCTGGCCGCGCCGCTCAGGGCCGAGCCGGAAATGTGTTCGCTCAATATGGGTTCGATGAATTTCGCGCTGTTCCCGATGCTCGAGCGGCCGCGAGAATGGCAGCACGAATGGGAGCCGAAGCTGCTCGAGGCTACCCGTGACACGATCTTCAAGAACACCTTTGCCGACATGGAGACGGTGCTCGAGAAGCTCGGGCGTGGTTGCGGCACGCGCTTCGAATTCGAGTGCTACGATGTCGGCCATCTCTATTCGCTGGCGCATTTTCGCGATCGTGGACTGGTGTCCGGACCTTTATTCATCCAGTTTGTTTTGGGCATTCTTGGCGGCATCGGCGCCGATCCAGAAAACCTGATCCATATGAAGCGCATCGCCGACAAACTGTTCGGCGACAGCTACCGGTTTTCGGTGCTGGCCGCCGGACGCCACCAGATGCCGATGATCTCGATTGCGGCGGCGATGGGCGGCAATGTCCGCGTCGGGCTGGAGGATAGCCTCTACGAAGGGCGCCAGCTCGCCAAGTCCAATGCCGACCAGGTGCGCCGCATCCGCGGCGTGCTCGACGGATTGTCGCTGGACGTCGCGACGCCGGCCGAGGCGCGGCAGATGCTGGCGCTCAAAGGCGGCGACCGCGTGGCGTTCTGAGATGCGACCGTGACCAACCCACCGTCAAGAGACATTGTCATCCGGCCCGGGACCGTCGAGGACGTCGAAACCATCCACGCCGCGCTCCTGCGGCTCGGCGCGCATGTCGGCGCACATCAGGAGATCACCTCGACAGCTCAGGATCTCCGCACCTATGGCTTTGGCGAAAAGCCTGCCTTCTCGACCTTGATCGCCGAAATCGGTGGCGAATTTGCCGGGCTTTGCCTGTATTTCCCGATCTTCTCGACATGGATGGGACGGCCCGGCGTCTATGTGCAGGACCTCTATGTCGAGGACCGTTTTCGTGGCCGCAGGATCGGCGAACGCCTGCTGCGCCGAGTCGCGGCGCAATGCCGGAAGAACGGCGGCGCCTATCTCAGGCTGTCCGTCGATACCGACAACGAGACCGCCAAGGCTTTTTACGAACGATTGGGCATTGCCTGGTCCAGCTACGAGCAGGTGCAGAAGATCGTCGGCGACGCCTTTTTCGCTTTTGCCGATGCACCGGAGGAGCCAACATGAAAGCCTTCTATGCCGAAGAACAGAAGCGCCACGACCCGAAGGCGTTCCTCTCGAGCGGCGCGCCGCAGCCCAATCCGGAAAAGCCGGAACGGGTCGAGCGATTGTTGGCCGGCGCAAAGGCTGCCGGCTGCACGATCGAACGGCCGCGGGATCACGGGCTCGGCCCGATTGCGGCGGTGCATACGCCGGAATATCTCTATTTTCTCCAGCATATCTTCGCGCGCTGGCAGCGCATCGAGGGCGCGTCGGCCGAGGTCATCCCCAATATCCATCCGATCGCGCGGAACGGCTCCTATCCGGCCTCGGCGGTCGGCCAGGCCGGCTACCACATGGCCGACACCGCCTGCCCGATCTCCGGCGAGACGTGGCAGAGCGCGTTTTGGAGCGCCTGGAGCGCGGTTGAAACGGCCGCGGCGGTGATGTCGGGAGCGCCGGCCGCCTATGCGCTGTGCCGGCCGCCCGGCCATCACGCCTTTGCCGATGTCGCCGGCGGCTTCTGCTTCGTCAACAATTCGGCCGTCGCTGCACAGGTTCTGCGCAAGCAGGCGGCGCGGGTGGCGATCCTCGATGTCGACCTGCACCACGGCAACGGCACGCAAGGCATCTTCTATGCCCGGCCGGACGTGCTCACCGTGTCGCTGCATGCCGACCCGGTGCGCTTCTACCCGTTTTTCTGGGGCTATGGCGACGAGCGCGGCGAAGGCGCCGGCCTCGGCTACAATCTCAACCTGCCGCTAGCGCGCAAATCCGGCGACGCCGCGTTCCTCGAAGCGCTGGCGATGGCGTTCCAGCGCATCAAGGCCTTCTCGCCCGATGCGCTTGTGGTGGCGCTGGGGCTAGACGCCTTCGAAGGTGATCCGTTCGGCGGGCTGTCGGTGAGCACGCCTGGTTTTTCGCGCATTGGCGAGGTGATCGCCGGGCTCGGCCTGCCAACGGTCATCGTCCAGGAAGGCGGCTATCTCTGCGACGAGCTCGGCGACAATCTCACCGCCTTCCTCACCGGTTTTGGCGGCACCCACAAGCGATGATCCGCCCGCGAGGGCCGCTCAGGATCGTTCCTGCCGCAGCATGGCGACAACGCGGTGCACGCTCTCCAGCGTCTCGTCGATCTCGGCTGCAGTGTTGTAATGAGCGATGCCGATGCGCACCACGCCCTGCTCGGCCGGAATGCCGAGCTGGTGGACGATCTCCCAGGCGTAGTTGTGGCCGGACCACAGGAAGATGTTTTCCGCATTCATCTGCCGCACGATCGTCTCCGGCACGATGCCCTCGACGGTGAACGACACCGTCGGCACGCGCTCATTGATCCGCTTCGGATCGGTGATGCCGTGGATGGTCAGGCCGGCAATATCCGACAAGCCATCGATCAGTTGTCGCGTCAGCGGGTTCTCGTAAGCGATTGAAACTTCGAAGGCCTTGGCGATTTTCAGCCGACGCGATCCTTGCGCGCCGGCTGCCGCGCCCAACTCGGCAAAATAATCGACAGCTGCCGACAGGCCGGCCATCAATTCAATCTGCGGCGTGCCGAGCTCGAAGCGCTCCGGCAAGGCATTGGACGAGCAACGGCATTTATACGGCTTAAGCGCATCGATAACGTCCAGCCTGCCCCACAAAATCCCCATATGCGGGCCGAAGAACTTGTAAGCCGAGCAGATCAGGAAATCGCAGCCGAGGTTTTGGACGTCGATCAGGCCATGCGGCGCGAGCTGGACGGCATCGACGTAGACCAACGCACCAGCCCGCCTGGCGATGCCGGTCAACGTCTTCACCCGGTTGATCGACCCGGTGAGATTGCTGGCGTAGTTGAGCGCGACGAGCCGCGTCCTCTCGGAAAGCAGCGCGGCGAGCGCCGCCTCTTCGATCTGCCAGCTCTGCTGGTCGAAGGGCAGCCAGCGCACGACAAGGCCAAGGTCTTCTGCCAGTTGCAGCCAAGGCGAGACGTTGCCCTCATGGTCCATGCGGGTGAGGATGATCTCGTCCCCGGGCTTCATCGTGCGGCCGAGCGTTCGCGACATGTGGTAGGTCAATGTCGTCATGTTGGCACCGATGATAATTTCCTGCGGGCTCGCAGCGCCGAGAAAATCCGCCATCGCCAGATGGGCCTCGTCCCCGATGCCTTGTGCTGCAACGGTGGTGTCGAAGAAGCCGCCGAGGTTGGCATTCGTGGTCAGCAAGCAACGCGATACTGCGTCGGCCACCGACTGCGGCACCTGCGTGCCGGCAGGATTGTCGAGATAGATGCGCCGGCGGCCCTTGTCGGTCAGCGACAAAGCCGGAAATTTCGCGCGCACCGCGTCGATCCAGAAGTCCATGGCTGTTCCCCTCTCCTTATGACGATCGGACAACCGCGTCCCGACGCATCAAGGGCACGGATTGCCGACGCGCTGGTGGATCGCATCAACGGCTTTCTGCATGTCCTCGGTCCAGACCACGTCGGCGGAAGAGAGCGCCATTTCGAGTTGCGAAATGGTGGTGGCGCCGATGATGTTCGAGGTGACCAAGGGCCGGTTCGAGACATAGGCATTGGCAAACAGCGCCGGCTCCATGCCGAAGGTGCGCGCCAACCGGTTGTATTCGAGCTGCACGTCGGCAGCATTCGGAGTCTCGTAGCGCTGGCCGCGGTTGAACAACTGCGAGCGCGAGCCCTGCGGCCGCGCGCCATGATCGTATTTGCCGGTCAAATAGCCTTGCGCCAGCGGCGAATAGGCAAGCAGCGACACCTGCTCGCGCTCGCAGACTTCGGCAAGGTTCACCTCGAAGGTGCGATTGACGAAATTATAGGCGTTCTGCAGCGAGGCGACGCGCGGGCCGAGGCCCTTGTCGGCTTCGGCGATGAAACGCATGACGCCCCAGGAATTCTCGTTCGACAGGCCGAAATGGCGGATCTTGCCGGCCTTCACCAGTTCATCAAATACGGCAAGCGTCTCGGCGATCGGCGTCTCTCCTTCCGGCACGCCGGCGGCATCGGAGCGTCGCGGTACGGCGCCGATGCGGTTCGGATTGGCGCCCCACGGCACGTCGCGTTCCGGCCAATGGATCTGATAGAGGTCGATGTAATCGGTGTTGAGCCTGGCGAGTGACTTATCGATAGCGTCGAAGATATCGGCGCGCACCAGCTTAGACGGGCGGTCGCCGCGAAACCAAGTGTTGGCGGTGCGACCAACTACCTTCGAGGCGATGATCACCTGGTCGCGATTGCGCTTCGCCTTCATCCAATTGCCGATGAATGTCTCGGTACGGCCTTGTGTCTCCGCCTTGGGCGGGATCGGATAGAGTTCGGCGGTGTCGATGAAATTGACGCCGCGAGCAAACGCCAGATCCATCTGGGCGTGACCGTCCGCCTCGGTGTTCTGCTGGCCCCAGGTCATCGATCCGAGGCAGATTTGCGACACGAAAAGATCGGTCTGGCCGAGACGGCGTTTGTGCATGGAGTTTCTCCGGCGGGAATTTTGCGCGGCTGCGCGAGGAGGAAGCAATAGCATACAGGAAAGCGTCGCCCGCTTCCAAGCCCACGGATGGAAGGTCAGACGACTTTCCCGGGACGCCGGCGGACAGGGTTTATCCCTGCGGCTAATAAAAAGCCGGACTGCATTTTCATGCAGTCCGGAAGTTCGCCAGGAATGGCGAGGAAAAAACCGGCCAAGTGCCGGCATAGACGCCTACGGTCAAAGCGCCGCAGAAGTTTCGCCGGACCAGCCGAATTATGTCAAAAAAGATCAGGGCAGCATGGCTGCCATGCGAATGCTGCACTGCACAATCGTCATGATCTGCTTATATTGACCGCCTTGGAGGTTCAATAAGGGGCTTGAATCATGGGATTCTTCACTGAAATGTTCGCTCGTCCGCGTCCGCGGGAACAGCTGCGCTATCGAGCGGCGCTGGCGCTGCTCCATTCGATGAGCAATGCCGATCGCGCCGATATCGGCGTTAAGCCTGCCGATTTCCCGCGCATCGCCCGGGAAATGTCCCTGCGCTAAACAACCGTGAGATATCCGCCGTGGCGGATATCTCCCGAGCGGATCTCAACGCGATCCGAGGAAGATCGACTTGCCCAATGCCACGCCGTTGTGGCGCAGGATGTCGTAGGCGGTGGTCAGGTGGAAATAGAAATTGGGCATGGCGGCATGCAGTAGATACTGCATCCCCGGCATCGAAACCTCGCGTCCCGCAAGCCGCAGTTCGACTATCCTGTCATCTGAACCATCGAATTCGGCCGCCGAAAATGTCGCGAGATAGTCGAGCGTCTTGGTAAGGCGGGCCTGCAGATCAGCGAAGTTCGCCTCATTGTCCTCGTATTTTGGCACCTCGCGTCCCGCAAGCCGTGACGGGGCGCCTTTGGCGTGATCGGTGGCAATCTGTACCTGCCTGGTCAGGGCAAACATGTCCGGCGCCAACCTCGCCGTCAGATACACCTGCGGATCGATCTTGCGATCAGCCGCATTTTGCTCGGCAATGTTCAGCACATTGGCTAGTGCCTTCAGCCTCGCCGAAAATACCGGCACGGATGCTTCATACATTGATATGGTCACAAGAAATCTCCACGCGGCCCGACTGCCGAGGGCGAGAGGTAGCGCCTTCGCAGGCGATTGTTCAAGCGTCACCACGTCGCCGCAATCGATATGATAGGATTTTTCATCGAGTGGAGGTTCCCGATGAGACGCGCCCTTTTTGCAGCGACCGCTTTTGTGTCTCTTGCCATTGCCGGCCAATCGGCGCTCGCCGCAGACGCGCCTTATATCGACGACAGGTCGAATGCCGAAGCGGTCATCCGGTCACTTTATAGTGCCATCAGCCGGCACGAATTCGCGCGCGCCTGGGATTATTTCGGCGACACCAAGCCGGCCAAGCATTTCAATTCCTTCGTCAAAGGCTATGACAGCACGGACACGGTCGAAGTCAAAACCGGTGGCGTATCCGAAGACGGGGCTGCCGGCAGCATCTACTATAGCGTTCCGGTCGCCATCCGGGCGACGGCCAAGGACGGCAGCGAAAATGTCTTTGCCGGCTGCTATACGCTGCGCCAGATCAACGCCTCGATCCAGGAACCGCCATTTCGCTCGATCTTCATCGATAAGGGTGCGCTGAAACCCTCAAAGGCCGATTTCGAGGATGCCGTGCCGGCAAGCTGCGGCGAAGGACGGCCGCCGCCGAAGAAGGACGCAGCGCTTGAGCAAGCCAAAAAGGCGTTTGCCGCGACTTATGGCGACCAGTGTGACAAGGATCTTTTGGCGCAGGAGCCGGACATTTTCTCGATCCCCTATAAGGGCAAGGATACGTCTGCCAGTGATCCCGAAAGCGAAACGCGGCTTTTCCATTTCGCCTGCTCGGCCGCGGCCTACAACGAAAACTCGATCTATTACATGAGCGACGACGTGCTTGGCGTGAGACAATTGCAGTTCGCCGAACCTGAGATGGACATCCGCTACGAGAACAATGACAGCGACGGCAAATTGCTGGGCATGACCATAGTTGGCTTCCAGACCTCCGGCTGGGCAACTAATTCCGATTACGACGAAGAGACCAAGACGATCACCAGCTTCAACAAATGGCGTGGCATCGGCGATGCCTCTTCATCAGGGACCTATCTGTTTCGCAACGGCGATTTTTCCCTGGTCCAGTACGATGTCGACGCGTCTTATGACGGCGAGGAAAATCCGCAGACGGTCGTCGACTACAATACCGCGCCTTAGGGAGCCTTCGACAACATCCAATTGAGCGTGCCGCGCCAGTCGGTCATGCGGATAGGGGTGCCATGCGTGCCGGTCTCGAAGCGGACGAAGCGGGTCGGATAGGCTTTCGATTTGGCCAGAATCGATCGGAAGAAGGCTTCCTGTTTCTCGATTGGAAACACCGGGTCCTTGCTGCCCTGGCCGAAGAAGACCGGCACACGACGCTTGAAGGCGGGGCTTGAGAAGAAACTCTCGTCCCATAGCGAGCCGAGCAGCAGCAGCCCGTCGATGCGCCCGCCGGTGTCATGGCGGGCGGCCAGCTTCCAGCATATTGAGCCGCCCATCGAGCCGCAGGCGACGAAGATTTTTGCGCTCGGCGATTGTTCGGCATAGTGGTTGATCAGCGCGGCGATCTGGGTCGCACCGGTGTCGCCGAAATCGGAAAAATCCGGCGACAGATAGAGGCCGCCATTGCCGGCCATCAGGTTCTTGATGCGGTTGAAATTGCCGCCGAAGGTGAAGTCGTCAATGCCCTGCTTGCGGCTGCCGCCCTGCCCGTGCAGATAAAGCACGATGATGCTGGCGCCCCCGGTCTTGCCGACGGCAATATGGCGGACATCGCCTGCATCGGTCGGCAGCAAGAGATCGTGCTGCACCTTACGCACGCCGGTGTCGGAGTATTGCGCGTGTACACGACGCTCAGGCACTTCGTCACGAGCGTTGATGTCGCGCAGCTCACGATAATCGACAACCGTATAGGCGCCGTTGCTCTCGGACGAGAGCGTGCCCGGGTAGGCGAACAGATCGTCCTTGAAGGGTTTGAGTTCGAGAGCGTTGGCGTAGGCGGCACAAGAGAGCGACAAAAGAATCGCCATCAGCAGGGCCGGGAGGCCGAAGGGAGGCAAGCGGAACCGGAAGCAGGAACGAAAGGCCATCCCTCAGCCATGCGTTTTTCGGCTTCGGTTTGTCAATCCTGCAGCACGCCGCCGGCGCCTTCCAGCGCCTCGCGCGTGTCGACGTCGACGGCTGCCCCTTCGCCGATCTCGACATCGATGACGTCTAGCCCTTCGGCCTCGACCAGATGGCGGGCGCCGGTATCGCCTTCGAGGTGAGCGATCGCGGCAAACAGCGAACGCGGCAGCAGCACCGGATTGCCGCGCCGCCCGTCGTGCGAGGCCCGCACCACCGATCGGCCTTCGGACCTGCGGAACGCCTCAATCAGCCTGTCGAGGTCGGCCGAGGCGACGCCGGGCATATCGCCGAGGACAATCATGGCGCCGGCGGCGTCGCCGGAAATCTTGGCGATGCCGGCCTTCAGCGACGAAGACAGACCCTCGCCGAAATCCGGATTGTCGGCGAAGGTCACATCGAGGCCAGACAGTGCATCGCGCACGCGCTCGCGCTGGTGGCCAGTGACGACGATAGTGGCCCCGGCTTTCGAACCGACCGCGCGTTCGGCAGTGCGACGGACCAGCGGCTTGCCATCGAAGAGCGCCAAGAGCTTGTTCGGCCCGCCCATGCGGCTGGAGCGGCCGGCGGCCAGAAGCACGATCTCGATCTTTGGTTCGGCTTTGGCCGGCAACGGCTCGCGCGGTTGCGGCCGCGTCGGAATTTCCATCAACAACCCGCCGACACCCATGCCGGCAATATCCCTGGCGGTCACGTCGAGACCGGCGATCAGCCGGTCGAGCACCCAGTCGAAGCCGTTCTCCTTGGGACTGCGGGCGCAGCCCGGCGCACCGATGATGCGCTTGCCGCCGAGTGTGCCGAGCACCAGCAGATTGCCGGGATCGACCGGCATGCCGGCGCGGATGACAGTGCCGCCCGCCCTTTCGATCGCAGCAGGAACGACGTCGCCGAAATCGGCCATCGCCGAAGCGCCGAAGATCACCACCATATCGTTGTCGCGGATCAGCGAGGCCGCAGCCTCGGCGACGGGGATAATTTCATGCGGGGTTCGACGCTCCGCCGTCAGCCTGCCGCCCGAACGCGCCAGGCGCGCTTCGGTGACGCGCAGCGTCTTGTCGAGCACGCTGGGTTTGATGCCGGGCAGCACCGTCTGGATGACGCCGACGCGCACCGGCTGATAGGCGTTGACCGCAAAGATCTCGCCGCCCGCGCAGATCCTTGCCACCGCATCGACCAAAGCGGAGGCGACCGCAAACGGAATGATCTTCACCGTTGCTACCATCTGACCTTTTTCGACCGGCGCATGCTGCGCGAGCGTGGCGATGGTGATCGTCGGATCGACGGCGTTGATGGCGTTGATCATCGCCGCGTCGACGGTGAACATGCCGGCAGCCTGCGCGTGGAGGTTGACCCTGCCTGTCGCGGCCGGCTTCGCCTCGATGTTGCGATGGATCATGGATGCGGCGATCTTTTCGGCGGCGACGTCCTCGCTGAGATCATCGGGCGCCAACACCGCCGCTACGACCTCGGAAATGCCAGCGGCCTTCAACAGCGACACATCCCCGGCGCTTAGCCTGTGCGCCTTGCGGAAGCGGCGCTCTCCGACCGTGGTGGCGTGCGCAAGCACTGCCCCTTCGGCCGTATCGATCGCAACGGGACCAAATTTCACGCGACCGCGCCTTTGGATTCGAGGCCGCGGGAGCGAAAGGCGTGGATCGCTTGCGCCAACACCGCGACGGCGATCTCGGCCGGGCTGGCAGCCCCAATGTCGAGGCCGATCGGGGCATGAATGCGGGCGATCTGGTCGGCGGTCGCTCCCGAAGCCAGCAGGCGTTCCACACGTTTGGCGTGGGTCTTGCGGCTGCCGAGCGCGCCGACATAAAAGCAGCCGGCGTCGAGCGCCGCCTTCAGCGGGAAATCGTCGATCTTCGGATCGTGGGTGAGAGCAGCCAGCGCCGTATAGCTATCGAGCGGCTGACGCGTCAGCACATCCTCTGGCCATTCGGCATGCAGCGCGATATCGGGAAAACGATCGGGCGTGGCAAAGGCCGTTCGCGGATCGATGATCTCGACAGGATAGCCGGCGATCCTGGCCATCGGTGCCAGCGCCTGGCTGATGTGGACGGCGCCGATGACCACCAGGCGAGGCTGCGGCAGATGTGCGTTGAGGAAGAAGGTCCGTCCCTCAGCTTCGACCGAACCGGAATTGCCCGTGCGAAATGCCTTGGCGACGGCCGCCCCGAGTTCGCCGGCTACCCGGTCGCCCTCGCGCACGACACGGTCGCGGCCGTCGCCGAGATCGGTGACCAGGATTGCCGCGCGGCGGGCGCGGCGTTCGGCGTTGAGTGTCTTCAGCGCATAGGGATCCATTCGAGATCAACCCAATCTTTCTACATAGACCTTGATGCGGCCGCCGCATGACAGGCCGACTTGCCAGGCGGTCTCGTCTGCGACGCCGAATTCGAGCATTTTGGCCTTGCCGCTATCGATAACATCGATCGCCTCGGCGACCACGGCGCCTTCGACGCAGCCGCCCGAGACGGAGCCGTGGAAATTGCCTTCGGCGTCGATGACCAGGTGGCTGCCGACCGGGCGCGGCGCCGAGCCCCAGGTCTCGACCACGGTGGCAATGGCGACATCCTTGCCGTCCTTCATCCAGCCCTCCGCGATGATCAGCGGGTCGCGGGCCTCATCGAGATAGATACTGCGTTCCATGATTTTCTCCCTGGCAGACATGTGGTTATGCGACGCGCTTCACGCCAGCCTCGATCCACGGGCGCGCGTCGACCGAACGCATAAAAAACAGCACGGTTGCCAGCGACCGGTCCGCCACATAGTCCGCACCGGTCAACAGATCTAGCGTCTCGTCGATCGTCCGCGGCGCCGGACGCGGTTTTCAACTCGGTCATCCTGTCTTCGCGGACGCGGCCATCTGAAAGCCTCTACAAAGCGTGGTAGCCGCGGTTGTGATAGATCAGCGGCCGCAAATTATCGCCGATGCGCAAACCTGTAACCTTGCCAAAAAGCACACGGTGGGTGGCCAGATCCTTGGAGTCGATCAGTTCGCAGTCGAAGACGGCGAGCGCACCCTTCAGCGTCGGCGCACCGGTCGAGATCACATCCCATTCGGCCAATGCGAAACGCTCCTCGACCGGCAGGCCGGTAATGCCGGAAAAGCCGATCGACAGCGGCTCCTGATCCGAAGCCAGCGTGTTCAGGGCAAATTTGCCGTTTTCCACGAACGGCTCGTTCTTGGGATTTTCACGATTGAGGCAAACCAGGATGGTTGGCGGCGTATCCGACACCGAGCAAGCCGCGATCACCGTTGCGCCGCGCCTGCCGGCAGGGCCATCGGTGGTGACCACATGCACATGGCCAGCAAAATGGGCCATCGCGTCGCGGTAGGCCTGCGGCCCGATGTCATTCTTCTTCAGCACCGATGATTTTCCACTAGTCAGAACCAACCGTTATATATGGGGGGATATTGCAGGCCACAAGCGAAGTGCTTGACCTATATCCCGAATTCGCGTGTTGCGCCAAAGCTGGCCAGCCTTTAGGTCTTGACGGCATTGGCGCCGGCAGAACACGCGATCGGCGCGGAGGAATTCTTCGCTCGCATGCGACGTTGGACAACCACAATAGCGGTGCTGGCCTGGCTCTCGGTCGCCGGTAGTGCGAGCGCCGAGACGCTGCGGGTCGGCGTCGCGGCACCTTTGTCGGGGCCGTCGGCAATCCTCGGCAAACAGATCGAGGCCGGCGCGACAATGGCGGCTGAAGCTGACGGTACCGAGATCAGGACGATCGATGACGCCTGCACGGCCGACGGTGGCGCCGCCGCCGCGCGGGAATTCACCGCGGCCAAGGTCAACGTCGTCATCGGGTTTTTGTGCACCGACGCAATCGAGGCGGCTCTGCCGATCCTCAAGGATGCCGGCATACCGGTGATCACAGTCGGCGTTCGCACGGAAAGCCTGACCGACCGGCGCGCCAAGACCGGATGGCCGATCTATCGTCTCGGGCCGCGCGGCGACGACGAGCGCAATGCCGTCGCTGCCATCCTCACCCGCCTATGGCAGACCGAGCTGTTCGCCATCGTCGACGACGGTACGATCTATGGCCGCGAAATGGCCGAGACATTTCGGGCAGCCGCCGAGCAAGCGGCGCTGAAGCCGGTTTTCGTCGACACGTTCCGGCCGCAGCTCGATAACCAGATCGGCCTGATCGGCCGACTTAGGAAAGCCGGCGCAACGCATGTCTTTGCCGGCGGCGACGGCGATGATGTCGCCATTATGGGCCGGGATGCTGGCCAGCTAAATACCGGCATGGTGTTTGCCGGCGGCGAAGCGTTGCGCGCGCCGCTCGGCGACGTGGCTTATGCCGACGGCACGCTGATGATCGCGCCGCCCGAATGGGCCGATGTCGCCGACCCCAAGGTGCTGCAGAGCTTTGCCGGACAAAACATCGTGCCGGAAGGTTACACGCTGCCCGCCTATGCCGCGGTCGAGATCGCCAAGTCGGCTTCAGCATTGACGCAAAGCTCCGGCGAGAGGCTGGCCAACGTGCTGACCGCGCATGACTTCACCACGGCGATCGGACCGATCCGCTTTGACGAAAAAGGTGACCTGACGCAAAATCCTTATCGAGCCTTCCGTTTCGACGGCGGCCGTTTCGTGCCGGCGGAGAGCCAATGATGTCCAGCACAGGGATATTCCATGCGGGTCCGCGCAATCTCATCACGGACGTCGCCGGCCTGCGTGTCGGCAATGCGGCGAATGCCAAGCTGAAATCGGGTGTGACCACCGTCATCTGCGACGAACCGGCCGTGGCCGGCGTGCAAATCCTGGGCGGTGCGCCGGGCACCCGCGAAACCGACCTGCTCGAGCCGCACAATTCGATCCACGCCATCCATGCCCTGGTGCTTTCGGGCGGGTCGGCTTTTGGCCTCGACGCCGCGTCGGGGGTGCAGGCGGCATTACGTGAAAGGGGCATCGGCGTCGAGGTCGGCGGCTTTCGCGTGCCGATCGTGCCGGCGGCGATCCTGTTCGACCTGCGCAATGGCGGCGACAAGGATTGGGGCCGGTATCCGCCTTACCGTGACCTTGGCTACGAAGCCGCGCAAGCCGCTGCGATAGACTTTGCGCTCGGCACCGCCGGCGCAGGTAGCGGGGCTTTGAGTTCCGGCCTGAAGGGCGGGCTCGGCTCGGCCTCGACAGTGCTGGACAGCGGCGTCACCATCGGCGCGCTCGCCGCCGTCAACCCGACCGGCTCGGTGACGGTCGCAGGGACCCGCCATTTCTGGGCGGCGCCGTTCGAGATCGGCGACGAGTTCGGCGGGTTAGGCTATCCCCACCCGATGCCTGACGATGCCAGAAAGGTCCTGCTGAAGTTCCGTGACAAGCATGCGGCAGAACAGGCGGAAACCGGCGCCAACACGACCATCGCCGTGATCGCCACCGATGCGGTACTCACGAAGGCCGCCGCCAAACGTCTGGCGATATCGGCGCATGACGGCTTTGTCCGTGCCATTTGGCCGACACACACGCCCGCAGACGGCGATCTGGTCTTCGCGCTGGCAACGGGCAAGAGCGGCATTGAGCTCGCACCCAACGATGCCGTCGATCTCTACGCCGCGGCCGGCGCCACGATGGCACGCGCCATCAGCCGCGGCGTCTTTGCCGCGACGCCGGCCGAGGGCGATCTGTTCCCGGTCTGGTCGTCGCGCTGAACGCGCAACGCTCATTCGGGTGAGCCGTAGTCAGACTGGATTATGATCAGGTGGGTTCGGATTTTTCTTCCTCGAACGTGACCGCAACATCCGAGTTTGCCGACAGCCGCACCTTCTGGCCCTCGACCTCGGCGACAAGGCTGAGAGGAATGAAGTGGTGATGGCCCCTGTGAGCGCCCTCGCCGCTGTCGCGCTTGGTCAGCTTTATGCGATCTCCGTCAACCTTGTCGACGGTACCGACATGGACGCCGTCGGCGCCGATCACTTCCATACGTTCGCGAATCTTGGCTGCATCAATCATTGGGGGTCTCCCTTAGAGTGCCGCGCGTCCCTTTGAACGCGCAAAGGACGCTCTAAACATTTTTGAATCAATGCATCGCGCCTTCCGAAAATCGATCCTGATTTTCGGAAGGCACGATGCGGTGAAGTTGCCGACAATAACAAACGACGGCCGGATTGGATGCATCGACTTTGTGTTTCAGTCAGCACGATCTTTTGACGGCATCGTGATAGGAATTTGAGGGCGTCGACCGTCGGAATGGAAAGCCCCATGCGAAATCTTGCCCTGTTTGCAGTCTGCCTGCTTGCCCCGCTTGCAACTTTGGCCGCCGCCTTCGCAGGCGATGTCGCCGAGCTTGAGATCCTCGGCTTCAGCAGTGATGGCGGGGTCTTTGCCTTCGAGGAATACGGCGTCCAGGACGGATCGGGATTTCCCTATGCGACACGCTATTATATCGACACGGCCGACGACAGTTTCCTGAAGGGCTCGCCGATACGTGTCCGGCTCGACGACGAGAATGCCACGGTGGCCGCAGCGCGGCTGCAGGCCCGGCAAAGGGGCGAAGCGATCGTCAGTCAGGCGGAACTCACGGCAAATCGCGGCATCACCGCCGGCTTCAACCCGGTGACCGAGCTTTCTGCCGATCCCTTCCGCATGGTGGTCAATCCGCGCCCGATCTTCTCGCCGGTCGACGATCCGCTCGAGTTCCGGCTCGACCAGATCGGCATGAACGACACCGAACGCTGCCAGAGCCAGGGCGAGATCAATGGCTTTCGCCTGCTGCGCATCGAGGCGAAGGATGGCGGCCAGACGAGGATCATTCACGAGGACAAATCGATCCCGCAAAGCAGAGGCTGTCCGAATGGCTACCAGATCGGCGCGGTTCAGACATTTTCGCTGGATAGCCTCAGCGCCTATGCCGTGCTGATCGCGGTGCGCCAATACGGCTTCGAAGGGCCGGACTATCGCTGGATCGCGGTAACCGGTCGCCTGTGAAGTTCCCCGCCATGCGCTATCGCGCTCTGGGCCGTCTCCGCCGCTCCTTGCCGCCGCTGCGCACCGCATTTGCCGGTGCCTTGTTGTGGGCCATGGCGATGGGCGCCAGCGCGCTGCTCAATCTGCTGTTGTACGATTGGGAGACCCCGGCGAAGGTCCGCTTCGTCTCGCTGCTTTATGCTGCCGGCGGCGCGCTGGCCTTCCCGGTTGGGCTGTTTCTGGCGCGGCTCGTCTCGCTCGGACGCCACTGGGAAATCGCCCTCGCCGCCGCCTTGGTCTGCCTTCTCGCCGCGACAATTACCTTCACCGGCGGCCTCTTTGGGCTGCAATACCGCTCCTACTATGTCCAATGGCATGCACCCGCGCTCACCATCACCTGGGTTTTCCAGTTCGTGTTCACGATGTTGACGGCGCTTTACCAGTTCGTCGTCCTCGGCATCCGGCTGTATTTTCCGCTCGGTTTCGTTGCACTCGCTGTCGCCAGTGTCTGGTTTGCGCGCCAGCAACGTTGAGCATTTTGCCTGCCTCTGTTAGGACGCGGGCAAATGCTCTCACAAGTCAGGACCGACTGATGATCCCTCGCTACTCCCGGCCGGAAATGGTGGCCATCTGGTCACCCGAAACCCGGTTCCGTATCTGGTTCGAGATCGAGGCCTACGCCTGCGACGCATTGGCCGAGCTCGGCGTCATCCCGAAGGAGGCCGCCAAGACCATCTGGGAGAAAGGCGGAGCGGCGAAGTTCGACGTCGACGCCATCGACGAGATCGAGCGCGTCACCAAGCATGACGTCATCGCCTTTCTCACCCATCTTGCTGAATTCGTCGGGCCGGATGCCCGCTTCATCCACCAGGGCATGACATCCTCCGACGTTCTCGACACCTGTTTTGCCGTGCAGCTCACCCGCGCCAGCGACATCCTGCTGGCCGACATTGACGGGCTGCTTGCGGCGCTCAAGCGCCGCGCCTTCGAGCACAAGGACACCATCACCATCGGCCGCAGCCACGGCATCCATGCCGAGCCGACCACCTTCGGCGTCAAGCTGGCGCAGGCCTATGCCGAATTCTCGCGTTGCCGCGAGAGGCTGGTGCACGCACGCGAGGACATCGCCACCTGCGCCATCTCGGGTGCGGTCGGCACATTCGCCAATATCGACCCATATGTCGAAGAATACGTGGCCAAGAAACTCGGACTGAAGCCGGAGCCGGTGTCGACGCAGGTGATCCCGCGTGACCGCCACGCGATGTTCTTCGCCACGCTCGGCGTTATCGCCTCGTCGATCGAGCGGCTGGCGATCGAGGTGCGCCATCTGCAGCGCACCGAGGTACTTGAAGCAGAAGAGTACTTTTCACCCGGACAGAAGGGCTCGTCGGCGATGCCGCACAAGCGCAACCCGGTGCTGACCGAGAACCTCACCGGCCTTGCCCGCATGGTGCGCTCCTTCGCATTGCCGGCAATGGAGAATGTGGCGCTCTGGCACGAGCGCGACATCTCGCATTCCTCGGTCGAGCGCATGATCGGGCCCGACGCGACGGTGACGCTCGATTTCGCGCTCTCACGCCTGACCAGCGTTGTCGACAAACTGCTCGTCTACCCCGACAACATGCTGAATAACATGAACAAATTCCGTGGCCTTGTGCATTCGCAGCGCGTGCTGCTGGCGCTGACGCAAGCCGGTGTTTCGCGCGAGGACGCCTACCGGCTGGTGCAGCGCAACGCCATGAAGGTGTGGGAGCAAGGCGCTGATTTTCTTGAGGAACTTCTGGCCGACAAGGACGTTGTCGCTGCCCTGCCCGAGGCCGAGATCCGCGAGAAATTCGATTTGGGCTATCATACCAAGCACGTCGATACGATCTTCAGCAGAGTGTTTGGAGAGGTCTGATGATTTCGTCGGCCGAAGATTTCGATTTTCTTGCCCTGCCCGGGCGCGGCAATTCCGGACCGGATCATTGGATGTCGCATTGGTGCCGGGTGTTCCCCAATTCGAGCCGCGTGCTGCAGGCCGAGTGGGACCGGCCAAAGCCTGAAGACTGGATCGGCCAGGTGGATGCCGCGGTGGCCGCCGCACCGCGCCGCGTCGTGCTGCTTGCGCATTCGCTGGCGGTGGCGACGGCGGTGAAGTGGGCTGCCGGCGCCAGTCAAAGCCAACTCGACAAGGTCGCGGCGGCATTCCTGGTCGCCGCGACCAATGTCGAGGATACCGATCCTTCATTCGACGCGGTGCGCCCGTTCGCGCCGATGCCGCTGAAGCGCCTGCCCTTCCCGGCATTGGTGGTGGCGAGCCGCAGCGACCCACGCGTACCTTCGACAAGGCGACCGCCTTTGCCGGAGCCTGGGGTGCGGACATCGCCGATGCCGGCGATCTTGGCCATATGGGAAACGAGGCCCGCCTCGGCTTATGGCCAGCGGGCCTGCTGATGCTTGGACGCCTGCTTGAGAAGGCGAACCTCTAGCCTACGCCTTACCGGGAACCGTCCTTATCACCGTGCCCCACGGATCCTCGCGGGTGGTCTCGCTTGCGGCATTGTCCGAACGCATCTCGACCCAGGCCAAGCCGGAGCGGGCGGGATCGCGGCGACCGGCGCCCGCGCTCTGCCACGCATTTGCGCCAATGTGGTGATGATAGCCGCCGGACGACAGGAACACCGCCGCGCCACCGTACTTTGCCACTGTGTCGAAACCGAACTCCTGATGCCACCATGCTTCGGCTTCTTCCGGGCTGCCGACCCGCAAATGGACGTGGCCGATAATGCTGTTTTCCGGCGCGCCCTGCCAGCCGGCGTCACCGGCCGGCACTTCGGCAATGACCGACGGAATGTTCAGCCGCTCCGTCGCCATCGCGATCTTGTCGCCATTCCATTTCCAATCCTGGGGGCGGCGGTCGGCATAGATCTCGATGCCGTTGCCTTCCGGATCGGTCAGATAAAGAGCCTCGCTGACCAGATGGTCGGATGCGCCCTCGATGCCGATCTTACCGGCGATGGCGTGATTGATCCAGCGGCCGAGATCGGCCCGGCTGGGTAGCAGGAAGGCGGTGTGGAAAAGACCGGCGCTGCGCGGGTCATCGGGTTTCGCAGCCGGATCCGCTTCGATGTCGAGCAAAGGGCGATTGACTGCGCCGAGCGTAATCGTGCCGCCGGAGCGGGTCAGTTCCTGCAAACCGACGACTTTGCGATAGTAGGCAGCGAGATTTTCTGCATCGCGCGCCCGCAAGCCGACACGGGCAACGCTGACCGGGGTCGTCGCGGCAAAAGGCAGTTCGCTCATCAAAGTGCTCCGTTCAGCCGGCGCTCGACAAGCTTCCAACGAAGGAACCCGGCGCCATCAATCATTCTACGCCGTGTCCGTGCCAAAATCTCGGAACAGCCATTCTTTCTCAGCGACAGATCGTCGATCGCGATCGTTCACACAAGAGCGCAAGAAGCGAACATGGTGTTCACAATAGCGAGCAGAACCGGGCTGATGAGAGGCCGTTTGCGTGTCGCTGTTGAGTTCATACCCGGTTGCACCCGACAGCGCCTCTCGCTACATGCGCGCCATGAAAGTCAGGGAAGCAGATATTCTCATCGTGCCGGGCTACACCAATTCCGGCCCCGATCATTGGCAGAGCCGCTGGCAGTCGAAACTATCGACAGCGCGCCGCGTCGAACAGACGGAATGGTCGAAGCCGGTGCGCGAGGATTGGACGGCCGGTGTCGCCAAGGCGGTTAACGAGGCCGAGCGGCCGGTCGTCATTGTCGCTCACTCGCTTGGCGTCGCCGCGGTCATCCAGGCATTGCCTCGGTTCGAGCGACCGGTCGCCGGCGCTTTCTTCGTGGCGCCGCCCGATGTCGCCAACCCTGAGATAAAGCCGAGGCACCTGATGACCTTCGGCCCCTACCCGCGTGACCCGCTGCCATTTCCGTCGGTGGTGATCGCAAGCCGCAACGACCCGTTCTGCGCCTTCGGCGTCGCCGAGGACATTGCCGCGGCGTGGGGCTCGCTGTTCATCGACGCCGGCGATGCCGGTCATCTCAACGCGGATTCCGGCTTCGGCCCATGGCCCGAAGGTTCGATGACGTTCGCGAAATTCCTGACGGATCTCTAGAGCGGTTCATCGTTTCACGGAAACGGCGAACCGCTCTATCTCTTTGTTTTGACGCAATTCCGGACGGAAAACCGTTTCACACTTTTCCTGGAATTGCTCTAGGAAGCGATCGAATCCCTGACGCTGCTCAGCAGGGTCTTTGCCCCAAGCGAAATCAGCGAATGCTCGGAACCCATCGCCAGCAGCCGGTAACCCATCGACACCACGCGACCGGCGATGGCCGGTTCCATCACATAGATCGCCGCATGCTTGCCGGCTTTGCGGGTGCGCTCGGCGATCGAGGCGACGGTCTCCATCATGCTCTCCAGCGTCGAACTGACGGTGGTGCCCTTCGACCAGGCGATCGAGAAATCCGACGGGCCAAGGAAGATACCGTCGATGCCCGGCGTGTCGAGGATGCCGTCGAGTGCATCAAGCGCGGCCCGCGTTTCGACCATGGCGAACGCCATGGTGCGCTGGTTGCTGTCGCGCAGCCAGTCGGCATAGTCGCCCTTGCCATGGCGCGGAAAAGCATAGGTCGGGCCCCAGGAGCGCTCGCCGAGTGGCGGGTATTTCATCGCGGCAGCAAACAGCTTTGCGTCCGCCACCGAATTCACCATCGGGGCGATCACCGCTTCGGCGCCGAAGTCGAGCGCGCGGCTGGCCATGTCGAAGCGGCCGACCGGGATGCGCACCAAAGCCGGCTTGTTGGCGGCCAGCACCGGCACAAGCCCGCGCAGCACGCTGTCCTCGTGATGGCCCCCATGCTGCATGTCGAGCGTAACCGCGTCGAACCCTTGCCTGGCCAGTATCTCGACCGTCAAGGCATCCGGCACGCCGGACCATGCGGTGAACAGCGTCTCGTCGACCGCAAGGCGTGACTTCAGGGACATTGGCGATTTCCTCTTTGCTTGCAGCAATTCAGCCGGAAATGACCGCAAAGGCAAAGAAAAACCGCGCGGTTAGGCCGGGCGGTCGATTGGTCCAGCATTCGATCGGTACCGGCTGAAAAATCAGGTGTTCTTGATCTGCTCGATCGCCTGCGCCATCAATTCATCCATGGTGCGGCGGATCTGATGGTCCGACTGGTCGATGCCGGCCGCATCGAAATCCTTGCGTATCTTGCGGAAAACGTCGTGATCGCCGGCTTCCTCGATGTCGCTGACGACCACTTCCCTGGCATAAGCGTCGGCATCGGCGCCGGACTTGCCGAGCTTTTCGGCAGCCCACAGGCCGAGCGCTCTGTTGCGGCGTGCCGCAGCCTTGAACCGAAGTTCCTCGTCGAATGCGAATTTGCGCTCAAAGCCCTCTTCGCGGTCTTTCATGCTGCTCATGGCATCCCTCCGTGAAATCCGATTCGTTGTGCCAATATGTGTTGCCGGAGCACAAACCAAAAGGGCGCCGGCCGGTCAATATGCTACATTGCTTGCTGCGCTGCGGCATTTCGGTGCCCGAAAGCGGTTGATTGAAAGGATTTGCCGATTGAGCAAACAGTGCGATTGGGATAGACACCGGCATTGAACCCCACCGTCGCCATCTTATTTTAGGCAGACGGACAGGAACTGGTCGCTTGCCGCCTGCCCGCAAATCCAGAGAAAAATCAGATGAAAAATCGCCGCCGCATTTATGAAGGCAAGGCCAAGATCCTTTATGAGGGACCGGAGCCTGGCACGCTGATCCAGTTCTTCAAGGACGACGCTACCGCTTTCAACAAGAAGAAGCATGAAATCGTCGATGGCAAAGGCGTGCTCAACAACCGCATTTCCGAGCACATCTTCAATCATCTCAACCGGATGGGCATTCCGACCCACTTCATCCGCCGGCTCAACATGCGCGAGCAGTTGATCAAGGAAGTCGAGATCATCCCGCTCGAAGTGGTGGTGCGCAACGTCGCCGCCGGCTCGCTGGCCAAGCGCCTGGGCATCGAGGAAGGCACCGTGCTGCCGCGCTCGATCATCGAATTCTATTACAAGGCCGATGCGCTCGACGATCCGATGGTCTCGGAAGAGCACATCACCGCCTTCGGCTGGGCGAGCCCACAGGAGATCGACGATGTCATGGCGCTGGCCATTCGCGTCAACGACTTCCTTTCCGGCCTGTTCATGGGCGTCGGCATCCAGTTGGTCGATTTCAAAATTGAATGCGGCCGCCTGTTCGAAGGCGATATGATGCGCATCGTCGTTGCCGATGAGATCTCGCCGGATTCCTGCCGGCTGTGGGACGTGGCGACGCAGGACAAGCTCGACAAGGACCGCTTCCGCCGCGACATGGGCGGGCTGGTCGAGGCTTATCAGGAAGTTGCCCGCCGTCTCGGCATCATGAACGAGAACGAGCCACCGCGTCCGGCCGGGCCGGTGCTCGTCGCATCGACCGACGGCGTCAAAGGCAAGCCGCACTGACGGCTTGCCCGCTCAACAGATGAACAGGAACATGTCCAGCGTGATCAAGGCCCGCATTACCGTAACCCTCAAGAACGGCGTGCTAGACCCACAAGGCAAGGCAATCGAGCATGCGCTGTCCGCAATGGGTTTCGGCGGCATCGGCCAGGTGCGGCAAGGCAAGGTTTTTGATATCGAACTTGCCGAGAGCGACAAGTCCAAGGCCGAAGCGGATCTGAATGCCATGTGCGACAAGCTTCTGGCGAATATGGTGATTGAGAATTACGCGGTGGAGATCGCCTGAGGTGAAATCAGCCGTCGTCCTGCTCCCCGGCCTCAATCGCGACCGCGACATGATCGCGGCGCTGACCAAGATTTCCGGCACGCCGCCGGTCACCGTCTGGCAGACCGACACCGAAATTCCCGATGTCGACCTGATCGCCATTCCCGGCGGCTTTTCGTTCGGCGATTATCTGCGCTGCGGCGCGATTGCCGCGCGCATGCCAGTAATGCGGGCGGTGGCCGAAAAGGCGGCCATGGGCGTTACGGTCATCGGCGTCTGCAACGGCTTCCAAATCCTGGTCGAGGCCGGCCTGCTGCCGGGCGCATTGATGCGCAATACCTCGCTGAAATTCGTCTGCCGTCAGGTGAAGCTGCAGATCGCCAACGCCAACACGATGTTTACCCGCCGCTATCAGCCGGGCCAGATCATCCGCGCGCCGGTGGCGCACCATGACGGCAATTATTTTGCCGATGCCGAAACGCTGGCCCGCCTCGAAGGCGAAGGCCAGGTGGTGTTCCGCTATGCCGTAGGCACCAATCCCAACGGCTCGATCAACGACATTGCCGGTATCGTCAACGGCCGCGGCAATGTGCTCGGCCTGATGCCGCATCCCGAGAACCTGATCGAAGCGGCGCATGGCGGCAGCGACGGCCGGGCGCTGTTCGAAAGCGCGCTGGGCATCGCCGCTTGATGCCTTCAATTTTCCTCCTGGAGCCACGGTCATGAAACTCTATTCGCGGCCGTTGTCGCCCTATTCGTCGATCGTGCGGGCGTTGGCCTACATCAAGAACGTGCCGCTCAAGCTCATTGCACCGCCGCCGGGGTTTCCCATCCCCGAGGCGTTTCGTGCCATCTCGCCGTTGAACCGGATTCCGGTGCTGATCACCGGCTCCGGCGAAACGATCGTCGAATCGGTGGTCATCGCCGAATATCTGGAGGAGCGCTTTCCCGAGCCGGCGCTGCTGCCGAGGGACTCGAAGGACCGGGCGCTGGTGCGCATGTTCGCCCGCATCACCGACCTCGACGTGCTCGCCCCGACCATGAAGCTGTTCGAGCTCCATTTCGTGCCGCAGCGCAACGAGGCGGAGATCAAGGCACAGTTCGCCCGATTGCAGCACGGGCTCGCGGCAATCGAGGCGCGCATGGCGCATGGCCCGTTCGCGCTCGGCGACGACATCTCCTTCGCCGATGCCTGGCTGACGCCGACCCGCTTCGTCTTCAACAATTTCAGGGCGACGATCGGCCGCCCCGACCTGCTTGATGGCTATCCGAAATTCGATGCCTATGAGCAAATCGCCCTGCAGCATCCGGCGCTGTCGCGCGTCTGGGGTGAGATGACAGACGGTCTGAAGGTGTTTCTGTCCGAACTCGAGATGGGCGCCGCTTGACCATGCGATCGACACTCGCCCGCCTCGCCCTCGCCGCTTCCGCCGGTCTTGTACTCGCCTCCTGCCAGTCAGGCCCGAAGAGCGCGCCGGCGCCGGCGGGCAAGAGCGCGTCACTGCTTGCCATGGAGCAGGTGGCAATAGCTGCCCACAAATGCTGGATCGCCAGCAAGGACCCTGCCTTCAAATCGTACCAGATGGCCAACGAGCTGAATTCGTTCAGCGGCACGCCGCGCTTCCTGCTGGTGCCGGCCAAACATTATGGTGGAAAGCCGTTGCTGGTCGTGCAGGCGCAAGGCAATTCGAGCCGCGTCGACGTGTTCGGCCCATTGATGGCGGAACCGCTCGGCGCCCGCATCGGCTCGGACATTGCCCGCTGGCAGGCGGGCAATCCGGCCTGCGGCGCTGCTGCCTAGCCCAATGGGTCGCGTGCTGCAGATCGCCGGTCTGGTCGTCGGCCTGGCCGGGCTCGTCCTGCAGCTCTGCATCACCGTCCCGGCATCAATGGAAGCCGGCCGCGGCTTTGCCGGCTCGCTGGTCTTCTATTTCAGCTTCTTCACCATCCTGACCAACATCGGCGCGGTGCTCGTCCATGCCTCGTTGCTGTCGTCGACGGGTTATGCATGGTTTCCGGCCTTTTCCGCGCCACGGATGCGGGCGGGCGTAGCCGTCGCCATAACGCTGGTCCTCATCGTTTATGCAACGGTCCTGGCGCAGCTTTGGCAGCCGCAAGGGCTGTTCCTGCTCTGCGATGTGCTCCTGCACTATGTGACGCCGGTGTTGTTCGTGCTGTGGTGGCTTGTGGCAGGCGCCGACGGCTCGACGCGGTGGCGCGACATCTCCTGGTGGATGATCTATCCGATCGCCTATCTGGCCTACGCGCTGCTGCGGGCGCCGATTGCCGGTGAAGTGCCCTACCCGTTCCTCGATCTCGCCAAGAACGGCGCGACCAGCGTCGCCGTCTCGGCTCTGGCCATCACCGGGCTCTTTCTGATGCTGTGCATTGTGGCGGTGCTTGTGGACCACGGTGTCACGCGGATCAGGGCGGCGGGCGTCCGCTAACGCGCGATAGCGCCCCGTCGAACTCCTCAGTCCCAGAACGGCCTCAGACCTTCACGATGGGCATCGCAGCGTGAAATGCCGATATCCTTGAGCTGGGCGTCGGTCATCTCGAGCAGGACCAGCCGACTGCGGCGGCGATCCAGCAGGCTGTCGATCCATCGGACGAATGACGTGACCACTTGCACGAGCCCGCGAACATAGGATCTCCGGCCCGACGAGCGGCTTCCGGTCAATTCAACTGCCGCGTAGCGGATTGTCTCTATTGTACCCATTTTCTTTCTGCCAAGATTGCAATTGTGCCTTTTCGTACGGCCCGCTCCATATGTATTGACTCTCATTTCGGTGCAATGTAAAAAATTGTCACCATGACAACTTGGCTTCCAGACCTGACCGCCCGCACCGGCCCGCTCTATCAGCGGCTTGCTGATTCCATCGAGACGGACATCGACCGCGGCCTGATCGGTGCAGGGGCAAAGCTGCCGCCGCAGCGCGATCTGGCATACGACATCGGCACGACCGTCGGCACGGTTGGCAGGGCCTATCAATTGCTGCGCGAGCGGGGACTGGTCAGCGGCGAGGTCGGCCGCGGAACCTATGTTCTCGCTCAACAGTCGGAGAGCGCAAAGCCGGATTTCCTGGGGCCGGTCGAACAAGGCACGCGCTATATGGATGCGCCCGGCGACAAGCTGCGCTTCGATAGCACCGCCGCACCGGATGTCGGCCAGGGTGCCATCGTCGCCGATGTGTTGACACGCACGGCGCAAGACCATCCGCATGAGATTTCAAGCTATACTCGTGATTTCCCGGACCGCTGGTTCGAAGCCGGCAGGCGCTGGCTGTCGCGCAATTCCTATCGCCCGGCGACGGATGCAATCGTTCCCACGCTCGGCACCCACGCCGCGGTGATGGCAACCATTGCGGGGCTCACCGCCCCCGGCGACTATGTCGTCTTCGAGCACCTCACCTATTCGCAGATCTCGCGCAGTGCCGGCCTGATCGGGCGCCGGACCGCACTGGTGGCGACTGACGACGAGGGCATCGATCCCCAGGATTTCGAGCGCGTCTGCGCACAAAAGCACCCGAAGATGATGTTTTTGATGCCGACGGCCAAGAACCCGACGCTGACAACGCTGTCGGCATCGCGCCGCGAGGCAATCGCGCATGTCGCCCGTCAATATAACGTCGTCCTGATCGAGGACGATCTCTATGGCGGACTGACCGATGACCCAACGCCTTTAATGGCCGAATATGCTCCCGAACGGACCATCGTTGCCGGCGGCCTGTCGAAATCGGTTGCGGCGGGTGTTCGCGGCGGCTGGCTCGCTTGCCCGCCGGCCTATCGTCACCGCATCCGGGTTGCCCACAAGATGATGACGGGCGGCCTGCCCTTTCTGCTGGCGGAGGTGGGCAGCCGGCTGGTGCTGTCCGGTCAGGCCGCTGAGGTGCGCAAGCGCAGCATTGCCGAGATCGGTGCGCGCATCGCGATCGTGCGCGAGACACTCGACGGCTTCGATTTCAAGGCGCTGGATAACGTGCCGTTCGTCTGGCTCACTTTGCCGGACCCATGGCTTTCCGGCACTTTCAAGCAGGCCTGCCTCGAACATGGCGTGCTCATCGACGACGAGGACGAGTTCAAGGCAGGGCGTTCCGAACAGGCCTTTCACGGCGTACGGTTTGGCATCTCGCAACCGCGGCAGCGGGACGATATCGCGCACGGCGTCGCGGTAATCCGGCGGCTTCTGGACGAGGGCCGCGCCGGCTACGACAGCTTTTCCTGAACCGGCTTGAAACCGGCGGGTCGAGTGGCGATCTTTCGCTACTTGCGGTCAGCTGTTGCTTTCCATCGTTTTAGTCATCCAACGGGGTGTATCGGCTGCGACGCTTGCGATAAGACGGGACTCGATCTCAAGGACACAATTGCCGATCATGACCATTTCCAATTCCGTGCCGATCACTCCTGAACTCATTGCCGCGCACGGGCTGAAGCCCGACGAGTACCAGCGCATCCTCGACCTGGTCGGGCGCGAACCGAGCTTTACCGAACTTGGTATTTTTTCGGCGATGTGGAACGAGCATTGTTCTTACAAATCCTCGAAGAAGTGGCTGCGCACGCTGCCGACCACCGGGCCGCAAGTCATCCAGGGCCCGGGCGAGAATGCCGGCGTGGTCGACATCGGCGACGGCGACTGCGTCGTCTTCAAGATGGAGAGCCATAACCACCCCTCCTATATCGAGCCCTATCAGGGAGCTGCGACCGGCGTCGGCGGCATCCTGCGCGATGTCTTCACCATGGGCGCGCGGCCGATCGCGGCGATGAACGCGCTACGCTTCGGCGCGCCGGACCATCCCAAAACCAGGCACCTCGTTGCCGGCGTCGTTTCCGGCGTCGGCGGCTATGGCAATTCCTTCGGCGTGCCGACGGTCGGCGGCGAGGTCAATTTCGACGCCCGCTACAATGGCAACATCCTGGTCAATGCCTTTGCGGCGGGGCTTGCCAAGACTGATGCGATCTTCCTGTCGGAAGCCAAGGGTGTTGGCCTGCCGGTGGTCTATCTCGGCGCCAAGACCGGGCGCGACGGTGTCGGCGGCGCCACCATGGCCTCGGCCGAGTTCGACGACAAGATCGACGAGAAGCGGCCCACCGTGCAGGTTGGCGATCCGTTCACCGAAAAATGCCTGCTCGAAGCCTGCCTCGAACTGATGGCGTCCGGCGCCGTTATCGCCATCCAGGACATGGGTGCCGCCGGCCTCACCTGCTCGGCAGTCGAAATGGGCGCCAAGGGCGACCTCGGCATCGAGCTCGATCTCGACAAGGTGCCGGTGCGTGAAGAGCGCATGAGCGCCTATGAGATGATGCTTTCGGAGAGCCAAGAGCGCATGCTAATGGTGCTGCGCCCCGAAAAGGAAAAACAGGCCGAGGCGATCTTCCACAAATGGGGCCTCGACTTTGCCATCGTCGGCAAGACCACCGACGATCTGCGCTTCCGCGTGCTGCACCAGGGCGACGAGGTCGCCAACCTGCCGATCAAGGATCTCGGCGATCAAGCGCCGGAATATGACCGTCCCTGGGTCGATCCGAAGAAGCCGGCGCCGCTGGCCGGCGATGCACCGCAAGCCGATGTGGCCGACGCACTGCTCAAGCTGCTGAGCGGACCAGACCTTTCCTCGCGCCGCTGGGTCTGGGAGCAGTACGACACGCTGATCCAGGGTAATTCCCTGCAGCTTCCCGGCGGCGACGCCGGTGTCGTGCGCGTCGATGGCCACCCGACCAAGGCGCTCGCCTTCTCCTCCGACGTGACGCCGCGCTATTGCGAGGCCGACCCTTACGAGGGCGGCAAGCAGGCGGTTGCCGAATGCTGGCGCAATCTTACCGCCACCGGCGCTCTGCCGCTCGCGGCCACCGACAACCTCAATTTCGGCAATCCGGAACGGCCGGAGATCATGGGCCAGCTGGTTGGTGCTGTGAAAGGCATCGGCGATGCCTGCCGGGCGCTTGGCTTTCCGATCGTCTCCGGCAACGTCTCCCTCTATAATGAGACCAACGGACAGGGCATCCTGCCGACACCAACCATCGGCGGCGTCGGTCTGATTGCCGACTGGTCGAAAATGGTGCGCATCGGCTTTGCCGCCGAAGGCCAGATGATCGTGCTGGTCGGCGCGCCGACGATATGGGGCTCGCATCTTGGCCAGTCGGTCTATATGCGCGACATCTTTGGCCGCGCCGACGGCCCGCCGCCGCCGGTCGATCTCGGCCACGAGAAGCGGGTCGGCGACCATGTGCGGGCACTGATCGCCTCCGGTGTCGTTACCGCGGCGCATGACGTTTCCGATGGCGGCATCGCGGTAGCGCTGGCCGAGATGGCGATGGCCTCCGGCATCGGCGCGACCATCCCCGGCCTGATCGGCACAGATCCAATCCCCGTCTGGTTCGGCGAGGACCAGGGCCGCTATCTCTTGACGCTGTCGATCGACCCGCAGAGCGAGCAATGGGACGCCATTCGCGAACAACAAAACAAGCTCGGCGTTTTTGCGCCGTGGATCGGCTCGACCGGCGGCAGCGACCTGAAGCTGGGCGAGGCGCGTGCGATACCGGTCAGCGAATTGACCGCCGCCCACGAATCCTGGTTCCCTCGCTTCATGGCAAATGAGGTCGTGGACCCGTGATGTGATCGAGTGGGCTCTTTCCCTGTGGTTCATCCGCCATTTCGACCATATCTATGAGATCACGACCTGAACAAGGAATCCTCATATGGCAATGGACGCCCACGACATCGAACGGCTGATCAAGGAAGGCATTCCCGACGCCAAGGTGACGATTCGCGACCTGGCCGGCGACGGCGACCATTATGCGGCTGAGGTTGTGGCCGAAAGCTTTCGCGGGAAAAGCCGGGTCCAGCAGCACCAGATGGTCTATGACGCGCTGAAGGGCAATATGGGCGGCGTGTTGCACGCGCTTGCCCTGCAGACCAGCGTGCCGGACTAATTCTACGCAAGCGGGAAGTCATGGCCAAAGGCGACAGCGATCCGGTTGCAGTCAGTGCCTATGCTTCCTTCGCCGAGCGCTATGACGCGCTGGCGCCGATCAAGCCGCACAACGCCCTTTATGAACGGCCAGCCTCGCTGGAGTTGCTGGGCGACGTGACGGGTCTGAACATACTGGACGCCGGTTGCGGCTCCGGTATCTGCTCGGAAAAGCTGGCTGGCTCAGGTGCGCGGGTAAGTGCCTTCGACATTACGCCGGAAATGCTGGCTCTGGCACGTCAGCGATGCGCTGGGCTCGATGTCGATATCCGGCTTGGCAACCTCGAAAGGGCTCTCTACTGGCTCGCGGATGGCAGTTTCGACCGAATACTTTGCTCGCTGGCGCTCGACTATGTCGAAAAACTGGAGCCGGTATTCGCTGAGTTTCATCGCGTGGCCTGCCCGGGCGGCTGGCTGGTGTTCTCTATGGGCCATCCAATGCGCGACTGGCAGGACACGCGCACGCGCGGGACGAAAACCTATTTTGAAACGAATCGCTGGGGCATGTATTGGGGAGGTTTTGGGGAGCCCAAGCCCTATGTCGAATCCTATCGCAGGCCGCTCGGCGATATCCTCAACGGGCTTGCCGACACAGGCTGGACGCTCGATCGTTTCGTCGAGCCAGTTCCCGCGCCCGAGATGGAAATGGTCGACTCCAGGCATTTTGCCGAACTGAGTTTGGCGCCGGCATTCATATGCGTACGTGCGCATAAATAAATTCACCTTTTCGCCGACACGGCGATGATCGGCCCGACCGGATAGCTTCCACCCACAATCATCCGCTCGCCGTTCGACAGCGCCGAAACGACCCCGTCGAAGAAAAGCGCGTTGGGACAATTGAGCGCATCTCGAAACAGTCGCGCGAAGCTGCCGAGGCTGACCTCAGAGCGCGAGATCGCCAGCACGACAGTGTTTTCGTCACGCACGCCGATGCCATTGCGGATATAGCGCGATGTGCCGTTTTGCTCGAAGCGGGGATGAAGCCGGCCGTCGATCACCAGCATCGGGCCGGATTGCGTGGCAAACATCACGTCCAGTCTGGTCGCAGCATAGGCGCTTGTCTCCATGACCGCCGCCTTGCCGTCCTTCCGGACCAGGAAGACGCCATTCGGTTTCAGGAAGAAATTCCCTTCGCTGTCGGCGACGTTGATCGGCGCCTTCTCCCGGCCGTCTTCGACGAGAAGGCCGACCGGAGTCAGGTCTTGGTGATACATGCCGGCGTTCATGGCGAGCAGCACCGGCCGGCCATGATCCGCCATCGCCTTGTCGAATTTGTCCAGTGAACCGAAAGCCTTGCCGTCAAGGCCTGCGTGGAACACACCGATGTCATAGTGGCGCAGATCGATTTCGCAGACGACATAGGCGACCGCCTCGAAGCTCGCGTCGCGGCACGGCGCCGGTAATTCACCGCCGACGACGAGAGATGGCTGTCTCGGCGACCTGGCCCACCAGATCAAGGACAGTGCGGCGAACAGAACGGCGAGGAGGAACCCGGCGAGATATCGTCTTTTCATCGCGCCTCGGGAAAGGTGGTGGCCAACGCTCTTGGCCCAAGATCAGACGTTCCTTTGCGCCATTTGCATGGCAAGGCGGCAAACATCTTGTTTCGCGCAACCCATGGGTTTATTTGAAGGGTAATGTTCGAGCCTGACTCCCACAGGCATGAAAGGGTATTCCATGAGCGGCATCAACGACTACATCGACAATGAAGTGAAGGGCAACGACGTCGTTCTCTTCATGAAGGGCACGCCCGGCTTCCCGCAATGCGGATTTTCCGGCCAGGTCGTGCAGATCCTCGACTATATCGGCGCCGACTATAAGGGCGTCGACGTGCTGACGTCGGCCGAACTGCGGCAAGGCATCAAGGACTATTCCAACTGGCCGACCATCCCGCAGCTCTACGTCAAGGGCGAGTTCGTCGGCGGCTGCGACATCATCCGCGAGATGTTCCAGGCGGGCGAATTGCAGACCTTCCTCGTCGAAAAGGGCGTCAGCGTCAAAGGCGCCGCCTGACTTCTGTTTCTGCGTATGACCTTCCGCCTGCGATTTTCGGGGGTCATGCGCTAAGCGCCGGGGCAGCCCCCACCTTGGCAAAAAGTTCTGCCCGCTATCGGGCAATCAACGAATGGATGCGTCGGCCAGCCGGCGCATTTTCGTTTGAGGATCGGACTGGCCTTGGATCAGCAAGCACAAGCGCAGCAAAAGGCAAGCACCTTGCCCATTCCGCGCTGGGAATTCATTGCGCTGTGCGCGGCGCTGATGGCGCTCAATTCGCTGGCAATCGACATTATTTTGCCGGCGCTGCAGCAGATCGGCGCTTCGCTTGGCATCGAAAATGAAAACCACCGGCAATATGTTGTCACCGCCTATATCCTTGGCTTTGGCGGCGGACAGCTGTTCTTCGGGCCGATCTCGGACCGCTTCGGGCGCCGCGCGCCGCTTGTCGCAGGGCTGGTGATCTACGTCCTGGCGGCCGGCGCTGCGGCAATCGCCCCGTCATTCGCCACGCTTCTGCTATGCCGGGCGGTGCAAGGCATCGGCGCGGCGGCGACGCGCGTCATTGCCGTCTCGATCGTGCGCGATACGTTCGACGGAAGGCGCATGGCCGAAGTCATGTCCTTGATCTTCATGGTGTTCATGGCCATCCCGGTGGTGGCGCCCGGTATCGGCCAGTTCATCATGCTGTTTGCGACCTGGCATGTGATCTTCGTCACCATGGCAGCCGGCGCGCTGATCGTGTCCGCCTGGTCGCTGCTGCGCCTGCCCGAGACACTACACCCCGAATATCGCCGGCCGCTGACGCTGTCCTCCATCATCGGCGGCTTCCGCATCGTTCTCACCAACCGCATCGCGCTCTGCTATGCCTTCGCCAGCACCTTCATCTTCGGCGCCATGTTCGGCTTCATCGCCTCGGCCCAGCAGATCTATGTCAGCGTGTTCAATGTCGGCGAGATGTTCCCCGTCATCTTCGCGGGGGTTGCCGGCGTACTTGCTTTTTCGAACTACCTCAACTCGCGCCTCGTCGGCCGCATCGGCATGCGCCGTCTGTCGCAAAGCGCGCTGCTGCTGTTTCTGGCCATCAGCCTTGCCTGGCTGGTCGTTTCCATCGAAATAAAGATGCCGCTCTGGCTCTTCATTACCTTCTTTGCCTGCGCCATGGTCCCGTTCGGCGCGCTTGGCGCGAACTTCAACGCGCTTGCCATGGAGCCGCTGGGGCACCTGGCCGGCACTGCATCGTCGATCCTTGGGTTCATGCAGACATTTCTTGGCGGCATTCTCGGCACGCTGATCGGCCAAGCCTTCAACGGCACGGTGACGCCGCTGGCCGCCGGGTTCTGCAGCGTGTCGGTGGCGGCGCTGCTGATGATCCTGCTGGCCGAGCGCGGCAGACTGTTCCAGCCGCATAACCCGCCGGTCTAATGCACATTGCCGGGCGCGCCTAGGATGCACCCTCACTGACCGCGGTGAAGCGTGGGAACAGCGTACGTCCTGCGATTGCTCCACCCATGCTGTCCGAAACGGGCAGTGGGAGAGCCTTGTCGAGCGCCTCGAGGACGGAAGCCACGAAGGCCCGATTGAGCGGACCATCGTCCCCTAGATGGGAATAAGTGGCGCGCGGTTTGCCGATAAGCGTGCCGTTTCGGCGAATTGAGAACTGCAGCGTCAGGGTCATGCCCGCGGTTCCGGGCGGCGGCTTCCAACAGGCGAAGATCGCGGAGAACATCTCGTCTATGGTGTCGACGGAGTCGGGACTGCGACATGCGCGTTCCCCAGCGCTTGCTTCATTGACACCGGCAACCAAGGCAAGGGCAAAGGCCGTTGCAACAATTGCGGACCGAGGTTTCATTCGAGGTCTCCGGTTTCGCACAGGATTGGACAACTTTGGCAGCGAAGAGTTATTCCGCCCAGAGCTCGCGGCGCAGCTCCCGCCAGCTCTCCCGGTCCGGCGCGACCAGCAGGCCACCTCCGACATGCGACGGCAGATAGGCGCTGCCGTCGAAGCGCGCGGCATGGCCGCCCGCCTCCGCATGGATCAGCACGCCAGGCAGGTGATCCCAGGGCATCAGCTTGTTGTAGACGACGAAATGGCCGTGGCCGCTGGCCAGCAGGCGGTATTCGTGGGCGGCGCAGCGATAATTGAACTGCGATAGCGACTTGGTCTGGTTGCGCGCCAAACGTGAGCGGTCCGGCTCGGGCACGTAGTGCCATGAGACCGCACCGGTCATTTCCGACATCGGCGCCGGTTTGGCGACATGGACCTTTTCCAGATTGCCATGGGCATGGCGGATATGGCTGCCGGCGCCACTAACGCCGATCAGCCAATCCTTGCCGACGGGATCGTGAATGATGCCGACGACCGTCTCGCTCTTGACCACGACGCCAAGCATGACGCCGAACAGCGGCACGCCGGAGGCGAAGTTGAAGGTGCCGTCGACCGGGTCGATGACGAAGGCGAGTTCGGCATCGCCGAGACCGTCGAGCAGCGTCGGGTCGTCGGAGCAGGCCTCCTCGCCGACGATCATTGCGTGGGGATAACGCTGGCGCAGCCTGGCGGTGATGAGCCGTTCGGCATTGACGTCGGCTTCGGTGACGAGATCGGCGGCCGAGGTCTTGCGACGGACGTCGCCCTCGCTCAACCGGCGAAAGCGCGGCATGATCTCGGCGACGGCGGCTTCCGACAGAAGGTCTGCAAGCCAGTCGATCGCGCTATCGTCAAATGTCATCGGGACGCCTGGTGGTGAGGGTTTCGTTGAGGGCGGCGAAATCGAACAGCTTCCTGTCGAGCAGATGCGAACGCCGCACATTGGTCATGGCGCGGATCATCGTGTCCTTGCGGCCGGGCATGCGCTTCTCGATGTCGTCGAGCATCGCCTTCATGGCGTTGCGCTGCAGGCCTTCCTGGCTACCGCACAGATCGCACGGAATGATCGGGAATTTCATGGCGCCGGCGAATTTCTCGAGATCGGCTTCCGCACAATAGGCGAGCGGCCGCAGCACCATGACATCGCCTTCGTCGTTGAGCAGCTTCGGCGGCATGGCGGCAAGGCGTCCGCCATGGAACAGGTTCATGAAGAAGGTTTCCAGTATGTCCTCGCGGTGATGACCGAGCACCAGCGCCGAGCAGCCCTCCTCGCGGGCAATGCGATAGAGATGGCCGCGCCGCAGCCGCGAGCACAGCGAGCAATAGGTGCTGCCCTCGGCCAGCTTGTCGGTGACCACCGAATAGGTGTCCTGATATTCGATGCGATGCGGAATGGCATATCTATCGAGATAGTCGGGCAATATGTGCTTGGGAAAGTTCGGCTGGCCCTGGTCGAGATTGCAGGCCAACAGCTCGACCGGCAGCAGCCCGCGCCATTTGAGATCGAGCAGCACGGCAAGCAGGCCGTAGGAATCCTTGCCGCCCGACAGAGCGATCAGCCAACGGTCGCCGGGTCTCACCATGGCGAAATCGTCGATCGCCTGGCGGGCAAGCCGCAACAGCCGCTTGCGCAGCTTGTTGAACTCGACGGAGGACGGCACATCGGCAAACAGAGGATGAAAGCCGCCTTCGGCGTCGGCGACCGGTTCGAGCGTTTCGGCGTCTGGCAGCATATTCATGGCGCGTCGGCCCCAAGATCCTGTTGCCGCCCGCAGTAGCGCATCGGACCGAAAACCGAAATCGATTTCGGAATCACGCCGCGGAAAAGGAACGAAAAAAGAAAAGGCCGCCTCGACGGGCGGCCTTCGATTGTATCGCGACGAACGCGCCGATCAGCGCGAATAGAATTCGACGACCAGGTTCGGTTCCATCTGCACGGCAAACGGAACGTCCGCCAGGCCGGGGATGCGCGTGAAAGCCGCGGTCATCTTGTTGTGGTCGGCCTCGATGTAGTCGGGCACGTCGCGCTCGGCCAGGCCCACCGATTCCAGCACGATGACCAGCTGCTTCGACTTCTCGCGCACTTCGATGACATCGCCCGGCTTGCAGCGGTACGAGCCGATGTTGACGCGCTTGCCGTTGACGTTGACGTGGCCGTGATTGACGAACTGGCGCGCCGCAAAGATGGTCGGCACGAACTTGGCGCGGTAGACGACCGCGTCGAGGCGCGATTCGAGCAGGCCGATCAGGTTCTCCGAGGTGTCGCCCTTGCGGCGGTCCGCCTCTTCATAGACCTTGCGGAACTGCTTTTCCGAAACGTCGCCATAGTGGCCCTTCAGCTTCTGCTTGGCGCGCAGCTGCAGGCCGAAATCGGAAAGCTTGCCTTTGCGACGCTGGCCATGCTGGCCGGGGCCGTATTCACGCTTGTTGACCGGGGACTTCGGGCGGCCCCAGATGTTTTCGCCAAGACGGCGGTCGATCTTGTACTTCGCGGATTCGCGCTTGCTCATCGCATTCCCTTTCAAAACAATGCACCCGGAACCTTATGGTCCGGGTGAAGGAAACGCGCCCTCCTCTGGCCTCCGTTTTCGAGACCTGACAGGGTTTTCCACGCAACGCGACGGAAAACCCACGGGACACGTCATTTCAAACAAGACATAAGGAAAGTAAAACCGGCTTCCCAAACGTCTTGCACACATAAAGAAAACCACCGGGCATTGCGGCCCGGTGTTGGTGGGCTGGTTAAACGGAGATTTAACCGCTGTCAAGCTTCTGGCTGGCGCGAATCGCCGAACCGGATAGTGTTACGGTTGTAGAACGTGCCGGATGTGGCGGGAGGTTGCGCCAGCGGCATCAGGAAGGGACTGAAGTCAGAGGAGCTGGAATTCGCATGAAGAAGTTCTTCCTTACGTTGGTAGGCGCCGCGGTGATGGCCGGCACGATGGCGGTCGCGCCCGAGCCGGCGCAGGCCCGGCATTGGCATGGGCACAGGCATCACCAGGTCTGCCGCATCGTGGTCAAGAAGAAGGTGGTGTGGCGCCACGGTCATCGCAAGGTGATCCGCTACAAAGTGCGGCGCTGCGGGTGGGGCTGGAACTGGTAATTTTCGTCCTCGCCCGTTGAGACTTCATGGCCCGCGGCTCAGCCGCGGGCCTTTTATTGACCGGCATCCGCCGTCAGAATGGCCAGTCGATCAGTGTTTCGACTTCTTTTCCGGCAGGCCCTTGCGCTTGGTCTCGGCGAATTCCTCGAGCTGTTTTTCGCTCATGGATTTATACATTCCCTTCGACGCGCCTTTGAGCGCGCCCTTCTTGGTCTCGCCGCGCTTGGCTGACAATGCCGCGCCGGCCGCTTTCTGCTGGGCTTTTGAGGTGGCTGGCATGATGGTTTCTCCCGTTTCCAATGAGAGGAAAACGCATTGTCCGGTGTGATGTTCCCAAAGCGAAAATTGCCTGCGATCAGGATATCGCCAGGCCAAATCCCTGCATCAGCCGGCGCGTCGGAAAATCGGCGCTGTTCGAGGTGAAGAATGCAAGGTCGGCGCCTTCCGGCAGTGCCTCTCTGCGATAGCGGGCCTCGGTATCGGCAAGCAGCGACAGCGCCCGGCGTGCGATCGCCTCGGCCGGGTCGAGCCAGTCGACCGGCCACGGTGCTGTCTTGCGCATGCGGTTGGCCAAAAACGGATAATGGGTGCAGGCAAGCACGACGATGTCGGTGCGCAGCCCGTCATGCTCGACGAAGCACGGCGCGATCTCGGCGCGCACGGCGTCCTCGTCGACAAAGCCATCGCGCATATAGGCTTCGGCCAATCCCGCCAGCCTGTCGCTGCCGACAAGGCGGACATGGCATTTCTGCGCCCATTTGCTGATCAGGTCGCGCGTGTACTGGCGCTTGACGGTGCCGGGCGTAGCCAGCACCGAAACCAGGCCTGAGCGCGTGCGTTCCGCCGCCGGCTTGATGGCCGGCACAGTGCCGACGAAAGGGTGGCCGGGAAACCGGTCGCGCAACGCATCGATGACCAGCGTCGAGGCGGTGTTGCAGGCGATGACCGAAATGGCCGGCGAAAACCGTTCGAGCAGCCTGGCGAACAACTCCAGGATATGTGTTCTCAGCGCCGGCTCCTCCCAGCCGCCGAAGGGGAACGCCGCGTCGTCGGCGACATAGATGAAGCGGCGGTCAGGCATCAGCACGCGCGCCTCACGCAGCACGGTGAGGCCGCCAATGCCGGAATCGAACATCAGGATCGGACGGGCGCTCGATGGATCGGTCATTGTCATTGAGTCACTAAGGGCTGGGAATCACTAAGGGCTGGGAATCACAAACGAGATCACGGGGGAAGGCCCGGCCCATGCTTTCTGCTTCGGCCAATGATGCTTTATCCCGGCCGCCTCTATGTGGAAGCATCATGGCCTTGATGCGGCGAGCCGGTCACACAAGGCCGCGCTTGCCGAAGCCGCCGGGCCGCGGCCGGCCGTTCGCCGGAGATGCAGGTTGAGATGCAGGGTGGTTCGACGGCACCGGCGCGGCCCGCGTGGCGTAGGCTGGAGCCAGGGCCGTCGCGCCGGCGGCTGACGCTGAATGGAGCGCGGCGGCGCCGCGCAGCGGCCCGGGCGGGTCGAAATCGTCGAAACTCAGGGATGACGCTATATCCGAAGAGCCGCCACCCGCCGGCTTGGCCGCCAAGATGACGGCCCACAGCCCGACAAGAGCTAATCCCAGCAGGTTAAGGCCGGAATGCGAATCTTCGCCGTCGAATTTTACGACAAGAACAGTGCCGGCCTGCAGGATCGCGAACAGCGTCGAGAACACGATATAGGACCAAAGGATCCAACCCGACCCTTGCGCGTCGCGGCTTCGACGCCAGGCGAAATTCGCGCGGAACAGAACGATCACCAGCGAGGTAACGAGAACGGCCGCGGCCAGCCCTTCCCTGGAAGGTCCGGGCTTCGAATTGGCCAAACCCTCGATGCCGATGGTCAGCACGACGCACAGCACAAAGGTCACGATTTCCGCAACCAGCAGGGCCGCGGAATAGAAGAAAAAGCGAAGACGCCCGATATTTGAATTGAACATCGAAAGATCCATCGTTTTCCAGACAATGGATCACACCAAATAACATTCGGTTACTGGTGAGGTATGGGCAGTTCCGAGGCTAGTCTTTGTCTTTCGCCCTCGCAGCGCGTGCCGCGGCCGCCGGGAGCCGCCTTGGATCGTCGCCGGGCGATCCGTCGCCGCGCGGCATGGCCGGCGAGAACCTGTCCAGCGATGATATGATGCCGCGCAGCACCTTGAGCTCCGGCTCAGCAAAGCCGGGGCGGGTCAGCACTGCACGCAAATTGTCGACCATCTTCGGCTTCTTCGCTGCCGGGCGGAAATAGCCGCGCGCCTCCAGTGCACCTTCCAGATACGCAAACAGGCCGTGCAATTCTTCCTTGGCAGCCGGCGGCATTTCGGGGCCGGAGAAGTTGGTCCTGGTCTCGTCTTCCAGGCCGGACTTCATCCATTCATAGGACATCAGCAGGGCAGCCTGGGCGATGTTGAGCGAGGAGAAGGCTGGATCGACGGGGAAAGTGACGATCTCGTCGGCAAGGCCGACCTCGTCATTATAGAGGCCGAAGCGCTCGCGGCCGAACAGGATGCCGGTGCGCTGGCCGGCCCGCTGCCGCGCGCGCAGCGCCCTGCCCGCCTCGACC
Organism: Mesorhizobium sp. M0968; assembly: GCF_040319065.1. Taxonomy (NCBI): domain Bacteria; kingdom Pseudomonadati; phylum Pseudomonadota; class Alphaproteobacteria; order Hyphomicrobiales; family Phyllobacteriaceae; genus Mesorhizobium; species Mesorhizobium sp. M0968. The sequence goes on from NZ_JAMYNL010000005.1 coordinate 149,515, forward strand.
GGACCGCGCACCGGCTTGAAATTGTCGCGCGCGCGCGCCGTGGTGGCGAAGACGAAGTTCAAATCGGCAATCGCCGAGGCGAGGTCATCGAACACCGTGACGGCATCGATGACGTGGTCGGCGCGGCTTGCGGCGGCACGCGCCTTCTCGCTCGGCCAGCCGTCGCGCGGATTGACGAGCCGCAGCTCGGTAAGGCCGAAATTGGCCATGGCGCGCGCAACCATGCCGATATTCTCGCCGAGCTGCGGCTCGACCAGGATGATCGCCGGTCCGGACGCTGGAGTTCCGGAGGCAAGAGGGGTGGCGGGATCCTGGGTAGCGGCCATGGTTGTCAGTGAACTGCTGTTTGCGGCATTTCGCAGTCCCCTGCCACATTTGGCGGCGAAAATGAAGCTTTCGCAAGGAATGCCGACACTACGGCGCGGTTCGCCGTTTGCGCGGCCAAAAAGCCTTTGATATACGGGCCGCATCCCAGGGCCGGCAGCCGTGCGGGCAAGGCCGTTCCGTTCCCCAAAAGTGAGGCATTCTTTCCATGGCGAAGATCAAGGTGGCGAACCCGGTCGTCGAACTCGACGGCGACGAGATGACCCGCATCATCTGGCAGTGCATCAAGGACAAGCTGATCCACCCTTATCTCGACCTCAAGCTCGAATATTACGACCTCGGCATCGAGCACCGCGACGCCACCAACGACCAGGTGACCATCGATTCGGCCAATGCCATCAAGAAATACGGCGTCGGCGTGAAATGCGCGACGATCACGCCCGACGAGCAGCGCGTCGAGGAATTCAAGCTGAAGAAGATGTGGAAGTCGCCGAACGGCACCATCCGCAACATCCTCGGCGGCACCATCTTTCGCGAGCCGATCATCATGAAGAACGTGCCGCGGCTGGTGCCCGGCTGGACCAAGCCGATCATCGTCGGCCGCCACGCCTTCGGCGACCAGTACCGCGCCACCGACTTCCGCTTCCCCGGCAAGGGCAAGCTGACGATCAAATTCGTCGGCGAGGACGGCCAGGTGATCGAGCACGACGTCTTCGACGCACCCGGCGCCGGCGTCGCCATGGCCATGTACAATCTCGACGAATCGATCCGCGAATTCGCCCGCGCCTCCCTGAACTACGGCCTGCTGCGTAATTACCCCGTCTACCTCTCGACCAAGAACACCATCCTCAAAGCCTATGACGGACGCTTCAAGGACATCTTCCAGGAGGTCTACGAGGCGGAGTTCGAAGCAGAATTCAAAGCGAAGAAACTCTGGTACGAGCACCGGCTGATCGACGACATGGTGGCCTCGAGCCTGAAATGGTCGGGTGGCTATGTCTGGGCCTGCAAGAATTATGACGGCGACGTGCAGTCCGACACGGTGGCGCAAGGCTTCGGCTCGCTCGGCCTGATGACCTCGGTGCTGATGACGCCGGACGGCAAGACCGTCGAGGCGGAAGCCGCGCACGGCACCGTCACCCGCCACTATCGCCAGCACCAGAAGGGCGAGGAGACCTCGACCAATTCGATCGCCTCGATCTTTGCCTGGACACGCGGCCTCGCGCACCGCGCCAAGCTCGACGACAATGCCGAACTGAGGCGCTTTGCCGAGACGCTGGAAAGGGTCTGCATCCAGACGGTCGAGTCCGGCTTCATGACCAAGGACCTGTCGCTGCTGATCGGCCCCGACCAGCCATGGCTTTCGACCACTGGCTTCCTCGACAAGATCGACGAAAATTTGCAGAAAGCGATGGCCTGAGCCCAACCGGCATGGGCAAGCCCGTCGTCTACGGCGCGGACTACAGCGTCTATGTGCGCATCGTGCGGCTGGTGCTGGAGGAAAAGGGCGTCGGCTACGAGCTCGTGCCCGTCGACATCTTTGCCGCGGACGGCATTCCCGGCTGGTATTTCGAGCACCAGCCGTTCGGCCGCATCCCGGCCTTCGAGCATGACGGCTTTCGCCTCTACGAGACCGGCGCGATTGCCCGTTATGTCGACGAAGCCTTTGGCGGCCCGGCGCTGCAACCGGTCGAAGCCCGGCCTCGAGCACGCATGAACCAGATCACCGGCCTGCTCGACGCCTATGCCTACAGGACCATGGTCTGGGATGTCGCTGTCGAGCGGCTGGAAACAACGCCGCCCAACGAAGCGGTGATCGCCAACGGGTTGCGGCAGGCAAGAACGGCATTGCAGGCGCTCTCTTCGCTGAAAGCCGAAGGGCCTTGGCTGTTGGGAACGGACCTGACGCTGGCCGACCTGCACGCCGCACCGATCATCGGCTATTTCGTCAAAGTCGCCGAGGGACAAGCCCTGCTGGCCGAGTTTGCCGAGATCCAGAATTGGTGGACCCGCATTGCGGCGCGTGCGAGCGTTGCCGGCAGGCTGACTTAACTCTCGAGCGCATTCATGGCCAAGCTCTCTCACCAGGACGCACTGACGGTGGCCAGAATAGTCAGAGTCAACCACGCCGGCGAGTACGGCGCGATCAGAATCTATTCGGCACAGATTCTTGTCGCGAAGCGTTTCTGGCCGGACTGCGTGCCGTCTTTGTCGGAGATGCTTGGGCACGAGCGCACCCATTGCGCGTCTTTCCATGCAGCCATGCCACTGCGAAATTCCCGACCGTGTCGCGTGATGCAATTCTGGAGCTGGGGCGGCTGGCTGCTGGGTTTCCTCACTGCCCTGCTCGGCCCGCAAGGCGTCTGGGCCTGCACCGCAGCTGTCGAAGCGGCGGTGCACCGCCATCTCGATGATCAGCTGTTCTTTCTCACCGGACGCGATCACGAGTTGCACGGCATCATCCTGTCCATCCGCGCAGAAGAGCTTGCCCATCTCCGTCACGCCGAAGAGCAGCTGACCTCGCCTGGACCGTTGCTGAACCGCCTGCGCGCAGCGATCTCCGTTACCACCGACTGCCTGATTTGGCTGTCGACCTGGGGGGACTCGACGCGAATGACGCGTGCCCTGAAGGCATCAAGGCATCTCTGATGAGCGCTATGCCGTTCTAGCGCCGCCTCTTTGGGGCCACTGCCCTGCGCCATCGGGCCGCCGCCCGGCCCTAACGCCATACCGTGATCTGAACACCTGGCTCAGGCGAAGCAGCCACCGAATTGGCAAGCCGCTCAATCGGGAAGGTAGATCTCCGCCTTCATGAAGGTCTTCGCACGGCCTGTGATCAGCACGCGATCTCCGGCCAGTTCGCATAGCAAATGCCCGCCGCGCTGCGAGCATTGGAATGCCGACAGATGCGTCTTGCCGAGTTTTTCAGACCAATAAGGCACCAGCGTCGCATGAATGGAGCCGGTTACCGGATCCTCGGGAATGCCCGCCCCAGGCACGAAGTAACGGGAGACGAAATCGTGGGCTCGCCCAGGCGCGGTAATAACCAGGCCGAGAGGATGAAAACGTCCGATCCTGAGCAGATCGGGAACGAAAGATCGCACGGTTGTCTCGTCGGCAAGCTCGACAAACAGGTTCTCGAAATTGCGGAAGCTCGCAACCGGCCGCTGAGGCAATATCGCTTGCAGCGCCGAGTTCAGCTCTTCCTCGACGGGCTGCGGCGGAAAACAAGGCAGATCGAGCTGATAGCCCCCTTCCCACCGGGAAACCCGCAGCTCGCCGACCCGGGTGGCGAAGGCCATTTCGCCCTGACCATTGTATTCCGTAGCCAGCACATGGGCGGCCGCAAGAGTGGCGTGGCCGCAGAAGTCGACTTCGTGGACCGGCGTGAACCAGCGCAAATCCCAACCTTTGCCATTCGGCCGCACAAACGCGGTTTCAGCAAGATTGTTTTCGTTGGCGATGGCCTGCATTACCTGCTCCGACAGCCATTCCTCTAAAAGGAGAACGGCGGCAGGGTTACCCTGGAAGGCCCTTTCGGCAAAGGCATCGATCTGATACATCGTCAATGTCGGCATATCGGCCCTCAAAGATATCCGCTGGGCGACGCGCCATTTCGGCCGTGCCGCCCCCGGTGCAGGTTCACGCCGCTTCGAGAGCCGCCTTCACCGCAGCGATCGCGTCTTCGGCCTTCGACGCGTCCGGGCCGCCGGCCTGAGCCATATCGGGTCGCCCGCCGCCGCCCTGCCCGCCCAACGCCGCGGACGCGACGCGCACCAGATCGATGGCGCTGAAGCGGCCGGTCAGATCATCGGTGACGGCGACGACGACGCTTGCCTTGTTGTCCTCGCCGGCGCCGACGAAGACGACGATGCCGGAGCCGAGCGACTTCTTGCCGGCATCGGCCAACGGCTTGAGATCCTTTGGCGAGACGCCCGATACCGCCTTGCCGAGAAAACCGACACCGGCAATGGTTTCGTTTTCCGCAGGCACACCGGCTGGCGAGCGATCGCCCAGCGCCAGCTTCTTGCGCGCCTCTGTCAGCTCCTTTTCGAGCTTCTTGCGCTCGTCGAGCAGCGCCTCGACGCGGGCCGGCACATCGGCCGGCGAAATCTTCAGCGCGGCGGCGGCCGCCTTCAGCCGCTTGTCCTGTTCGTCGAGATGCTTTCTGGCCGCCTCGCCGGTCAACGCCTCGATGCGGCGAACGCCGGCAGCGACCGCGCTGTCGGACAGGATGCGCACCAGGCCGATATCGCCGGTCGCCCTGACATGCGTGCCGCCGCATAGCTCGACCGAATAAGGCCGGTTGGCCTTGGCGCCATGCAAGCCCGTGCCCATCGAAACGACGCGCACTTCATCGCCATATTTCTCGCCAAACAGCGCCATGGCGCCTTCGGCAATGGCGTCGTCGACAGACATCAGCCGCGTGGTTACAGGGCCGTTCTGAACGACGATCTCGTTCGCCATGCGCTCTACCTCTTCGAGCTCGTCATGCGAGATCGGCTTGTTGTGGGAGATGTCGAAGCGCAGACGCTCGGGCGCAACCAGCGAGCCCTTCTGCGCCACATGGGTACCCAGCACCTCGCGCAGCGCCTCATGGATCAGATGCGTGGCGGAATGGTTCGCGCGCAGCCTGGTGCGACGCGCGTGGTCCACCTTCAGCTCGACGGTCGCGCCCGTCTTGACCGTGCCGTTAGCCACCTTGCCGAGATGGACGAAAAGCCCATCGGCCTTCTTCTGGGTATCGGATATCTCGATCGAGAACCCGTCGCCCGAAATGACGCCGGTGTCGCCCATCTGGCCACCGGACTCGCCATAGAACGGCGTCTGGTTGACAACCACGGCAACGGCGTCGCCCTTGCCGGCGCTGTCGACGGTCTTGCCGTCCCTGACCAGCGCCTGGATGAGGCCTTCCGCCTGCTCGGTCTCATAGCCGAGGAACTCGGTGGCGCCGGCGTTCTCGCGCACCGGAAACCATACCGTCTCGGTCGCCACGTCGCCGGAGCCGGCCCAGCTTTTGCGCGCCTCCGCCTTCTGCCGCTCCATCGCCTCGGTGAAGCCGGCAAGGTTGACCGAGATGTTGCGCTGGCGCAGCGCGTCCTGCGTCAGATCGAGCGGAAAGCCATAGGTGTCGTAGAGCTTGAACGCTGTCTCGCCATCCAGCATGTCGCCGGGGGCCAGCTTTTCCGTCGCCTCCGAAAGCAAGCCCAAGCCGCGCACCAGCGTCTTGCGGAAGCGCGTCTCTTCCAGCTTCAGCGTTTCGGTGATCATCTGTTCGCCGCGCACCAGTTCCGGGTAGGCTTGGCCCATCTCGCGGACCAGCGCCGGCACCAGGCGCCACATCAGCGGATCGCGGGCGCCGAGCAATTGCGCGTGGCGCATGGCGCGGCGCATGATGCGACGAAGCACGTAGCCGCGTCCTTCGTTGGACGGCAGCACGCCGTCGGCGACCAGGAAGCAGGACGAACGCAAATGGTCGGCGATGACGCGGAACGATGCGGCGGTGCCCGCATCCGGACCTTTGCCAAGCGCCGAAGACGCAGCGTCGATGAGGTGGCGGAACAGGTCGGTTTCGAAGACGCTTTCAACGCCTTGCAGGATGGAGGCCATGCGCTCGAGGCCCATGCCCGTGTCGATCGACGGACGCGGCAGGTCGATGCGCTCTTCCTTCGTCACCTGTTCATACTGCATGAATACCAGGTTCCAGAATTCAAGGAAACGGTCGCCATCCTCCTCGGGGCTGCCGGGAGGGCCGCCCCAGATATGCTCGCCGCGGTCGATGAATATCTCCGAACACGGCCCGCAAGGTCCAGTGTCGCCCATCGCCCAGAAGTTGTCCGAAGTCGCGATGCGGATGATGCGATCGTCCGAAAGGCCGGCGATCTTCTTCCAGTACGAAGCCGCCTCGTCGTCGGTGTGGTAGACGGTGACCAGCAGCTTGTCCTTCTTCAGCCCGAACTCCCTGGTGATCAGGTTCCAGGCAAGCTCTATGGCCCGCTCCTTGAAATAGTCGCCGAAGGAGAAATTGCCGAGCATCTCGAAGAAGGTCAGGTGGCGCGCAGTGTAGCCGACATTGTCGAGGTCGTTGTGCTTGCCGCCGGCGCGAACACTCTTCTGGGCGGTCGTGGCGCGCGAATAGGGCCGCTTCTCCAGACCGGTGAAAACGTTCTTGAACTGCACCATGCCGGCATTGGTGAACATCAGCGTCGGGTCATTGCGCGGCACCAGCGGGCTTGACGCGACGACCTCGTGACCTTCCTTGCGAAAATAGTCGAGAAATGCCGACCGGATCTCGTTGACGCCACTCATGAATACTGCCTTTTCGAGAGAACCGCCGGCTGCCGGCGGAAAATAGACATGGCCTTTTAGCGGTCGCACCGCAGCCTGTCCAGAAACACCAAATGGGCTCAAATCCCGGCTTTCACCAGCGCCTTGAAATGCGTCTGCCTCGCCGTCAAACGCGAACCGCCGGCCTTGGGCCGGCGGTTCGAAACGCATCGATTACGCAAACTCAAAATCAAAACATCAAATCGAAACCTGGCTGAGGCTCAGCGAGGCGTCGCTTGCCCTACATCACCCCAGCGTCGTCCTCGAAACCGTCGTCGCTGCTTTCTGAGCCGCCGTTCTCAAGGAATTTCTCAGCGATCAGCCCGGCATTCTGCCGTAGCGCCAGCTCGATCTCGCGCGCCGTGTCGGGATTGTCGCGCAGGAACAGTTTTGCGTTTTCGCGGCCCTGGCCAAGACGCTGCGAATTGTAGGAGAACCAGGCGCCCGACTTTTCGACCACGCCCGCCTTGACGCCGAGATCGACCAGCTCGCCGGTCTTGGAGACGCCCTCGCCATACATGATGTCGAACTCGACCACCTTGAAGGGCGGCGCCAGCTTGTTCTTGACGACCTTGACGCGGGTCTGGTTGCCGACGACCTCGTCGCGATCCTTGACCGAGCCGATGCGGCGGATGTCGAGGCGGACCGAGGCATAGAATTTCAACGCATTGCCGCCGGTCGTCGTCTCGGGCGAACCGAACATGACGCCGATCTTCATGCGGATCTGGTTGATGAAGATGACCATGGTGTTGGAGCGCGAGATCGAGGCGGTGAGCTTGCGCAGTGCCTGGCTCATCAGGCGGGCCTGCAGGCCGGGCAGCGAATCGCCCATCTCGCCTTCGATTTCCGCCCGCGGCGTCAACGCCGCCACCGAATCGACCACCAGCACGTCGATGGCGCCGGAGCGCACCAGCGTGTCGCAGATCTCCAGCGCCTGCTCGCCGGTATCGGGCTGCGAGATCAAAAGGTTTTCGAGATCGACGCCGAGCTTGCGGGCATAGACCGGGTCGAGCGCGTGCTCGGCATCGACGAAGGCGCAGATGCCGCCCTTCTTCTGGGCTTCGGCCACCGTGTGCAGCGCCAGCGTCGTCTTGCCCGAGCTTTCCGGCCCGTAGATCTCGACGATGCGGCCGCGCGGCAGGCCGCCGACGCCAAGCGCGATGTCCAGCCCAAGCGAGCCGGTCGGCACCGTCTCGATCTCGACGACCTGCTCGTTCGCGCCGAGCCGCATGATCGAGCCCTTGCCGAAGGCACGCTCGATTTGCGACAGCGCCGCATCCAGAGCCTTTGATTTGTCCACCGCTTTGTCCTCTACAAGCCGCAAAGAATTCTGAGCCATGATACATCACCCCGTGGTCGTCAATGGAGGCCGGACAATCCCGCAATCCTTAAAAGAATGTACCTCATTTGTTCTCATTTGTCAATGAGCACCAAGGGTTTGAAAAATAACGCATATCCCTATTTGTTCTATTTTTGTTTCGCAATTATTGCTTCGGATGTATCTCACCTCGCATGCGGCGCCGTTGCCGTTACCGACCGAATCGGACCCGCGATTGCAGGGTTCCGCCCGGCGACCTAGTCTCCCCGGGCAACAGCTAAAGGGCATTTTGACGGCATGATCAAATCCCCGACGATCCTGGCCGTGGGCGGCGCCTATATCGAGCGGCGCGGCCGGGTTGCCGGCGCCTTCGTGCCGGCCGCTTCCAACCCCGGCACGATGCGCGAGCATGTCGGCGGTGCCGTCTTCAACGCCTTGCGCTTTGCGGTGCGACGCGGCGCCTCGGCCGCGCTGCTTTCGGTGCGCGGCGGCGATGCCCTTGGCGACACGGTTTTACGCGCCGTCACCGAGGCCGGCATTGCCGACCTGTCGGCGGTGTTCCTCGACCGAGCAACGCCAAGCCATACGATGCTGATCGACAGCGACGGCGGGCTGATCGCCGGCCTTGCCGACATGGTGCTCTACGAGCTGGCGCTTCCCAAGCAGATCCGCCGCGCCAAGGTGCGGGAAGCGATCGGTTCGGCTGACGCGGTGCTGTGCGACGCCAACCTGCCGTCGACCGCGCTGGAGCGGCTGGCGGCACTCGCCGCCGGCAAGCCGGTGTTTGCGCTTGCGGTCTCGCCCAACAAAGCGGCGCGGCTGACGCCGGTGCTCGACCGTCTGGCGATGGCCTTCATGAACCGGCGCGAGGCCGGCGTGCTCGCCGGCGTCCAAATCGATCAAGGCATCGTCGACGGCCTGAGACGCGCCGGGCTGAAAAGCGGCGTGATCACCGCCGGCGACGAACCAGTGCTCGGTTTCGACGAATTGAGCGCGTTCTCGATCTCGCCACCGCCGCTGCAAAAGCGGACCGATGCTGCCGGCGCCGGCGACGCATTGGCAGGCGCCACGATCGCTGCCCTGCTGCGCGGCCTGACGCTGCGCGCGGCACTGCGCGAAGGCATTGCCGCAGCGATGCTCGTCGTCGAGAGTGCCGCCTTCACCAGCGCTGGCTTTGCCGAAGCGCTGGCGCTCGTGCCCGAGGCGCGGGAGCTGGCATGAAGTGCGGCCCGGAATTGCCGAAGCATGACGCAGCCTATTTGCCGGCGCGCCGTCCTGCCTCGTAGGCGCGGCGCGCCCAGATCGCCATCTCGTCGGGATCGTCGAACGCGCTGTCGGGAACGCTCCAATAGGGCATCGACACGAGCTTGCCGTGGCGCGAGCCGGTATAGGTCCATTGCCGGCAGCCGGCCGCTTCGAATTCCGGGGCGCTTTCGGCGTCGGCCTTCAGCATCAATTCGCCACCGATGACGATGGCGACGATGACGCCGTCGAAATAGATGCCCTTGCCGCCGAACAGCTTGCGGATGCTGACCGGGCCGAGGCCTTCGAAAAGCTCTTCTATGCGCTCGTTGTCCATGCGGCGATCATGTCACCCGGATTTCCCCTTGTCATCGCCGCAACCGGCGCCATCCTGACAAAGTTCAAATCACTTTCGTCGGAGTTTCTCATGCCGCTTCTGCTCAAAGGGTCCTGCCGGTGCAATGCCGTGCGTTTCCAGGTGGAAAGCCACACGCCGGTGCCGTTCATGCTGTGCTACTGCTCGATCTGCCGCAAGCAGCAGGGCGGCGGCGGTTTTGCCATCAATCTCGGCGCCGATTACGAGACGCTGAAAGTCCAGGGCAAGCGCCATCTCGGCGTCTACCGCGCCGAGATCGAGGACGACGAGCACCCGCAACGCGAGACCTCGACCGGCGAGCGGAACTTCTGCACGAAATGCGGGACGGCACTCTGGCTCTACGATCCGACCTGGCCGGAGCTGGTGCACCCCTTCGCCTCGGCGATCGACACAGACCTGCCGAAGCCGCCGGAGAAGGTGCATCTGATGCTGAAATACAAGGCGAACTGGGTCGAGCCGGATATCGGCAAGGGCGACAAGGTCTTCGATGTTTACCCGGAGGAGTCGATCGCAGACTGGCACAAGCGAACGGGGATGTGGGTGGATTAGTTGCTCCCGGCCTTAGGTCGGTGCGTGAGAGCCACCCAGCGCTCTATCTGCGCCACATCCACCCCACTGCGTTGGGCCGCAACCAAGGGATGATCTGCATCATGCAGAAACACCTTCGGACGCTGATCACCGGGCTGAAATACAACATTGGCATGCAGATGCAACGAGCCGGGATACTCAGGAATGTTGTGCATCAGATATCCAAAACAGAGTTCTTCTTCATACTGGCCACTGTCATATCCATCTCGGTATAGATCCCAGCTTTTTTCCGAGACCGACATCCATACGCCGAAACAGAACTCGCTGGATAGCTGAGGCACTGGCAGAGGCAGCAAGCAACGAACAAACCGATCTGTTACCCCCGACGCACGGCGCACCTCGCAGAAATCTTCATTCTTACGAAAGGTCGCTCGAGCGGCATCGTCAAGCGTGTCCGTGTCCACGGGCGCACCGAACGCCATATCTGTTGGAAGCCCGGTATATTCCTGACCGCAACAGGCACACCGCCAGCGATATGCCTCGGCACTCATCACCAGAGACGCTAAGCCGCGCTTGCTTCGCGCGCCTCGGCCAGTGCCTTCAGATCAGCCGGCTTCAATTCGACCGATTCGCCGCAGCCGCAGGCCGAGCTCTGGTTCGGATTGCGGAAGGTGAAGCCGGTTCGCAGTGTCGTCTGCTCGAAATCCATCTCGGTGCCGAACAGGAAAAGTGCCGCCTCCGGCGCGACATAGACATGGGCGCCATCGCGCTCGATATGGTCGTCCTTGGTGTTCGGCTCGGTCACCAGATCGACCGTATATTCCATGCCGGCGCAGCCGCCCTTCTTGATGCCAAGGCGAATGCCATGCGCATTCTCACGGGTCGCGACGATCTCGCGCACCCGGTCGGCAGCCTTTTCGGTCATCGTGATGACGGCGAAGCGTCCCATGTCTTTCCTTCTCCATTCTTTGCAGGTTCAAGGCCTGCCGAATGATTCCTCACCTAAAATGGTGAAGTTTTGTACCCGGCGCAAGTGCGCCAGCCTCTGTCTGGTCGGATGCTAATACCAGCCCACCGCCACCTGTGCCTCTTCCGACATGCGGTCGGGCGACCAGGGGGGATCGAAGGTCATGTTGACCTCGACGCCGGAAACGCCTTCGACGGCGCCGACGGCATTTTCGACCCAACCCGGCATTTCGCCGGCCACCGGGCAGCCGGGCGCGGTCAGCGTCATGTCGATCTTGACCGAGCGGTCGTCCTCGATGTCGATCTTGTAGACCAGGCCGAGCTCGTAGATGTCGGCCGGGATTTCCGGGTCGTAGACCGTCTTCAGCGCCGAGACGATGTCGTCGGTCAGCCGCGCCAATTCGTCGGCGGGGATTGTCGATCCGGAAACCGCCGCATTGGTCGTCGCTTCCGAATTGGTCTCGGCGGTGTGGCTGGCATCATCCATGATCGTCACCCGAAGAATTTTCGCGCTTTTTCCAGCGCATCGGCCAAAGCATCGACTTCGGCCCTGGTATTATACATGCCGAACGACGCTCTGCATGTGGATGTTACGCCGAAGCGTTTCAACAGCGGCTGCGCGCAATGCGTGCCGGCGCGGACCGCCACTCCCTGCCGGTCGATGACCATCGACACGTCATGGGCATGGATACCCTGCAGCTCGAACGAGATGATGGCGCCCTTGCCGGGCGCATCGCCGAAGATGCGCAGCGAGTTGATGGCGCGCAGTTTTTGATGCGCATAGTCCTTCAAATCGGCCTCGTGCGCGGCGATGCGCTCGCGGCCGATCTTTTCCATGTATTCGAGCGCGGCACCAAGCCCGATTGCCTGCACGATCGGCGGCGTGCCGGCCTCGAAACGGTGCGGCGGATCGTTGTAGGTGACGATGTCTTGCGTCACCTCCTCGATCATCTCGCCGCCGCCCATGAACGGGCGCATGCGCTCCAGAATATCCTTCTTGCCATAGAGCACACCGATGCCCGACGGGCCATAGACCTTGTGGCCGGTGAAGACGAAGAAATCGCAGTCGAGATCCTGCACGTCGATCGGCATATGCACGGCGCTCTGGCTGCCGTCGACCAGCACCGGAATGCCGCGCGCATGGGCGATGCGCACAATTTCCTTGATCGGCGTCACCGTGCCCAGCGCATTCGACATGTGGGTTATGGCGACCAGTTTTGTCCGGTCGGTCAGCCGCTTTTCGAATTCCTCGATGTGGAAGACGCCGAGATCATCGACCGGCACCCAGACCAGTTTGGCGCCCTGCCGCTCGCGGATGAAATGCCACGGCACGATGTTGGAATGGTGCTCCATGATCGACAGCACGATCTCGTCGCCTTCGCCGATATTCGGCATGCCGAAACCATAGGCGACCGTGTTGATCGCCGCCGTGGTATTCGAGGTGAAGACGATGTTGTCGGTGCTCGGCGCATTGAGGAAACGGCGCACCGTCTCGCGAGCCTTCTCATAGGCGTCGGTCGCGGCATTCGACAGGAAATGCAGGCCACGATGGACGTTGGCATATTCCTGGGAATAGGCGTGCTGGATAGCGTCGAGCACCACCTGCGGTTTCTGCGCCGAGGCGCCATTGTCGAGATAGACCAGCGGTTTGCCGTAGACTTGCCGCGACAGGATCGGGAAGTCGCGGCGGATCGCCTCGACGTCATAGGGGATGTTTTCGACTTTCTGGTCCATTACAAGCTCTCTCGAGGCACCGCCTCATTCCGTCCAGCACCCCTCATCCGACCGAGCTTCGCTCGGCCACCTTCTCCCACAAGGGGAGAAGGAAGAGCGCCTCTCCTTCTCCCCTTGTGGGAGAAGGTGGCGCCGAAGGCGACGGATGAGGGGTGTTGGCACCAACCCCTCAGTCACCTCTACCCGTGCGTCAAAAACCAATCGTCGAGCCGTGCTTCCAGCGCCTCGACGATGGCCTCGTCGTCCAGTTCCTCGATCACCTCGGCGACGAAGGCCTTGACCAGCAAGCCGCGCGCGGTCTTCTCGTCGACGCCGCGCGCCATCAGGTAGAACAGATGGCTGTGGTCGATCTCGGTGACGGTCGCGCCATGGCCGCAGACGACGTCGTCGGCGAAGATTTCGAGCTCCGGCTTGGTCGAGAACTCGCCGTCATCCGACAGAAGCAGCGTGTTACAGGCCATCTTGGCGTTGGTCTTCTGCGCATATTGGTGGACGTTGATGCGGCCCTGGAAGACGCCGCGCGCCTTGCCGGTCACCACGTTTCGGATGACTTCGGTCGAGGCTGTGTGCGGTACGGCGTGGTCGAGCACCATGGTGACGTCGGTATGGGTGTCGCCGGCGAGCAGATTGATGCCGCGCAAGGTGAATTCGGCGCCCTCGCCGGTCGTCTTCACAACGACCTCCTGGCGGACAAGCTTGCCGCCGGCATTCATGACGAACAGCGTCAGTTTCGAATTCTTGCCGAGATGCGCCTTGAACTGGGCGAGATGCGTCGCCGTATCCGGCTGCTCCTGCACGATGAGCCATGTCACTTCGGCGCCCTCGCCAAGCACAAGCTGGCTGACCGAACTGACCAGCGCCGCCCCCTCGCCTGCCTGGCGCTCGACGACGACAGCTTTGGCGCCGGCACCGACACGGACGGCCAAGCGTACATGCGTCTGTCCACCGGCCTGCAAATTCTGCAATTCGACCGGCTTTTCCAGTTGGGCACCGTCGGCGATGTCGACGAAATAGCCGTCGGCGACAAAGGCGGTGTTGAGCGCGCCGATGGCATCGTCGGCGCCATAGGAATCCAGCCCCGGGGCGATGCTGCCGTCGGTCAGCTTCTCCGACAGGCGCTGCACGGCAACGCCTTTGATACCGGGCAGTTTCGTACTCGACACGCCGTTCAGCACCGGCAAAACGCTGGAGCCTTCGACGATCGGCGCAATGGCTTTCGCAACCGCTGCCGGATCGAAGTCCGGCACCGAGATCAGCAGCCGGCGCAGGTCCGTATAGTGCCAGGATTCGATGCGCCGCGTCGGCAGGCCGCCCTTGATCGCCTCAATGGCGTCGTCGCGCTTCAGCATCACCGCGCCGTCGCCAGGCAGCAGCGACAGCCGCTCGCCAAAGGCGTCGATCAGCGCCGTTTCGGCTAATGTCCGCTGGGGTGTCGTGTGCATATTCATCAGTATCGCCTTGTTTGGCTTGCCTTCCGGGCCCGCTTGCATCTCACGCGGCTTGCCCGATCACGCCGGCATAGCCATTGGCCTCGAGGTCGAGCGCCAGCGACTTGTCGCCCGACTTGATCACCTGGCCCCTGTAGAGCACGTGCACCGTATCCGGGACGATGTATTGGAGCAGGCGCTGATAGTGGGTTATGACGACAATGGCCCTATCCGGCGAGCGCAGCGTGTTGACGCCGTCCGCGACGATCTTCAGCGCGTCGATATCGAGACCGGAATCGGTCTCGTCGAGGACACACAGCTTCGGCTCGAGCAGCTTCATCTGCAGGATCTCGGCGCGCTTCTTCTCGCCGCCGGAAAAGCCGACATTGAGCGGCCGCTTCAGCATCGCCATGTCCATGTTGAGCGAGGCGGCAGCTTCCTTTACGCGCTTGAGAAATTCCGGGATCTTCAGCGGTTCCTGGCCACGCGCCTTGCGCTGCTCGTTCATCGCCACTTTCAGGAATTCCATCGTCGCCACCCCCGGTATCTCCATCGGATACTGGAAAGCGAGAAAGATGCCGGCGGTTGCGCGCTCGGCCGGATCCATTTCGAGGATCGACTGGCCGTTGTAGAGGATGTCGCCCTCGGTGACCTCATAGTCCTCGCGGCCGGCGAGGATATAGGACAGCGTCGATTTTCCCGAGCCGTTCGGCCCCATGATGGCGGCGACCTCGCCGGCCCTGACCGTCAGGTTCAGGCCGCGGATGATCTCGGTGCCGTCATCGACGATACGGGCATGGAGGTTTCTGATTTCAAGCATTATTTTCCACTTTCTTGTTCGCGGTGCCCGGCCTGCGACGGAACTTTTCTAAAAGCTCGAAAAGGGCGTACAAACTTGCTGGTGACCAACATCCAGCCAAAAAACCCAGCCGCGCTTAAGCCTGCAATCGAACCACCAATAGTTTTTGTCGAACTCAAGCCAAACACTGCGCCTATCAACGCCATCACAGCACCACCAACAGCCAATGTCAGCAAGAGCATCAGAACGGCAAATATCAAGCCTTCTATCCGCTTGAACAAATCCATGATCGCCGTTCCAGTTAACTCACCCAACACTCCCCTCGAGGCTGATCCCGATCAGTTTCTGCGCCTCGACCGCGAACTCCATCGGCAGCTGCTGGATGACGTCCTTGACGAAGCCGTTGACGATCAGCGCGATCGCCTCTTCTTCCGGGATGCCGCGCTGCATGACGTAGAACTTCTGGTCCTCGGAAATTTTCGAGGTGGTGGCCTCATGCTCGAACTGCGCCGTCGAATTCTTGGCTTCCATGTAGGGCACGGTGTGTGCGCCGCACTGGTCGCCGATCAGCAGCGAGTCGCAATTGGTGAAGTTGCGGGCGTTGGTCGCCTTGCGGTGCGCCGAGACCTGGCCGCGATAGGTGTTCTGCGAGTAGCCGGCGGCGATGCCCTTGGAGATGATGCGGCTCGACGTGTTCTTGCCGAGGTGGATCATCTTGGTGCCGCTGTCGACCTGCTGGTAGCCGTTCGAGACGGCGATCGAATAGAACTCGCCAGAGGAATCGTCGCCGCGCAGGATGCAGCTCGGATATTTCCAGGTGATCGCCGAACCGGTCTCGACCTGCGTCCACGAAATCTTCGAGCGATGGCCGCGGCAGTCGCCGCGCTTGGTGACGAAATTATAGATTCCGCCCTTGCCTTCGGCGTCGCCGGGATACCAGTTCTGCACCGTCGAATATTTGATTTCGGCATCGTCGAGCGCGACCAGTTCGACCACCGCGGCATGAAGCTGGTTCTCGTCGCGCTGCGGCGCCGTGCAGCCTTCGAGATAGGAGACGTAAGCCCCCTCCTCGGCGATGATCAGCGTGCGCTCGAACTGGCCGGTGTTCTTCTCGTTCATGCGGAAATAGGTCGACAGTTCCATCGGGCAGCGCACGCCCTTGGGCACGAAGACGAACGAACCGTCGGTGAACACGGCCGAATTCAGCGTTGCGTAGAAATTGTCGGAGGTCGGCACGACCGAGCCGAGATACTTCTTCACCAGCTCCGGATGCTCGCGGATGGCTTCCGAGATCGAGCAGAAGATGACGCCGGCCTGCGCCAGCTCCTTCTTGAAAGTGGTGACGACGGAGACGGAATCGAACACCGCATCGACGGCGACGCGGCCCGACTTGTAGACGTTGTCGCTGGCTTCCTCGAGCTCCGACGCATCGGTCTTCTGCACGCCGGCGAGGATTTCCTGTTCCCTGAGCGGAATGCCGAGCTTCTCATAGACCTTCAGCAGTTCGGGATCGACCTCGCTGAGCGAAGTCGGCCCCGGCGTGCTCTTGGGCGCGGCGTAATAGTGGAGGTCCTGGAAATCGATTTTAGGATAGTGGACGCGCGCCCATTTCGGCTCGTCCAGCGTCACCCAGCGGCGATAGGCTTCCAGGCGCCATTCCAGCATCCAGGATGGCTCGTCCTTCTTCGCCGAAATGAAGCGGATAATGTCTTCGCTCAGGCCCTTGGGGGCCTTGTCCATCGCGATTTCGGTCTGGAATCCGTATTTATACTGGTCGACATCGATCTTTCGAACTCGATCGATCGTCTCCTGCACAGCAGGCATCAGCGTTCTCCATCCACGCCGGGGTCAAGGCCCGGCAGTTTTCAAACTATGGCACCGCAAACGAGCACCCATCAGGCACCCGAGGCGGCGTAAGTTTCATATAGTGCGTTCATGCCGGAAATTCACCCGGCCAAATGCGAACGCACGGCTCTACCAGGCCGCAAGGCCCTACATTTCGTCTGCCGCGCTCAGGCGGCTCGTTCCCTGCTTGCCTTTTCCTTACCGGCTTGGCGCGCGACGATCGTCGCCAGCGCCGAACGGAACAGCTCAATGTCTTCAGCGCTGGTCGCGTGGCCGACGGACACGCGCAACGCGCCGAGGCTGTCGCTATAACCCATGGCTTTCAGCACGTGACTCGGCCCTACTTTGCCCGACGAACAGGCCGATCCAGCCGAGAGCGCCACACCGGCCAGGTCGAAGGCAATCTGCGCCGTCTCGGCCTTGATGCCGGCAATAGCGAAGAATGTCGTATTGGCAAGCCTTGGCGCGCCGGTCCCGAAGATTTCGGCGTCCGGAACAAGCGTTTTCACGATCGCCTCGATTTCGTCGCGACGCTGCCGCACCGTTTCGATCGTTTGCAAGCCGGCAGACGCCTCGCGCGCCGCCGCGCCAAACCCGGCAATCGCCGCCAGGTTTTCGGTGCCGCCGCGATGGCCTTTTTCCTGGCCACCGCCGCTGACCAGCGGTCTTGGCATCATCAGGTCCGACGCCGCGACCATGGCGCCGACGCCCTTGGGTCCGCCGATCTTGTGCGAGGAGAGAATCAGATAGTCTGCGTAACCCGCTGACATATCGAGCGGAATGCGGCCCGCCGCCTGCACGGCATCGACAACCAGGATGCCACCCGCCGCCTTGACGATTTCGGCAATGCGGCCAACCGGCTGGATGACGCCGGTCTCATTGTTGGCAGCGTGGATGGCCACCAGCGGCAAGCCTTCGGCCTTGTCATGCTGGGCGAGAGCCTCGGCCAAAACGTCGAGCCTGACGACGCCGTCGGCGTCGACGCCGATCCGCGTTACCTGCCCCGTGGGGAAACGCCCGCCGTTCAGCAGGCAGGGATGATCGGACTCGGACACATGGAGCCGGCTCATGCGGACAGCGCCGCGGCCCATCTGCCAGTCCGGCGTCAGCAGCGTCGAGGCCGCTTCCGTCGCGCCGGAGGTGAATACGACATGCTCGGCCCTGGCGTTGACCAGTCGCGCCACGTCGCGCCTGGCGTCCTCGATCAGCCGCCGTGCAGCGCGGCCCTCGGCATGAACCGAGGACGGGTTGGCGGCAACGTCGAGCGCAGCCACCACCGCCGCGCGCGCCGAGGCAAGCAGCGGCGCGCTGGCGTTGTAGTCGAGGTAGGCGCGTGCTCCGGCCATTTCCGTCCAACTGGTCCCTTCAAAAGCCGTTCCGCGAAGATAGCGCGTTATTTCCTTGAAATTGCAAGGCAAGACGTCCTATTTACGCGGCTTGCGGCGCGGGTGGCCGAGCCACAATTTTTGGCCGCCCAGTTTTGAACAATTCTAAACTAGCTTCTAGAAAGACGCTCGCCCTGCGTCAAGGCCTAGGGAAGACTGGGGCCAGAGGAAGAGTTGTTCCGGGCGCCGCGCAATTTATGCCAAGTGGAGTATTTCATGCCTGAGGTCATTTTCACCGGTCCGGCCGGCCGTCTGGAGGGTCGCTATCAGCCCTCGAAGGAAAAGAGCGCGCCGATTGCCATCGTCCTGCACCCGCACCCCCAGTTCGGCGGGACGATGAACAACAAGATCGTCTATGACCTCTTCTACATGTTCCAGAAGCGCAATTTCACCACGCTGCGCTTCAATTTCCGCGGCATCGGCCGCAGCCAGGGCGAGTTCGACCACGGCACCGGCGAATTGTCCGACGCCGCCGCGGCGCTCGACTGGGTGCAGTCGCTGCATCCGGATTCCAAGAGCTGCTGGGTTGCCGGCTATTCGTTCGGCTCGTGGATCGGCATGCAGCTTCTGATGCGCCGGCCGGAGATCGAGGGCTTCATCTCGGTCGCGCCGCAGCCCAATACCTATGATTTCTCGTTCCTGGCGCCATGCCCGTCGTCCGGCCTGATCATCCACGGCGACGCCGACAAGGTCGCGCCGCCCAAGGACGTGCAGGGCCTGGTCGACAAGCTGCACACGCAAAAGGGCATTACCATCACCCAGAAGACCCTGCCCGGCGCCAACCATTTCTTTGCCAACCATGCGGAGCTTCTGATCGAGGAATGCGCGGACTACCTGGATCGCCGGCTGGCCGGGGAACTGTCCGACCCACGGCCGAAGCGGCTGAGATAATCGGCGATGTACCAACCGCCTCACTTCCAGGAAACACGGCCGGACGTCCTGCACGGGCTGATCCGGGCGCATCCGCTTGGCCTGCTGGTGTCGAACGGCGTCGAGGGGCCGGTCGCCAACGCGATTCCCTTTCTTCTTGACGCGGATGTGCCCCCGAACGGCAGGCTGCGCGCCCATTTGGCCAAAGCCAATCCGCAATGGCGGCTTTTGGCCGACAATCCCCCGGCGCCGGTACTGGTCGTCTTCCAGGGCGCCGATGCCTATGTGACGCCGTCCTGGTACGAGACCAAGCGTGAAACCGGCAAGGTGGTACCGACCTGGAACTACGCCATCGTCCAGGTGCGCGGCAGCGTCACGGTGATCGAAGACCAGGATTGGCTGGCCGAGCAGATTTCCGATCTGACGATGTCGCAGGAGGGCAGCCGCTCGGCGCCGTGGGCGGTGACCGACGCGCCGGCACCCTTCATCCAGTCGCAGATCAAGGGCATCGTCGGCCTGGAGATCGAAATCACCGAAATCAGCGGCAAATGGAAAGTCAGCCAGAACCGCCCGGCCGCCGACCGCGTCGGTGTCGCCGAGGGGCTCGAGAGCGAGACTGCCGATTCGGCCGACATGGTCCGGCTGGTAAGGTCTTACGGCGGGCTGGACGGCAAGTAATCTGGATTGCTTGCTCGACCGGTTCAAGCCGGTGGCGGGTTCAATCGACCTTGGTCATCGCCGCCTTGCGCTCGTTGGCGATCAGCCAGAGATTGCGGATGTAGATCAACAGGCCCATGGCCTGGCCGGCGATGAACACCGGATCCTGACGCTGGATGGCGTAGATCAGCAGCAGGCCGCCGCCGAACAGCGAAAAGAACCAGAAGGCGATCGGCACGACGCTGCGCTTGGCCTTTTCCGACGCCACCCACTGCACCAGAAAGCGCATGGTGAAGAAGAACTGGGCGACGAAGCCGAGCAGAACCCAGGCATCGAATTGCTTGACGAAAACATCGTGAAGCCAGGTCGCCAATTCCTGAAGCACGTTACCCATGCCTGATTTCCTCTACTTTGGGCATTCTGCGGCGCCTGCGGCGCAGCCACCAGACGCCGGCAAGATCGAGCACGCCCTGCAGGCCGCGATCGAAGATGCCGTAATTCGATTTGCCGTGACGGCGGGAGCGGTCGACGACATCGCAATGGACGACGCGGTAGCCCTCCTGGATGACCAGCGCCGGAACAAAGCGGTGGGTGCCGTCGAAGAACGGCAATTTCCGCAAAATGTCGGTGTAGATCGCCTTGAGGCCGCAGCCGGTATCCCGCGTCTCGTCGTGCAGGATGGCTTTTCTCAGCCCGTTGGCGAAACGCGACGCCAGTTGCTTGATCTTGCTGTCGCGGCGCTTCAGACGCTGTCCCTGCGCGGCCCCGACTTCGGGACCAGCCTGCCGCAGCGCGTCGATCAACACCGGGATGTAGCCGGGGTCGTTCTGGCCGTCGCCATCGATGGTGGCGACGATATCGCCGCGCGCCGCCCAGGCGCCTGAGCGCACCGAGAGCGACTGGCCGGCGGATTTTTCATGCCTGAGATGGCGCAGCGGAAACCGGCGAAGCGCTGCCTCTGCGGCAAGCACCGAAGGTGTATCGTCTGTCGAGCCGTCGTCGACGACAATGACCTCGAAGTCCCGCCCGGCCATGGCAGTGCCGATCTCGTCGAGCAGAAGCGGCAGGTTCGCCGCCTCGTTCCGGCAAGGAATGACGATGGATATCTCCGGCATCTCGACTCTGTCACAGGATATGGCATTCGATCGATGCCGCGCGGTCCAGTGGAAGAGCCCCGCTGGCGCGGCGCCTCATTACGCCAGCCGAAACAATGACGCAAGCAGGCCGCACGCTTGGGGTTCTCCCTTCTCCCCTTGTGGGAGAAGGTGGCCGCGCGAAGCGCGGTCGGATGAGGGGTGTTCCAGCTTGGCAACGACGGCACTCCGTCCAACACCCCTCAACCGTCTCGGCGCTGCGCGCCAATCCACCTTCTCCCACAAGGGGAGAAGGCAAGAGGGTGTCGCAAAACCGGATTCCACTTTTGCTGATCGCGCTTGAGTGCTAAACGCCCGCCTTCATGCATGGCCGAGCCGCGTTCGGCCGGAAGCTTTTCGGGAAAGAAAATGTCCGCCTTCAAATCCGATTTCCTGCGCACGATGAGCGAGCGCGGTTTCATCCACCAGACCTCGGACGATGCCGGCCTCGACCAGCTTTTCGCCACGGAAACGGTGAGCGCCTATATCGGCTTCGACGCCACCGCCAGGAGCCTGCATGCCGGGTCGCTGATCCAGATCATGATGCTTTACTGGCTGCAGCAGACCGGCCACCGGCCGATCGCGCTGATGGGCGGCGGCACCTCGATGATCGGCGATCCGTCGTTCAAGGACGAGGCGCGCAAGCTTTTGACGCCGCAGGACATCGAGGACAATCTCGCCGGCATCCGCCGCAACTTCACGCCCTACCTCAAATTTGGCGGCGGCCCCAACGACGCCGTCATGATCAACAATGCCGACTGGCTGATGGACATCAACTACGTCAATTTCCTGCGCGATGTCGGCCGGCATTTTTCGGTCAACCGCATGCTGGCCTTTGATTCGGTCAAGCTCCGGCTGGATCGCGAGCAGTCGCTGTCGTTCCTCGAATTCAACTACATGATCCTGCAGGCCTACGACTTCGTCGAGCTCTACAAGCGCCTCGGCTGCCGGCTGCAGATGGGCGGCTCCGACCAGTGGGGCAACATCGTCAACGGCATCGATCTCGGCCATCGCATGGAAGGCGCGCAGCTCTATGCGCTGACGACGCCGCTGCTCACCACCTCGTCCGGCGCCAAGATGGGCAAGTCGGCCTCGGGCGCGGTCTGGCTCGATGCGGAGATGCTGAGCCCATACGAGTTCTGGCAATACTGGCGCAACACCGAGGATGCCGATGTCGGCCGTTTCCTGAGGCTCTACACGACCCTGCCACTCGCCGAGGTCGGACGCCTCGAACGGCTCGGCGGCTCGGAGATCAACGAAGCCAAGAAGATCCTCGCCACCGAAATCACCGCCATGCTGCATGGCCGCGAGGCGGCGGAGGAGGCCAGCGAAACGGCGCGTAAGACGTTCGAAGAAGGGGCGCTCGCCGAAACACTGCCAACCGTCGAGGTGGGCAGGACCGATCTTGAAGCCGGCGTCGGCATATTGTCGCTGTTCGTCACCGCCGGGCTGGCCGGGTCCAACGGCGAGGCACGGCGGCATATCCAGGGCGGCGCCGTGCGCCTCAACGACCAGCTCGTGGCCGACGATCGCAGGATGGTGACGCTGCAGGACCTTGGCCCGGAAAACGTCGCGAAGCTGTCGCTCGGCAAGAAGAAACACGTTCTGGTGCGGCCGGTCTGACCAGGGCCCGGTACTTCCTGTTAGATCTTTTCCGAAACCGGTTTCATCTTGCGGCGCTTACCTTCGGTTCGGAATCACCGCCGAGGTTAATCAGCTAGCTCCCGAGAATGGCCGAGGTGCCATTCGTCTCATCGATCGGATCGAGCAGGTAGCGCAAATAGCGGACGTTCTGCGGCGCTTCGATGAACGTCTTGTTCGAGGCACGGAAGCGGACTTGCGGCTTGGAGGCTTGGAGGCTTGGAATGTGAGAAGCGGACGTTCAGGCGCCCCCATGCATCGACGCGATCTGACCCATTCACGACAGTCGAAATCACGGTGAACGGGTCCGCTTGCGCCGGTAAAGCGAACGTACGACGTGCTACGAATCTCGCCTGGCTGGTCCTGGGCGGACCAGAGGAGCTAACGTCTATGCTATAGCCCTCCATGGCCCTCCTGAATCCCTGGGTTTGGACACCAGTTCGAGCGGAACGCCAGAGAGATGCCCTGAGGCGCTGCTGTCACGTGGGATGGCTGCCTCGCAGGCGCCGCCCTCCGATAGCTCATGGGCGGCTTGAGGCGGCGATCGCGGGATAGTCGGTATAGCCAGCGGAGCCGCCGCCATAGAGCGTCGCCGAGTTGAACTCCGTCAGCGGCGTGCGCGTCTTCAGCCGTTCCACAAGATCGGGATTGGCGATGAACGGGCGCCCGAAGGCGAAGAGGTCCGCCTTGCCCTCGGCGAGCCGCGACGCCGCGAGGTTGAGGTCATAGCCGTTATTGGCGATATAGGTATTGTTGAAGCGGCGGCGGAGCGATCCGAAGTCGAACGGCGCGACATCGCGCGATCCGCCCGTGGCGCCCTCGACGACATGGATATAGACGATGCCCAAAGCATCGAGTTGATCGACGATATAGTCGAACTGCGCCTGGGGGGCGCTGCTCGAGACGCCGTTGGCGGGCGAGACGGGCGAAATCCGGATGCCGGTGCGCTCTGCGCCGATCTCCTCGACCACCGCAGTCGCAACCTCCAGCATCAGCCGGGCGCGGTTCTCGACCGATCCGCCATAAGCATCCGTGCGGACATTGGCACCGTCCTTGGCGAACTGGTCCAGCAGATAGCCGTTGGCGCCATGAATCTCGACGCCATCGAAGCCGGCCTCAATGGCGTTCGCGGCTGCTTGCCGGAAATCGTTGACGATCCCCGCGAGCTCGTCGAGCGCCAGCGCGCGGGGCTCCGAAACCTCGACAAAGCCGTTGTTCACGAACGTCTTGGTCGCGGCCCGGATTGCCGAGGGCGCGACGGGCGCGGCGCCGTTCTCCTGCAGATCGACGTGCGAGACGCGGCCGACGTGCCAGAGCTGCAGGAAAATCCGCGCGTCCTTGGCGTGCACCGCGGTCGTGACCTTTCGCCAGCCGTCGATCTGAGCCTGAGAATAGATGCCGGGCGTGTCCTGGTAACCTTGTCCCTGCCGCGAGATCTGCGTGGCCTCGGAGATCAGCAGGCCGGCGGAGGCCCGCTGGCCGTAATACTCGGCGGCAAGATCGCCCGGAACGAAGCCCGGGCCAGCGCGATTGCGCGTGAGGGGCGCCATGACGATACGATTGGAGAGCGTCAGCGAGCCGAGAGAATAAGGCTCAAAAAGTGCTTTGTTGGTCATAGGTCACCTTGTTTGTCCCCGCCGCGACGAGGTCGTTATCAAATGGATTCGTTGGTGCTCAGGCGACCTTGCGGTACCGCTCGGCGGGATGTTCGTTCCGATAGTTCGGAAGCATGGCCTGGCGCGCGGCCTGAAGCGCATCCCACTGCCCGGCATCGGGAAGCGGCGGGATGGTCACCGGTTCGCGGCGGTCGAAGCCGACCAGCGCCGCATCAACCAGATCGTCCACCTCCATCACGTTGGAGAGCGTGTTGATGTCGGCGCCGACGTGGCCCCAGATCTCCGTACGCGTCGTGGCGGGCAGCACGGCCTGGACGTAGACACCCTTCGGCGCGAGCTCGAGGCTGAGCCCCTGCGACAGAAACAGCACGAAGGCTTTGGTTGCGCCGTAAACCGTCATCCCGAACTCCGGCGCCAGCCCGACCACGGAGCCGATGTTGACGATCGACCCTTCGCCAGCTTTCGCAAGACGCGGGGCGATGGCGCTGGCAAGTCGCAGAAGCGCGGTCGTGTTGAGCGCAACGAGCCGGGCGACGTCATTGGTACTCTGCTCGATGAAGCTTCCGCCGATGGCTGTTCCGGCATTGTTGACGAGAATCCCGATGCGGGCGTCATCGCGCAGCCTCGTCTCTACCGTTGCAAGCTCGGCAGGCTGCGTAAGATCAGCCTGGATGATATCGATCGCAACGCCAGTTTCCTGACGGAGCCGGGCTCCCAGTGCCTCCATTCGTGCCACGTCACGGGCAACGAGCACGAGGTCGTGTCCGCGGCGGGCGAACCGTTCGGCATAGGAAGCTCCGATGCCCGTGGAGGCGCCGGTTATGAGGACTGATGGAATGGTGGTCATGGCATTGCTCTTTTCTCTGATGGAACCTATATTCATGACGATCATCATGATTGCGGCTAAATATGATGGGCATCATGTAAATGTCAACGGGGCCGACGGAGAATTTTGAAATGAAGGTCAGTCGAGAGCAGATGGCGGAGAACCGTCACCGGATATTGGATGCGGCCAGCCGGCTGTTTCGCGAGAAGGGGTTCGACGCGGTCAGCGTGGCGGAAGTGATGAAGGCCGCCGGGCTCACCCATGGCGGCTTCTATGGCCATTTCAGTTCGAAGGACGACCTGATCGCGCAGACCCTTGCCCACGTCCTCGCCGCGGACTCAGGCGGAGGGGGCGATCTTCGCGCTTATGTAGGTTCCTATCTTTCGCCCCGGCATCGCGACAACTGCGCCGGCGGTTGCCCGACGGCGGGCCTTGCCTCAGCCATCCGCCATCAGACCCCGGCTGCACGCTCGGCCATGACGGAAGGCCTACGATCGCAGATCGACCGTATCGGCAAGGCGCTCCCGGAGTTGGATCCGGCAGACAGACGCCGCGCGGCGATCGGAAGCTGGGCAGCGATGGTGGGGGCAGTAATCCTCGCCCGGGCGATCGACGATCCCGCGCTGTCGGATGAAGTGCTTGAGCAGACGCGCGCCTGGGTCGATGCCGGGATCAGCCAAGTGTCTGCCAGCTAGGTGGTCTGCGGCAGGAGTGCTCTTGTCGAGAGCAATGCGGCTATCGGCGTTGGTTGGGTGGCTATCTTGCAGAATATCGCACGGCAGCGTGCAATCAGCGGGATCCGCGGACCAAGAGGGTTTCGAACTTCCCTGTTGAGGCAACCATGCTGTCGCCCAATTTCCGCTAAACTGGCGAATGAAGCCGTTCAACGGCAGAACATCGAATGACCGCTCCTGGCGCAACTACGTCCTCAAGCGCGATCGCCGGTGATGTCCGCTGTAAGGCGGTGGCACAACTAACTTTAACGGCCGACATTAGGCGCAAAGCGGCCATTTAGGCCCGGGCGGACGTCAGTCGCCTTTGGATCATGGGCGTGAATTCGCGGGGCGGACGAGCGGCCGCTTAAGATCAAAACTCGGTCGCTCGAGGTAATTGGGTTTTGACCTCAGCGATACTCGAAGATCGACCTGAAAATCCCGGGCGCTATCACCGATAGCGGATTGACCTCCAGGTTCGGCTTGTTGGCGTTGCCCTTGAGCCTGTAGGTGACGCCGATCAGGCCGCGGTCGCGGCCGTTGCCGAGCAGTGCGCCGATCAGCGGCAGTTCGCCGAAGATGCGGTTTACGCCGTAGGCCGGCATGAACGTGCCGGTCATGTCCATATTGTTGTTCTGGTCGTAGAGCGTGCCCTGGAAGGTGGTGCCGATGCGCGAGCCGCGCAGTACGCCGTTGCGCAGCTTGAGATAGCCGCTGCCCTTATCGATCTCGCTGAAACCGCGCTCGAACTTCACCCTCGACGTGTCGAGATTGCCTTTGACCGCCTCGTTGAGGCTGCGGTTGTCGCCGGCCGGCGTCGTCGACACGATCGAGGCGAGCTTCGGCTCGTTGACGACAAAGAAGTTCTTGGCGTCGACCTGGCCTTTCATCGGACCGTCGCCGGCCCCGGTGAGCGCCAGCGTGATCGAGCCGCCTTCCATATGCTCGTAGATGTTGAGGAAGCGCAGTATGGCGCCGGCGTCGGCCGACTTCATGTTGAGCGTGCGCAGGCCGCCGCCGGTCGTGTTGCTGATGGTGATGGCGGCTCCCGAACTTGCCGTGGCGCTCACCTTGAGCCCGTTCACCCGGGACCCTGCGGCGCTGTAGTCGAGTTTCAGATTCGACAGCACCTCGTCGTGGAAGCCGGTCAGGGAGCTGACGTCGGCGCTGACCGAGATCGCATCGACGCCGGTGGTCTTGGTGGCGGTATCGACATCGGACGTGAATTGCTTGATCAGCGAGCGTGCGTCCAGCGCGCTGCCGCTGACCTCGACCGCATAGGCTTTGCCCGACCGCTTCACCGAGACGGCGACGTCGTCGCCCCTGTTCAACGTGACCTTGCTGAACCGGGCCGAGGACAAGGCGCCGTTGACCAGCACCGCGCTGCCGTCGATGGAAAAGGTCTTGCCATCGAGTTCGAAATTGGAGAGCGTCGTGGTGTCGCCGGTCTTCGCCATGGCGAAGACGACCTTGGCGGGAATGCCAGGCCCCTTGCTCCAGCCGGCCCAGGGGATGTCCAGCTTGGCATTGGTCAGGTCGGCCGACACGTTCTGGTTGCCGGTGCCACTCTTGTCGATCGCCACCTTGATGGTTCCGGAAAGCAGCGTCGACAGGCCAGGCATGGCGGTGGCGCGCGTCTTGTCGTCGAGCACCAGCGCCACTTTACGACTGCGCGGCGGGCCGCCATCCCTGAGCGGCTCGATCAGGTCGAGCTCGGCCGGAATGCCGTTGAGCAGCGCCTTGGCCGAGATCACCGCCCGGTCGGGCGCGACCGTGATCGAGCCGTCGGCATGGCTGACTGTCTGGCCCTCGAACGGCTTGCCCAGCGACAGGTCCTTGTAGTCGAGCGCCACCAGCCAATCGAGTTTGGAAGAGTCGACACCGGACTGCAGCGGAATATCGGCCTTGACGTGGCCGGTCACCGTGCCGGACAGGTCGTCCGGCAGCAGGCCGACATGGCGCATGGCGTTGATCGGGTCAAAGGATGCCAGCTCGGCGATTGCCGGCGCCTCGCCGGCGACATCGATGTCGAGCGCGCCGATCACCGGCGGATGGTTCGCCGCCTTGACGGTGAGCGTGCCGTTGCTCGCCGCCACCGTGCGGCCGCTCGGCATATAGACGCTGCCCGACGACAGCGCGACGTCGACGTCATTGCCGTGGAAGCCGACGACGCCAACGGCATCGCGGATCGGCGGAATGCGGCCGGCCGTGTCGAAGCGCGATCCTTCGACCTGGAATCGGCCGAACACTTCATCGGCGGAAAGCGGCACGCCGTTGCCGAGCCGTCCGGGCACGACCTGGAACTGCAGGCTGCCATCGACGACGCGGCCGCCGAACAGGTTCTTAAGCACCCACAGCCTGGCATTGCGCGCCGAAAACCATGGCCATAATTGCTTGACGTGCGAGACCGGCATGTCGTGGACATTGAGCGCCACCGATATGCCCGGCGCCTGGTTGGCGACGAATGAAACCGAAGCCGTGCCCAGCACTTCGCTGCCCGGTCCGGACCGGACGCCGATCTGCTCGGCGACCAGCTTTTGGCTCGTCGGCTGGTAGACGCCGGCGATACGGGCAATGAAGCTGAGCGCCGGCTCCGGCGAATCCGAAGGCGCCAGGGTCGAACCGTCGCTGGTCAGGTCGTAACGATAGGATGGCTCCTCGCCCGCTGCGCCGGTAGCCGGCTTCGGCCCGATCGAACC
Source organism: Mesorhizobium sp. M0968 (assembly GCF_040319065.1). Lineage (NCBI taxonomy): Bacteria > Pseudomonadati > Pseudomonadota > Alphaproteobacteria > Hyphomicrobiales > Phyllobacteriaceae > Mesorhizobium > Mesorhizobium sp. M0968. The sequence continues at coordinate 177,941 of NZ_JAMYNL010000005.1, forward strand.
GGCGAAATCGAAGGTCGAGCGGCCGGTTTTCACCAGCAAGCTTTCGACCTGGATCTTGTTCGACCCGGCGACGAGCGTCGCATCGAGATCGATGTCGGCCGGAAGCAGGCCGCGCGAACCGAGATCGAGCACCGATCCGGTCAGTGACAGGGCGGCGGTCAGCCGCGAACTGTTGTCGCCGGTCCCTTCCGACCCCGCCAGCTTCAAGGCGATCGCGCCCAATTTGCCGCCTGCTGCCGCAGCGTCGGCATCCGCCGCCTGCATGCTGGCGTCCAGCGTGGTGATGCGTCGCGTCGCGGGATCACGGGTGGCGGAAGCGGCGATGGTAAGCGCCCTGCCGTCGACATCCGCATCGGATGAAAACTCCATGCTTCCCGGTCCCGTCTGCGACACGGAGGCGTCGGCGATGGTGACCGACTTGACCGATCCGGTCTCGGGCAGTTCCAGCTCGACGTTGCGCAGATCGATCTGGCGCATCGAATCCTCGCGCACCGCATCGAGCGCGCGGTTGACGTTGGCGAAGACGGCGGCGGAAAGTTTTTCCGGATCGATGAGGCCATCCTGGTTGCGCAGCCCGGCCGTCCAGTCGCCGCCGGACGGCATTGCCGCCATGACGATGTGCGCGTCGGAAATCCGGGCGCTGGTCAGCCGTACCTCGCCCGAAAGCAACGGGATCAGCCGGATGCCGAAGCGGACCCGGCCGGCATCGGCCATTGGTTTTCCGTCGGCGGTCTTGAGGCTGACGTCGCTGACCTGCAGCGCAATGAAGCTCGACCCGTCAAGCGTCAGCCGGGCCGGCCCGACGGCAACGTCGACATCGAAGCCGGCCAATCTCTCGATTGCCGTTTCGGCTTCCGCGCGAAGCCGCTCCGAGCCGAAGCCGGACACGCCGATCGCGTAGACGCCGGCGCCAGCCAGCAGCACAAGGGCGACAAGGCCGGCAAACAGCCGCGCCATCAAACGGACGCCGCGACCGATCGACGCCTGGCCGAGCGGCGGGACGCGGCACGCGGACGGAAAGGTTCCCAGGTCGGTGATCTCGTCACGCCTGAACCTGATCTTCTCGTGCTGCGGTAGCTCCTGATCCACGCAATCTTCCGTTGAAACGAATTCGATCGTGGACGAATCCCCGCTCGACATTATATCGATGCAGCCTGGCGCGTAACCTCAAACAAGGGCATCGGTATGGCTGACCTCGACGTGGGCGATGTTCCGCCGCAGTTCGAACTTCCGCGCGACGGCGGCGGTTCACTCAGCCTCGCCGCATTGCTGGGAAAACCCATCGTACTCTATTTCTACCCACAGGACGACACCACAAGCTGCACCAACGAGGCGATCGGCTTTTCGCAGTTGAAGCCGGAGTTCGAAAAGGCCGGCGCCGTCGTCATCGGGCTCTCGCCGGACAACGTCAAGAAACACGACAAATTCAAGGCGAAATACGATCTGAGCGTCGACCTTGTCGCCGACGAAGAGCGCAAAGTGATCGAGGCTTACCATTTGTGGGTGGAAAAGAAGCTCTACGGTCGCACCTATATGGGCGTCGAGCGGGCGACGTTCCTGATTGGCCGCGACGGACGCATCGCCAGGATCTGGCGCAACGTCCGCGTCAGGGGGCACGCCGAAGAAGTGCTGGAGGCGGTTCGCGCCCTTTGAGAGCTGCGCCAGGCCGCTGTAATTCGATACCCGTTTTGCGCGAAGACCTTTGCCTGTCGTTCGATCCGGCAAAACTTTGTTAACCCTAATAATGTGTAATCAGGCTCGTCGTTGGTGTCGTAACGAAAGCTTGGTCCCGTGAACGTAGCCAGTCAGTCAGCGGTCTTCGGCAGACGCAGAGAGCCCCACACGGTCATCATCGCCCGGGGCGACCAGATAAGGCATTTCACCATACGCCCTTGGCTTGCGGCATTTTGCGGCTCGGCGCTGGCGGCGGTCGTCATCGGCTACCTGCTGGCGACCTCCTATCTGGTGCTGCGCGACGATCTGATCGGCGCCACGACGGCGCGGCAGGCGCGCATGCAGCAGGCCTACGAAGACCGCATCTCGGCACTGCGCAGCCAGGTCGACCGCATCACCAGCCGCCAGCTACTCGATCAGCAGCTGATGGAAACCAAGGTCAGCGAGCTGCTGGAGCGGCAGAGCCAGCTCAGCCTGCGTCACGGCCGCCTCGGCCCGATCCTCGAACGAGCCGAAAACGAGGTCGCAACGCCGCCGGTGCCGGCGGCAAAGCCGGACGAACATGCCGACGCGACCGGCAGCATCCAGCCGACGGCCTATTCCGTCGCCAGCCTTGCCGCCCCCCTTGCCGCTGCTGTGGGCGTTGACGACACCAGGCCGTTCTCGCTGTGGTCGACCCGCGCCGATCCGCTGCCGAGCGAAAGCGCGGCCGACCGGGCAGACAAGCTCTTCGTTTCGATCAACAACTCGCTGAAGGCCATCGAGAGCCAGCAGCTCACCCGCATCGCCACACTTGCCGACAATGCCTACAAAAGCGCCGACGCGATTTCGCAGGCGCTCGAGGCCGCCGGCCTGCCCGTCGACAGCGAATTCGAAAAGAGCGACGTCGGCGGCCCGCTGATACCACTCGACAGCTCGTTGGTCTTCGACAGCAAGGTCAAGGAGTTGGACGAGGCTCTTGACGCGCTGGATCATCTTAAAAAGGAAGCGCGCCGGCTGCCGCTCGCCAACCCCGCCCCCGGCCGCAGCGTCACCAGCCCGTTCGGCGTGCGCACCGACCCCATCCTCGGCACGGCCGCCTTGCATTCCGGCATGGATTTCAGGGCGCCGGTCGGTGTGCCGGCCAAGGTCACGGCAGGCGGCGTCGTCGTCAAGGCCGGCTGGAACGGCGGCTACGGCCGCATGATCGAGGTCGACCACGGCAACGGTTTTGTAACGCGTTACGGGCATCTCAGCGAAATCGACGTCGCCGTCGGCCAGAAGCTCGATGCCGGAGACGTCATCGGCAAGACCGGCAACAGCGGCCGCTCGACCGGCCCGCACCTGCACTACGAGGTCCGCCACAATGGCGAGGCGATCGATCCGCTGCGGTTCCTGACCGTCGGCAAGAAGGTCGAGCGGTATCTGTAGAGCCGGCGATTCATTCGGCGTGAAGCCTGTCGCGCGCCAACCGCCCGCCAGGCAATATCAGAGATAGATCGCTTTCAGCCCTCAGCAGCAGCCATGAACGCGCCGAGCCGCCGGTTGAACGGCTCACCGGTCTGCTGAACGCTGTGCCCCGCGCCGGCGATCACGGCACGATCGGCACCAAGCACGTTTTCGAGCACGTCGCAGACGGCGTCGAATGCTGCGCTGTGCCCGCCGGATACCACCAGTTTCGGGAACGGCGCATCGGCAAGTTGCCGAAGCGGAATTTCGGCCTCCCATGGCCCGCGTTCGACGACGAGCATGGCCGCGCCTTGCGCGAGCGGGGGCGGCAGCGGGTCTGGCAATTGTATCGCCGAGCCGACCAGATGGAGAAACTGGCGCAAGAAAAGCGCGGGATCGTCGCGCGGTCCGCTTTGCCAGTGGGTCTTCAGGCGCGTCACGAGTTCATTGACGGCAACATCCTCGCGCGCAAGGTCAAAGGCCGGCGGCTCGATCACCGTGAGCGAACGGATTGCTCGCGGGCGCATCGCTGCTGCAAGAAGAGAGATGACGCCGCCATAGGAATGCCCGACCAGATGGACGCGGCTTTCGCCCCAGAGGTCATGCGTCCGATCGAGGAATCCGGCGACCAGTCTGGCGTCGACGACGAAATCCTCGCGTTCGGCAGGGGAACTTGATCCGTATCCCGGCCGGTCGACCACAACCAGCTTCCAGCGCTCCGCAAGCGGTTGCTGCGCGGACCACGTCATCATGCCGTTCGTGACGCTGCCGTGGACGAACAGAACCGGCGGCCCGTCGCCCCGCACCTCATAGCCGAGATCAATCCCGTCGAGGGTCAGCTTCGGCATCGCATCTCCTCCCGCAGACCGACGAGAGCAAGTATGCTCCCTGCAACGGAAAGGCGCAACGAACTCCGATCCCTGGCCGGCTCACAGCCGGGTTCCGAAATGGGCTTCAGGGCGCTGATCGGAATGCCGGTCAAAGGTCATGCCTGGCGTCCCGTCCAGCTGGTGGCGCTTCATACTGGAAAATTGCCAGAGTTGGCCCATTCGTCGGCGGGCGCGAATTCGCCGGCGTTAGAAGGACCTTGGCCGCAGGCGAATTATTTTTGAATTCCATTTGACTGAATAAATGTTCGGTGCGAACCTCTGCTCTCTCGAGAGGGCGCCAGACATGGCATTGCGCGGGACCAATCAGGAGTTCGGGCGGCCGTATAACCGGCGCATCGTGCTCGAATCCATCCGCCTTCACGGGCCAATCGCTCGCGGCGATATTGCCAGGCGGGTCGGACTCACCGTGCAGACGGTGTCTACCATCGTTCGCGAGCTGGAAGAGCACGGTTACGTGTTGTCGCTGCGCGAAGAGCCCAAGGGGCGCGGCCTGCCACCGGCAACGCTGCGCATCAATCCGGAAGGCGGCTATGCCGTCGGCATCCACGTCACCCCGCTGGGCATCAATGCCGCCCTGATCAACCTAAGCGGCGATGTTATCGAGAGCACCTACCGCGAAGCCCCAAATGCAACGCCCGACCACGCTTTCGAGCTGATCGGCGCCATGGTGCTCGAGTTGACGGCATTGCGGCCCGGTGGCCGCGTTCTCGGCATCGGCATGGCGCTGCCCGGACCGTTCGGCGTGGAGTCCATGAGCTTTGTCGGCCCGACCACCATGACCGGCTGGAAGGATGTGGCGCTGCGCGAGCGGCTGGCCGCCTCGACCGGACTGCCGGCCTTTTTCGAAACCGATATGGCGGCGGCTGCTATCGGCGAGCGCCTCTACGGCCTCGGAACGGCGTATTCCGAGTATTACTATCTTTATTTCGGCGTCGGTCTCGGCGGCGTCATGGTGCATGACGGGGCGGCATTGCGCGGCGCCTGGGGAAACGCCGGTGAAATCGGCCACATTCCCGCAGTGCCGGGCGGGGAGCCCTGCCCGTGCGGCAATCGCGGCTGCCTCGAACGGTATCTCTCGCTCGAGGCGCTGCGGCGCCGCAACATCGCCGACGCCGAGTGGGTGAGCGAGATTGCACCGATCTTCCGCAACGCCGTCACCATCATCGAAAACCTGTTCGATCCCGAAACCATCATCCTCGGCGGGCTGGCGTCCACCGAGCTGCTCGAAAGGCTTGCCGGCGCGGCCGCGCACCTGCCCAATTCGGTCTCGGCGCGAAGCGATCGCACGACGCCCCGCGTCAGCGTCGCGCGCGGCGGCCAGCATGCGGTGTTGCGCGGCGCCGCCGCGCTTGCCGTTTCCGGGGTGCTTTCGCCGCGCTTCGGCCAGATCTTCACCGCCGAGCGCGAACGCGGGCGAGATCTCTTGCATAACAAGGGGATCGCGGCATGAGCGAACCGCTGCTGGTGCTCGACAACGTCGCCAAGAATTACGGCGCCATCGAAGCGCTGAAAGGCATCAGCTTTTCGATCGACAAGGGCGAAGTGGTGGCGCTTCTGGGCGACAACGGCGCCGGCAAATCGACGCTGGTCAAGATCATTGCCGGCGGCCTCGAGCCGACCTCCGGCCGCATGCTGTTCGAAGGCAAGGAATTCCTGGCCAAATCTCCCGCCGAGGCCAAGGCCGCGGGGATCGAGACGGTCTACCAGGACCTGTCGCTTTGCACCAATGTCGACGTGGTCGCCAATTTCTTCATGGGCCGCGAGATCACCAGGAAGGTTCTCGGCATTCCGGTGCTCGACGAGCGCGCGATGGAGCAGGTGGTGCAAAAGGCGCTGGCCAGCGCCGGCACCCGCATTCCCTCGCTTCGCACCAATGTCGAGCATCTTTCCGGCGGCCAGCGGCAGGCCATCGAGCTCAATCGGTTCGTGCATTTTGGCGGCAAGCTGGTGCTTCTCGACGAGCCGTTCGCGGCACTCGGCGTCGAGCAGACGCGGCGCGGCCTCGACATGATCCGCCAGGTGGCGAGCCAGGGCATCGGCGTCGTCATCATCACCCATATCATGCAACAGGCCTTCCAGGTCGCCGACCGGATCGTGGTGATCCGGCAAGGCGTCGTGGCGGGCGATGTCGCACGCAACAAAACAAGTCCCGACGCGGTGATCAACATGATCACCGGAGAGACGCTCGCCGGTGCCGGACCGGCGAACTGAGGGACAAATGAGGGGTCCGGCGCAAGAGGAGCGAACGACATGAAGAAAATACTTCTTTCCGTCTTCGGTATCCTGGCACTGGCCTTTGCCACGCTCACGCCGGCATTCGCCCAGTCCAAGGGCACCATCTACTACATGGTGCCGACATTGCTCGATGAGTTCCAGACCGGCTCGGTGAGCGCGCTGGAACTGTTCCTGAAGCAGGTCGGCTACGAGATGAAGACGTTGAACGCCGACAACAAGACCGACGCTCAGCAATCGCAGATGAACGACGTCATCGCGCTGAAGCCGGCGGCGATCATCCTTGCCGCCGTCGATTTCAATGCGCTGAAACCGTCGATCGAGGCGGCCCGTGCCGCCGGCATCCCGGTCGTCGAGTTCGACCGCCAGATCACCTCGACCCCGTCCGACTTCACCTCGGTGGCCGGAACCGTCGAGATCGGCTACGTCGCCGCCGACCAGGCACAAAAGCTCCTGACCGCGAAGAACGGCTCGGTGAAGGGAAAGATCCTGCAGGTGCTCGGCGATCCGGGCGATCCCTACACGCTCGACATCCAGAAGGGTTTCGAGGAGAAAATGAAGGCGTTCCCGGACGTCAAGATCATCTCGCTGCCGGCCATGCAATGGGAGGCCAGCAACGCCGGCACCATCGTTGCCGACCAGATGCTCGCCAACCCCGACATCGACCTGATCTTCAGCCATGCCGCGCATCTTTCGGTCGCTGCCGTCGCCTCGCTCGAGGCCGCCGGCAAGAAGCCGGGCGACGTCATGCTGATGAGCTCGAACGGCGCTCCGGTCGGCCTCGACCTGATCCGCAAGGGCTGGCTCAACGTCGAAGTCGAGCAGCCGCTCTACGCCCAGGCCGCGGCGGTCGCGATGTTCATGGACAAGGTGGTCAACAAGCAGGAGATCAAGCCCGGCGAATATGATGTGCTTGGCCTGAAATCAACCCTGACCAAGGAAGCGTGGGGACCGAACATCAAGATCCCCGGCGCTGCGATCACCAAGGAAAATGTCGATAACCCGGCCTTCTGGGGCAACATGAAGCCGCCGACCGAAACCATAAAGCCGGTCGAATAGCGAACTCGCCAGAAGCTCCGGGCCATGCCGGCCCGGAGCCCAGCCCTGCAGCCCCGGTGCGTTCGAACGGACGCGCACGGGAATGCTGCAGCAATTTTCAACCCCGCCTGATAGTCCGAAAACCGAGTGGTTTTTCGGGGTCGGCGCCAACCGGATCCTGAGATGAACCCCCGCACGCGCCAAACCCTCGAGTTCATCCTCGACAATCTTGTCTGGTTCATGCTGGTCTTCGTGCTGGTGGTCTTTTCCATCCTTATCCCGAACTATTTTCAGCTCGGCATCTTCGCCAACATCATCGAGGCGTCGAGCGTGCTCGGCGTAATGTCGATCGGCCTGGCGCTGGTCATCATCGCCGGCCATATGGACCTGTCGGTCGAATCGGTCGCGGCGCTCAGCGCCATGGCGGTCGGCATCCTGTTCTGCTCGTCGGGCATCGGCCTTGGCATCCAGTTGCAGCCGCAATGGCTGATGGTTCCGGTTTCGCTGCTCATCGCGCTTGCCGTCGGCGGCCTCATCGGCGCCTTCAACGGCGTCCTCGTGGTCAAGGTGAAGATGAGCGCCTTCATCATCACGCTGGCGTCATACATCTGGGTGCGCGGCCTGGTGCTGGTTATTTCCGGTGGCCGCTCGGCACAGGATCTGGCGCCGGCAATCCGCTGGTTCGCCATCCAGCGCCTGGGTGGCCTGCCGCTGACTGCCTGGATCGCCATTGCGTGCTTCGTGGTGTTCTCGCTGATCATGGCCAAGACGCCCTTTGGCCGGCACCTGGTCATGATCGGCGGCAACGAGACGGCGACCTTTCGCGCCGGCATCCGCGTCAACCGCAACCTGGTCATAGCCTTCGTTCTCGCCGGCGCCATCGCCGGCCTTGCCGGTTGGCTGCTGGCGATCCGTACCTCCGGCGCGACAGCTAATCTCGGCGTCGGCCTGTTGTTCAATGCCTTCGCCGCGGTCGTCATCGGCGGCGTCAGTCTGAAGGGCGGCGTCGGCACCTTGCCCGGCGTCTATGCCGGCGTGCTGCTGCTCTCGGCCATCAACACGGCGATCAATTTGATGGGCCTGCCGGCCAACTTCACCCAGGTGATCCATGGCCTGCTGGTGCTTGCCGCCGTGCTGCTCGATGCGTTCAAGCAGACGATACGCCAGAGGCTGGCATGACCGGCCGTCTGGAAGACAAAGTCGCGCTGATCGTCGGCAGCGCACGTGGCATCGGCAAGGGCATCGCGCAGCGTTTTGCCGAAGAGGGCGCGAAGCTGGTCCTGGCCGACACCGAGGCCGAGGCGGGGCAAGCGACCGCGAACGAACTCGGCGCCGCCTTCATCCGCACCGACATCTCGCAGATGGCCGATGCGCAAGCCGCCGTGGCGCTGGCCCTCGACCGTCACGGCCGACTCGACATCATGGTGCAGAATGCCGGCATCTATCCCTGGCAATTGCTGGAAAACACCAGTCCCGACGACTGGGACCGGGTCATGGCGGTGAACTTGCGCGGCAGCTTCATCGCTGCTCGCGCCTCACTGGTGCCGATGAAGGCACAGCATTTTGGCCGCATGCTGTTCACCTCCTCGATCACCGGCCCGCATGTCACCAGCCCCGGCCACGGCCATTATTCAGCGACCAAGGCCGGCATCAATGGGCTGATCCGTTCGGCTGCGCTCGAATTCTCGGGCTACGGCATTACGGTCAACGGCGTCGAGCCCGGCAACATCCTCACCGAAGGCATAGAGCAGCATCGCGGTGCGGCCTTCATCAAGAACATGGAAGACGCCATTCCGCTCGGCCGGCTCGGCAGCCCGCGCGACGTGGCCAACGCCTTCCTGTTTCTGGCCTCGGACGACGCCAGCTACATCACGGGCACGACCATCATCGTCGACGGCGGGCAGCTTTTGCCCGAGGGCAAGGATTTCCGGCTGCTGCCGCCATGATCCTCGATTTCGGCGGCGGTTTCTTCCTGCGCCGGGCGACCACCGCCGATCATGCAGCGCTTGCGATGATCTGTCTCAAGACCGGCGATGCCGGCAAGGATGCCAGCGGCCGCGAGGACGACCCGGACCTGCTCGGCCTCCTCTACACTATTCCCTACCAGGTGCTCGAACCCGATCTGGCCTTCATTATCGATAGCCCCACAGGTGCGGCCGGCTATCTGCTTGGCGCAGCCGATACGGGCGCTTTCAATGCCAGCCTGGCATCAGACTGGTATCCGGACCTGCAGCGGCGCGTGGTAGACCCGGGACCCGACAACTCGCGCTGGCGCGGCAGCGACTGGGCGCGGTACCGGATCCACCACCCCGATTTCGCTGTTCCGCCTGCGCTGGCGGCCTACCCGTCGCATGGCCATATCGACCTGTTGCCGCAAGCGCGCGGGAAAGGCATCGGCAGGCGCGCGATGGCCTTCCTCGAGCAGCGCCTTGCCGCGAGCGGCTCGACCGGCATCCACCTCGAAGTCATGCCGGAGAACGATGGTGCGCTAAGGTTTTATAGGACGATCGGATTTCGGGTGCTGCAGCACCCGGACCTGCCGATGCATTGCGTTTACATCGGAAAACGGCTTGCTCATCGGGCAGAAGCTGCACGCTGAGCCGCGGCAAGCAATCGCACAACCTGCATGGACACTGACCGGGAGGATTATGGAAGTACAATGCTGCGGTGCTGCAGCAACCATGTGCCTCCGCGTGAACACCTTTGCCGCACCAACCGAACCTTCTGGAAGGCGCCAGGCCAACACGGTGCGGGCTAATCAGAGTGTTGGCGGAGCGTCTACTAGTGCAGTATGGGCGGCAGGGGAACATCCGCGACCGTTCCCCCGGCCACAATCGAGAGCACATAAAGCAGATAAATGGCTAATACCAACAGGGCGAGGAATGAACCGCTGGCAAAGACTCCTGCAACCGCGGCGTCGGGATAAGCTTCGACTTGTTCTTTCTTGAAGGTGTCTTCTTCGTTACGGGTTGTCTTCACAACCCGATCGCCTGGAAGCCGGTTTTTTTCAGCTTCCTTCGATATCTTATCCGCGAGATCTCCTGCGATCACGGGATCGTCCGGAAGATGACTCGCAAGCCATCCAGGAATATTTTCGCTCCCGCCCATGCCCATACGCAATTGAGATACTGCAAGTTGTAGCTTTCGGCAATCGTTTCCCTCATGAGAGGCAAGCAGATCAGACTTAAGTCCCTGCGGAAAGACGGTTTGAATCAGACCAAAGTCCGAGTAGCACAGTGGTCGGATGCGTCTCACCTGGCGATCAGCTTGAGCGGTGTAGCCCAAACTGAACACATCGAGGAAAATGGTGGGCGATGACGGGCTCGAACCGCCGACATCTTCGGTGTAAACGAAGCGCTCTACCAACTGAGCTAATCGCCCGCTCCGGGCCGGACCTTTAAGCAGTTAGGACCGGCTTCGCAAGGCCAAATGAGCGGCCAGTGGCTTGGCCGGGAGCCGGTTTCGGCAACAAAGTTCGGCTTGTCAAAAAACCTTCTGCTGTTTGCTGTTATGCTGTCCGGGTCCGCTTGACACCCGGTGGCTTACCCCTTATCCACCGCCCCAACGACGAACACGGCTGACACGTGCTCGTCCATGCGCGGGTGTAGCTCAGTTGGTTAGAGTGCCGGCCTGTCACGCCGGAGGTCGCGGGTTCGAGCCCCGTCACTCGCGCCATTTTTCAATGACTTAGTCGTTGGAGATGGCCAAAAAGTCTGAATGCCAGACCGGCAATTCAGACTTTCTCCCTTATTTGTTCCGCAAAGCATTGCGTCCGACGCGACGAGCATCGTCCGCTCGGCGGACCATTTCGACCTGGACCGGGACATATGTCTGTTCAAGCTTCTTCGACTCGGAAAGCGAGTTCGCCAGCTTGGCCGACAGCGCCGTTCCTTCGACTCCGCCGGCAACAGCCTCGGTGCTCCCCGATCGCCTGAAGTCCAGCATCATCCTGGTATCCCCTGGGAAGACCACCTTACGGACATCGCGGAAATCCTCCGAGAACGAGTTCTTCCGATAGGCCGCACCTCGGCGAGTGCGGAAGATCTCCATGCTGCTGATCGGCTCGGCGTCACCGAACTGCTGCTTCAAATACCATTTGAACAGCCGTTCCGATCTGCGCGACAGCGTCAAGACGCCATCGCGCCCAGTTTTCCCGCGCACGATATCGAACCAGACACCCTTGTTGTCCTCACGGCGTTGGGAGAGCTTCAGTGTCCGTGCATCAACGGGCGCCACAGCGCCGTCCCACATGCAGGCCAGCGCAGCCGCCAAGCCGCGATATCCCATGCGCAGAGCGCCTTTGACCAGTCTGACGGCTTCGCCTTCAGTCCAGGTTTGAGACCTTCCCTTCGGCTCGGTATTGACGACGGCGAGCGATGGATCCTGGTCGGCCTCACAGTATTTCAGCGCTGCCATGACCTTCCAAAGCGCTCGCCAGATCTTCATTGCCCGATGGGCTTCACGCAGGCTCTTCCCGTTCTCGATGCCCTGTCGCCATTCCGACAGGGTAGGCATAGTCACGAGCTTTGGTGGAAAGCGCCCAAACACCGGCCCAATATATTTCCAGCCGCGCTCCCAATCCTCTCGAGTCCGAACGGCCTTTTTCGCCCACTCGTTGGTTCCGCGGTAGACGTCAAAGGCCTCGCCGATCGATCCGGCAGGCCATGTCTCGTGCAGGGGGATCTCGACAGAAACTTCGGGCGACGCTTGACGGGCATCCCATGCGGCGTTCAACTTCTCAGCGACCGACCAGGCGGACGGCCCGTCTGGGCCACATGACGTTGGCCGGAATCCGAGCGCGCGCATGGCGGCAGTGGGCTGCCAATAGCCCCTGCCCTTGATGACGCTGTAATAGCGCACCCTCACTTTGCCCATGCCTTCTCCCGCACAGCCCGCAACATTGCAGCCTGAGCGGAAGCCGGATCGTCCGCGCGGGTCAAACCCGCTCTGAAGTCGATCCACTTATCCACAGCTTCTAAACAGTAATTCCCCAGCACCGGCTCGGCCTTGGGGAAGCCGGCGGACTCGAGAGCAAGGCGCTTTTCCGCGAACACAGCCGGTGTCACCCCAAGGCGCCTTGCGACCTTCTCAGGCGGGACCATCCGCGGCTGGATCGGGAAGCGGACGCCCATCAGTCATAGCCTTCCAGCCAGAGCCGATAGGCTTTGTCGATCTCGCGGAAGTTGTCCGCCTTGGCGTCGTCGTAGTCGAAGTCGACGCGGCTTTTGACGCCGCATTGCGCCTTCAGCCAAGCTGCGGCCTCGTCGGCCGAGGCCACGGTGACGCCGAACTTCTTCCCTATGAACGTCCAGAAGCCCTTTTCACCGCACATCATCCCGGCCTGCCGAGCGAGCGGGCCGCCTTTGCGCGGCGGTTCTAACGGCGTCGCTTTAAGCTCGGCCTCGTTTAAGGGGGAAACCGTGCCTACCGGCGGCTGCCCTGTCACCGGCACGGTTTCCATCGCGTTACCCTGCGCCGTCCGGATTTTCTCACCGGCAGGGGTCTGCGATTCGATAGGCGCCACCACATCAATGACGAGCTCGTCGGCCTCGATCCTGATGCGCCAGGCTTCGCAGTCGGCTGCGGCGCCACCGAGCAGCTGCTCGATCGCATCCCGAACCGGGAAGGCGTACCGGTGGACGAGCGTTGGCGTCATAGCCCGATCTCCTCGAGGAAAGTTTCCAGCCCGGCCGGCTTGTCTACCGGCCGAAAGAACGACCAAATCTCGTTCCATACGCGATCGCCGCTTTCGGCCAGGCGGTGATTGGCTCGGGCGAACTGCACGTCGCGATCCTCGAAGGCCTTACGGCGAGACATACGCGACAGTTTGCGGTGGCGAGACCAGAACGTCTTGAAGCGGCGCTGCAACGAACCGGGCAACATGCGAAAGCATTTCCGGCAGATGATGCTGTCAGCACCTGGATGCCGTTCCTGGGCGGCGGTCCGCCCACAGCGTGGGTTCACGCAGGCTATTCGGTCCGACATGGATCGCCCTCCCAGGTCTGAGAGTTATCGGGCAAGCCGAACAGGCTGTCCCCGACCTCGACAAGCGCGAACTCGCCGCTGGCGCGGATCGCCACTACCACCGCGTCAGGGACATCCTGGAACGGTTCATCGAACCACCACTGCCGGCGGCCATCGACGATCTGCTGATGCAGCTTATCGCCGGCGCGAAGGCGGGCCAAGACGCTACCGGCTTTCATTGGCGCGGCTCCATGACGACGGCGAGATCGGTGATGTCGCGCGCCTCGCGTCGCGACATATCAGGCGCCGTGGCGCAGGCGGACAGCGCGATCGCGACAAGGGCGACGACAATCTTGCTCATCCGAGATCACCCCACATGATGAGGTTGCCTTGAAACTCGTCGATACCGGGATGATTCTGCCTCCAGAACGCTTTCATATCCGCCCACGACGAGAAGCCGTCGGCGATCGCGAAACCTTCCAATCCGCCGGGGAACCCAAACCCGGGCAGGATGATGCCTTCCGCTTCGGGGTCGGCGTCATCGAACAGGATCGTGATCTTGACGACCTCGATGCATTCGGCGCGGCCGATCAGCTCGCACTGCTTTGTCCGCATCCCGCGATAGAGCTGCAGCTGCTCGCCCGGCATGGCATGGCGCTTCCGATCGGCTCGGATCGTCTGCCGTTTGGTGCCGGCTTTGATCGGTGTGACGAAGCGCTGCTTGAAGGAATAGGCGACCATCAGCCGGCCTCCGCTGGAGCGCCGGCGGCTCGGAGCTTCAAAAGACAGATTGTCCGGCGGTATGCCTCCACTTGAGAAACCGGTGTCGCCTTCTGTGGAACAGCGACGCCCGCGCATTCATCGTAGACCGCGAGTCGTTCGGCCGTCGCCTCGTCGACGGCCGCTAGCAGCGCCGTCACGCCGGCGATCGAGAACATCGCGCGTTCCTTGGCGGCGTGCTTCTTGACGTGCGCGCGAATGGCTTCGATGTGATCCGTCACCGCGGCCATCAGAACGGAATCTCGTCGTCAAGTTCGCGGCTGGACTGTCGGTTGCCGCCGCCACCGCCCTGCCCTCCGCTTCCGAATCCACCGCCACCTCCGAAGTCGCTCGATCGACCGCCGCTACTGCCGCCGCTCGGTGGTCTGCCGCGATCGTCATCCCGATCGCCGCTTCCTCCGTTCTTCGTGTCCAGCATCTGGAGCTCGCCGCGGAACTTCTGCAGGACGATCTCCGTGGTGTAGCGGTCGTTGCCGGATTGATCCTGCCACTTCCGGGTCTGCAGCTGGCCCTCGACGTAGACCTTGGCGCCCTTCTTTAGATATTGTTCTGCGACCTTGGCCAAATTGTCGTTAAAAATGACCACGTTATGCCACTCCGTTTTCTCTTTGCGCTCCCCGCTGTTCTTGTCACGCCATGACTCCGACGTCGCGATGCGGATGTTGACGACCGGGTCGCCGGAATTGAGCCGGCGGATCTCTGGGTCGGCGCCAAGGTGGCCAATCAAGATGCATTTATTGACGGATCCGGCCATCAGATATCTCCCATGATTGCAGAGGTGAGCCGGTAGAAGCCGCGCTGCGGTTCCTCGAGAAGGCCGTTGCTTCTCAGCCGGGAAAGGTATGTGCCGAACGAACCGCCGCCGGCCGCCATGCCGATTTGTTGGGCGAGATCGTCGCGGCTGATCTGGTTCGGGTAGAAGTTGCGGAGGACGTCGAGCATCGGCCCGACCGCAGCGATCTTGCTCTTCCACATAGCCAAGCGCTCGTCAGGCGTCCGCGGCATATCGGGGATGTCACCGCCGATCGCGTCGACACCAACTTGCGTCGCGAACCAGAGGTCGCCACGCTGTTCCACGGCACCCTTCGTCCGGAGTCGACTCTTGTAGGTCGACCAGGTGCCACCGGTGCGTTTGAAGCCGGCCAGGCTCGCCCATTGCGCTTCGGTGTAGCCCGCCGGATAGGCGCCGACGAGAAGGGCCAGCGGTTTGCGCTCGGCACCGAGCTCGAACAACGCTTCAGTTTTCGGCGCCGATGTCCAGCTAGGCTTCAGTTGCTTCTCGGGGGAAGTGGTTCCCTCCCGTGGATTCGAACCACGATTCGCGGCGTCAAAGGCCGATGTCCTACCGTTAGACGAAGAGGGAAAACTCGTTGAAGCGACGTCAACTACCATATCCGGGATACGGAGCGCCTCCAACGCGTTTCGAACTGCGGCCAGCGCGACGGCAGCGCCGAGCGTCTTGCCGTGGTCGACTCCCTCATCGCGCCCTTGGCGAAGCCCGTGTTCGAAGCCACGCTTTTCGGCTGCCTCGATCTCCGCTGTTGTCGCGGTACTGCTCAGTTCTGAGGCGTTTTCGATCCGTCTCTGCGGCGTCAGTGCCGCGCGCAGCGCGTCGACGTCAACGCCGGTCAGCGCCGGCGCCACAACGGTTTCGCCATCGTCTGGCGTCCGGCTCGAATCGAAGGTGCTGATCGGGGGAAACTTGACGAGTTTCAGGACATCGTCAGCCGGTGACCACACCCAGCCCTGCCCGCGCGGCAGCGTCGGCAGCGACTTCATCACCGCCTTCGCCTGGTCAGCATCGGCGTTGCCCTTTACCCAGTCATCGATCGCCTTGCGATCCTGCGGGCTGGTCAGCTTCAGCGCGATCAAGGTGCCGATCTGGCTGAGGACGTTCTTATGGATCACGGCGGGCCGCTGGCTGATCATGAGGGGGCGGAAGCCCTTGATGCGGCCGCGGCGCACAATCTTGTCGAAAGCGCCGAAGAGACGTTGCTCGCCATCGGCGAGGCGTTGTGCCGCGACCTCGTCGGCTTCGTCGACGATGAGATGCAGCGCCGCCTTGTTTCTTGCATAGAGATTTTCCAGAAAAGGCGTCAGGAATCGGTTCTTCTCGCCGCCGGTCATCTCCGAAGTGTCGATGATGGCCTGGACGTCGCGTTCCGCGAGCGCCAGGGCTAGCGCCTTGCCGGCCTCGCTAGTCGGGTCGATCGGGATGTCGGCGTGATCGCCGCCGAAGATGAGGACGGGGAACCCACCCTTGGAGTTTCCATCGGCGCCGGCGCGCAGACCGTACCATGCGCCGGTTGGATCGAGAATGATGACGCGGCGGCCGAGCTCGAGCAGCCGTTCGACCGCGCCCTTCGCGGCAAAGGTCTTGCCGGCGCCGGTGGTGCCGACGATGGCGGTAGGCTTGTCCAGGAAGGGCGCGATGTCCATCGTGACGCCCTCAGCTCGAAACCAGTTCGAAGCGGGCGCCGAGCTTATCGGTAACAATCGGCCCTTTCCCCTTCTTGCCGGCTTCGATGACGGGGACGCCCGTGATCTTCAGCGCTTCGCCTTTCGCGTTGAACCCGCTGATCGTGATCGACGCGCTGGCCCGCTTCGCGGACCAATTCAGAACTTTCTTCGGTACAGCCATTTCAGTGCTTCCCTTGTTCGCCGCCGGCACCATGCCGATCGGGATCTCCAGGCGCGCGCGGATGGCGTGCCAATCGCATCTTGAGACTGTCGTCGACCCACCAAAGGCGCTCGAAAGCCCAGTCGTCGGCGCGCAGTAGGCGCATCGCCAGGAGGACGAGCGTGCGGGCGAGCGCGAGGCGGGTGTAACGCATCAGAATAACCTCCCCTTGGCCTCTTCGGCGTCAGCGACCATACGATAATCGGTGGCGATCGCCTCCATCAGCGCGGTTTGTCGATCGGCGAGCTGCTGCGTCATGCGGCCTTCGGAGACCAGGCGCGGATAGACCCGCCGGCGCTGCTTAACCTCACGGTCGGCGCATTCGGCCTTGTCGCGAGCAGTGAAAGCCTCAGCCATTGGTGCCGCTCCGCTTGCGCAGCTGGTAGCCCATGCCGGCCTCGGACAGGATCGGCGCGCCGGCGGCGCGCAGCTGGCAGATGTAGCGATAGATCGTGCGCTCGCAGACGCCGACACGGCTCGCCAGCTTGTCGGCGGTGGTGACTTGGTGGTCGCCGAGCGCGGCGAGGACCTCATTCAGCTTGGCTTCACAGAGGCCGGGCATCGTCACCACCTCGGCTCGTCATCATCATCGGCCGGCGCGTCGAGATCTACACCGCCTGCAGCGCGATCCTCGTCAGGCGGCGCCAGATAGAGGGCCGGCTTGGCGTAGGGTGCATTTCGGATCAGCACGGTGCGCTCGTCGGTGAGCGTGTTTGAGAAGATCGCGGAGCCGCCGTAGAAGTGCGTCACCCATCCCTTCACCAAGGGTTCCGGCGCCGGCTTATCTTCGCTCGGCGTCGACCATTCGATTTCGGGGACGTCGATACGAAGCATCTTGGCGCCGAAGCGCTCCACCTCGATGCCGCGCCCCCAGTGGGTGCGATGCCCGAAAATCTCGACGAGCATCCATTCGAAGGCCTCGTCGATCGGCTGGACAGTTTCAGCTGCGGTTTCCATCAGAACCTCATGTCTTTGCGCCAGGCATCGGGATCGACGACCTCTCTGGTCGGCGCCGGCGCTGCAGGCTTAGGTTGGGGATCGGAGGTCCGCTTCACCCATTCCAGGCGAGCGGTGTGCACGACATCGACCCGTTTGGGATCGGTAGGCATGTTCGACTTGTGGAGGATCCAGTCGAGATAGTCGGTCGGGATCTCGGAGAACCGTTTGCCCTGGTGCTCGCCGAAGTCGATCTTCAGGAGCAGGATCGGCTTTGCGGAGATCTCGACCAGCGTCTCCGGCGGGTAAAGCTTCAGCAGATCGAGCAGGACATGCGCGGTGACCCATGTGTCGGGGCCGGCGCGGTGCGAGGGTTCCGTTCTGGGATCATCGAGGCAGAGCCCGCGTTCATACCGGATGGATCCGTTCTTGTGGCTCTGCAGCTCCGGCCATGCTGTGCGGGCCGCCTTGAAGGTGCAGATCCACGGCAGCGCGTTTCCGCGAATGAAACGACTGTCGAAGTCGACATTGTGGGCGCACAGATAGTCGGCGCCGGCGGTTACGAGCTGGCGGGCTTCAGCGGGGTTGATTCCCTCTCCTGCTACCGCATCGGTGATGTGGTGGACCGCCATCGCGGGAAAGCTGATCGGCATGCCCGGGTTGACGAGTCTGGAATGCGGACCGCTTTCGATCCCCCAGCCGGCCGGAAACAGCCGCAGATCGGTCCAGCCGATTTCCACCATTTCGGCGGGATCGTCCATGCCTGTGGTCTCTACGTCGACCACGCGGATGAGGGTGAGCAGGTCAGCCACCGGCGATCTCTCTTTCCAGGGAGACTTCGTCGCCCCGGAAGCGATCCAGCATGTTGATGACCGAGTTCGCGCTGCGGTCCAGGAGCGAGCCGACCAACGTGTCAGGCGCGAGATCGGCCTCGGTCAGCTCGACCGCGCGCATTGCTCTGCGAAGCAGGATCATCATGGCCTATTCCTCCTCCACGGAACCGGGCTCAGGAGCCTCGGCGTCTTCTTCGGCAGCGAAGCCGTCCAGCCAGGCCTGCCTTTCGGCCTCCCTGCCCTCAGCCTTGAAGTCCACCGGGATCGCCTTCTTGCTCATGTTGCGGCGGTAGGCGGCGCGGCCCATTCGGGTCGCCTTGGCGATTGGATCGCCGTCGTCCGGGTCTCGGGAGGAGGTTTGGCCGGACGACGGCTGTTGTCCGGTAGCGGCCTTCGGGGTGGAGGCCTGCTTTCCGGACGTCTCGGAGCCAGCGGGGGACGAGCCGGCTTCCGATTTCGGGGCTGCTTTGTCGGCGGCCGCTTTCTTGTTGTCGACGATCGTCTCACCGCCGTCGGCGAGCTGATCGAGCTTGCCTTTGAGATCGGCAGGCTGGTCGCCCTTCGGCTTCGCAATCGGGAACATTTCCTCGACCGAGGACTCGCCACTCTTCAGCGCGGAATGCATGCCGATCAGCGTTGCCATATGATCGAGGCTGATATCGTCGAGCCCATTGATTTCGAGGACCGCAAAGACGCGCTCCGGCGTGATGCCGAAGGCGGCAAATGCCTTCATCGCCTCGGCGCGGCGCTCGACCAACGTCTTGATGTCACCGGCGATGACCTTCTCGACTTGGGCATAGGCTTTGCGCCACACCGCCTTGGGAACGCCGGCCAGGATGGCGTTGCGTTTCGCGATCGACGACGCCGCGTTGCCTGTCACGATGATCATATCGTCGGTGAGGACCCTGCCCTGCTTATCACTGATGCGCCGGCGGACGCGCGATGTCGTCGCGGCGTTGGTCTCGAGGTCATGAAACACGCCTTCGGCCTCGACGTATTTCTCGATACGGTCGACGTGCACGACGCGGGTACCGACTCGATTGTTCCCCCAGCAGCTTTGAATAATCTCGGCAAGCCGGACCGACGGACCCTTGATTGCTTTGCCGCCGCGCGGAAGGGCGTAGACGCATTCCTTCGCGGTCTCCTCGTCGAGCGTAGCCAAGGTGAGGATGTTCTTCACCGCCTGGTCGACACTGCGCGGAAAGGCATGCGCCGTCGTGATCTGCTGATCGACCTCAGCCATCGCTATGGAGACAGCCAAGCTTTGATTGCCGGCTTGATAGCCTGCTGGAAGCCCTGAGGTGACTTCCCCGGTATCCATGTCGATCGTCTCGACGGCATTACCTGATCGCGTGTTCATCAAATCGGTCTCCTTGGTTGCCGCCGGCGATTAGCCGCGGAATGAAGTCTTCTGGTCTTGGAAGATTTCGACGCCGGGCAGCGGCGCCGTGTTCTTGTTGGCGCGGACGTAGGCCCGGACGAACTTGTCGATGTCGTCGATCGACATGTACGGCCGCAGCTTTTCCAGCGGGATCTTCGAGGGCTCCGTGATGCGGTGGGTCCAAACCGCCCTGCCAGAAACCGTGCCAACCTCGGTGCGGGTCGGGCCGCTGCCGGCGGTCACGGCTTCGTTGACGAGGACTGCCGCCCTATGTTCGGCGTCGGCGGCTTCCTGCATCAGGACATCACCAAGCACGCTGTGGCTCGAGGCCGCCGCTTCCTCGAGCTTGCGCTTCGCCTCTTCCTGGGCGAGCCGCGCAACCTCGGCAGCGGCCACCCTCGCCTCCTCGCGCTTCTTGGCGTCATAGCGGCCGACGATGGTCTCAAAGGCGGACTGGATCGTTTCGGGCCGCACGATCACGGCATCGAAGAACCGGTTTGTTTCCGTCACCTCATCGCGAAGCGGTTTCGTCGTCGCCAGCTTGGTTTCGCCGAGTCGCTTCGCCAGTTTCCGTGCTTCGATACCGAGTGCGATGAAAGGATCCCGCTCGTTGTCGTTGGCGATCGCGCCGTCAGTCAGTGCATTCTTTGCGGCTGTCGCGCGTTTCGCGAGATCCTCGACCTCGTCGAGCAGCGGCTTGAAGCGGTCGCGCAGGACATCGGCGGTCGTCGCCAGGTTGTGCCCTGGCCCTGCGATGGATGGGGCGTCAGAAACTTGCATGTTCGATGTCCTTTCGGGGCTTGACGCGCAGCACGCGGGATTGGGAAGCCGGCACGAAATGGCCGGAGCGATGGGCAGTCCGCGCGGAGATTTGCCAATTGGTGGTCTCGCCGATCTCGGCGTTGCCGAGCGCGCGGATAATGTGAGGACGCAGTTGCTCGACAACGGCTTTGGCAGACGCCGCTTCGACGCGGGCGCGATCGTATTGGTGCACCAGCATGTCGAGCTCGGTATTGCCGGTCAGGTCGCGCCGCTCCGGCATGCTGTCGCGATAGACATCCATGACGACCGCGCCATCGCGCTGCCAATCCGGTTCCGGCTCCTCGCCGCTAGCGACCATCGCCCAGAACTCCTCGACCTTGGCGACAAGGCGGTTCCAGAGCCGGAGATGGATCGGGACGTCGATGATGTGCAGCTGGAAGGTGCCTCGCCAGGTGATCACCACCAGTGCGACGCAGGCCCAGGCACATCCGGTCAGTTGAGCCTCGGTGATCGCCTGGACGGCGATCCATGTCGGCGGCACCACATCGCCGGTGTCGGGATCCAGCCAGAATTCCTTGAAGGCGTCTTCGGAGGCGGTTTTTATCTGGCAGTTACCGGTACCGACGCGGTCGGCGCGATCGATGAAGGCGTCCGGGGTGGCGCCGATGCGCCGAATGCCATCACGATAGTATGCGCGGTCGTTTTCGTAGGTGACGGTCCACTCCGGGAACCGCTTTCTGATCATGGCGACGACGACCGGTTCCATGAGGTTGCCGCGTTCCATCGCCTCGGTTTCTTCGGTGTCGGGCGAAAGCCTGCCGGTTTTCTCGGCCCACAGCGCGTAAGGTGTGGTGTATGGATGGGCACCGAGGACGGCTGCAGCTACCGAGGCAGTGACATCCTGGCCGCGGGCGGCGAGCCATGCCTGGCGATCGGCTGGTCGGATGATCTCGATCGTCATGCTGTCGCCCGCGAGAAGAGATCGGCCTGCAGCGGCGTCGCTGCTTTGCGGGCCAGACCACAACGTGCTGTTGGACATTGGCCGTAATGCCCGGCGGCATCGGCCGCGAGATCGCGGGCGCTGTGCACGCCGTGCGCGAAAACGGGGTGACCGGATGGCCGCCGGCATTTCACACCGATTCGTGCGCGGCAATCGGGGCAGGCAACGTCCAAGGCCGGATCGCGTGGCCACGACCGATCGCAGCCAGGTTTGAGACAGATCGCGCGCCCGACCATCATGCCCACCCCCGCAAATCGTCGGCATCATCGAGAACCGCATCGATCATGCCTTCGTCGACGATAGTCTCGACGAGGAGGCGAGCCAGGCGGTTCGGGTGCATGTTTCGTTTCGCGGCGTGCGGTCCGAGCCGATCTAGGATCTCAGTCGGGAACAGAACCGTCCGGCAGAGTTCTTCATGCGGCCGCGGCGCACGCTTGGCGCGGCCAGCGGAATGCTCGAGCGCGGAAACGGTCGTTGTCTTGATGCCGATCCGCTTCGCGATTTCGGACGTTGAGACGCCCTGTCTGCGGAGCGCCAGGACGGCATCGGTCCGGCTTGGGTAGCCGAGGGTCTCTATCCGGACGCCCATCACGCCCACCCTGCAAGGAACTTTGCGACCGCCGCATAGGCCTCACGGCGCTCCTGGTAGATGCCGCGCAATGCCGGCACGACCTGGGGGTGCTCTTCGCCCCAGCCCTCGACCTCCATCGCCATCTTGGCGGCGTCGAGCAGCTGCTCCACCACTTCGGTGGTGAACGGACCGGTCATCACGCCATCGCCTTCGCGGGCGAAGCGCAGAAGCTCGGTGCAGGCATCGGCGGCCTGAGATGCAGCGGCGATCGCGAGATCGCGGTTCTTCACTTCGGCTTCGTTTTCCGGAGGGACGGTGATCATTGCCGAGCCTTCCATTTGATGTGACAGGAGCCAAGTTTCCGCCAGAACGCGATGTAATCCTCGGCATCAGCCGGCCGTGCGAACTCGCGCCGAAACATGGCGTAGGGCGGCATCGACAGCGCGTAGATCGTGACCACCGTCATGACGCCACCTCTGTGGCCGGTGGGACCGCCTCGCGGTACCCGAGTCGGACCTCGAAAGTCCGGACGAGCTCGGCGACCTGGGCTTCGCGCTTGAGCCCATTGCGCCTGGCCCAGTTCATGACGTCGAACGAGTCGACCGCGAGGTCGCGCAGCTGCTCGGTGGTGAGGCGGTCCACTCTCATGGCAGCACCATCCAGACCGCGACAACGATCAGCGCGGCCGCGATAAGCGCGACCCACTTCACCGCCGTTGGCGCCGCGTCGATCGAGACGTCGGTGGACTCCGAGAGATCGAAATCGATATCGGGGATCACGAGCTCATCATCGATGGCGCAGTCGAGCGGCGGGGCGTCCTGGATGACCATGCGCGGGTAGGCGGAGCGTCGACGTTCGACTTCCTCGACATAGCGAGCCGACGAGATCACCCCACAATCCGCCCAGGCGCGGAGCATGCCATCGGAGACGTCTTCGATTGAGGCCATCAGTTTCGGCCCTCCGCGTCGTCGAAGATGGCGATCTGCGCTTTGATGCTGTCGCGGCGGCGTCGGGCGTCCGCCATCTCGATCTCGCGGCGCTGCCCGTTGTCGATCATGTCAGCGCAGACAAGCTCGCGTTCGGCGCGATCGAGTTCGCTGCGGAGGTCGTCGAGGGTTGGGACGAGGGATGGCGTGTTCATGCCCCCGCCCCCGGAATGACCACGATGCAGGTGTTGACGCTGGTGCCCGATGCTTCGAATGAGCCATCGGGCAGGCGCTCGATCGAGCCGCCACGCGCGTCGACGAAATCCCGGAAGGCAACTGTCTTCGCATTCGAGCGAAAGAGGACGCCGGCAGACATGACGGAAACCAGCCGTCCACCCGGCTTCAGGAATTTCGCGGCATGCATGACGTGGTCGATGTCCGCCTGCCCCGGAGCAAACGGCGGGTTCATGATGATCCGATCGAAGGCCGGTTCATCGCCAGGCTGAAGAGCCAGGAAGTCGCCATGCCTGCCCATGCAGTGTTCAGCAGCGGGCGCTGTCAGGTTCCCGATGCGCATAGTCAGCTCGGCAGCGCGCCGGGGGTCTAGTTCGCAGGTGTGGACAACGGCGCCGAGCGCGATAGCGCCAACGGCGAGGTTTCCGATACCGGCGCTTGGTTCCAAGGCTGTCATACCCGGCTCGATCTCGGCCACTTTAATGACGAGCGCCACGATCGGCGCCGGCGTGTCGAACTGCCCGAGGTCTTGCTTCACGCGACGGAACTCTCCGGTGGCGATTGCCTGCTCGACGGCCTCTTCGGCGCTCTCGCCTGGGAACACATGGGCTTTGGCGGTCCTGTTCCACTTGCCGCCGTTCGCCTCGAGAACCTTATTGACGGCCACGTAGTCGGGTCGATCGAGCTGCCCAGGCAGCATGAGGCGTGGCCCGTCGAACGTCGCCGCGCTCAGAACAGCCAGCACGCTCTCGGCGATCTTGATGGCGCGGTTCATCAGCGCACCAACTCGATCAGCGCATAGGCCGCGATCGTCAGCGTTGGCGGCAGCACGAAGAACACGATCAGGCATTTCGCGAATTCGGAAATGTTCTCAGCGACGCGGAAGACAGTTGGTTCTGGCATCGGAATTTCTCCTATGCCGGATATTAGCGTGCGTCGCTAAGACGAAGTCAAGTAGGAAAATAGCGTTCAACGCTAATTATTGATTTTAGGGCAAGCCTCGCGCGCATAGCGCTAAGTCCTGATTCGCCGTCACAGTGATTGCGCAAGCAATCACATCAGGCTGCGGGACACGGATTCGTATGAAGGTTTGCGGAGCTGAGAATCGTAGAGCTCAACCGGAAACGGTGAATCGTAGAGCTCTATGATTTAAGGTTAGAGTTAATCTCCAACCGGGCGCGAGGACGCGCGCGGTTAGACCGCGCGCTCGGCGCTTGTCAACACGGGTATCTTCAATCGCCACCCAAGAATTCAAGGGAAGAGATCAGTTGGAGGTAGACGGCTGAGAATCGACAGTGACCTGGTGATTGTAAGTCCGGCCGATCAGCATGAGCACGCAGCCAAGCAAGAAGGCCAATCCGCCACCGCCGATCAGAAGTGCCGGTCCGCCGGTGTTTCGCGAGTATGAATAGGTGTTTGCAAGTTCCGAAAGAAGCCATGCGTAGCTGCGCTGACACAAGGTCCGAGCATGAACAAAAGGGAGCCGAAGCTCCCAGCCGACGTAAACTCTTGCTTGCTTTCGATTGAGATCTTCGTAGCCATACTTACTCTCCGCAATTACTCTCGGCTGACAGCATAGACGACTCGGCCGACGACGCGGACCGTATCGTCCTCATTGCCGTCGATCGGTATCGGTTCCTGGAATCGGGGATCATCTGATTCGGGGAGAAGCCAAATCTTGCCGGCCTCATCGCGCCACAGGGTTTTCACTGTCGCTTCGCGCAATCCATCGGAACGCTCGCGTTCTACGATATAGCGCCGGCCCAACTCCAGCGAGGCTCCGGTCTCAATAACGTCGGTGAATACCAGGATCGTCTTCTCCGGGTAACGCTTGTTCATCGACGGGCCACGGGTCTCCGCTGCATGAAGCATGAAAGGCCGGAGGGCAGGATCGTCAGGGACCGGTACCGAATAGACGTCGTCGTCGCTCCATTCCCAGGTCTCGGCCCAATGACCGGCCTGGACGAAGCCCTTGACGGTCACGGTGCGTGTCCCGGTCGAGGCAGGCGGATCCGCGAATAGATCGGAAATCGGGACTGAGAGTTCGGCCGCGATTTGCTCGAGCCGTGCCGTGGAAGGCGACGATTTCCCGCGCTCGATCTTATTCAGATTGGTCACGTGAATGCCGAGCCTGTCAGCAAGCTCGATCTGCGACAGGCCTTTGGCTTCGCGAATTTTTGCAATGTTTGTAAGCACTTGGGAATTATAGCGTCTGTCGCTAATATAGGAATTCGCGTCAGACGCTAATTGCACTTGACAAATCATTAGCGTTCGCCGCTAATTGTGAGCATGAAACTACGTGAATGGCGCATCCGGGAATCAAAGACCTTGAAGGAGCTCGCCGAGCTGCTCGGTGTCGGCCAGGGTGCGAATCCGTCCCGCCGCGTCCAGCGGCTTGAAACCGGCGAGGCCCCGATCGACGCGATCCTCGCGGACAAGATCGTGCTTGCAACATCGGGCGAAGTTTCCCTGCAGGATCTCAACGACACTCGTCGCGAGTACCTCTCCGCGACCGCGGCTGGAGAAGTCGCATGAGAACGAGCGCCTCAGTGCCCACCCTTCGCCAAGCTGCTACGGCCGTCGGCCAGCAGCTTTCGAAATGCCTCGTTGCTCATCACAACGTGAGAAACCGGAGGTCGTTCGGTCTGCCCATATCGAGTAGGCGCGGCGATGCCGATCAGATGAACCAGGCTTTCGTCCAGTTCCACTTTGATCTCTTTGACAAAAAGCGCCTGCTGCATGACGACGTAGCCTCCCTGAAAGGGCAAGTTCATCATGGCGTATCGGGACCGGAAACAATTGATTTTGATGAGCACACTTTATTCGAGTGCGATGGTTTCCGAAAACTTTCAGTTGCCGCGGCTGTGCCTGCGCCGTCCTTCCGAAAGAAGCCGTCGAAAGGTCTTGTCGAGCATTGTGATCCTGGCCTGCAGGCGGGCCTCAGCCGGGCGATTTCCCATCGCCGGAAGATCGGCCCAAAAGACCAGCCGCGCGATTGCGTCTTCGTCGGTCTGAACCTGGAAGCCGGTCACGAACAAGCACGGAAGCGGTTCCGGCTCGGTGAGATTCGGCGTGTCGCCATTTCCGTCGGTCGTCATGTCCTGATCTTTCTTCTGAATTCTGTTTCGCGCGCCAACCCCTGTGTCCCGCGCGATCGCCGGCATTCCGCCGGCTTGGTGGGTCCGGACCCTGACCGGACCCACCTCCTTTCTTCCTTCTGTTCATTGCCCGTCTCCGTATCCGTCGCTGGAAATGGAGATAGCAATGATCGGTTCTGGAAACTCAGAACAGCCTTCCGAGATCTCAGAATTCCATTCCGAGATCCGGCGGCACGGCGGTGGTCTCATGTCTAGCGTGGCCACTGCCCAATCGCTCACCCGGGATCTCGGCGGGATTCTCGCGCCAGGTGAGAAATGGAAGCGGCAGATCAGTGCAGTGCATCGAGCACTGACCTCTGACCAGTTCGAACACGCCCTCAACGGACTGACTTGGAGCCGGGTGAAGACGTGGTTCTATGGCGAGGCCAGACGTGTAAACTATGAAGAGGTTGTGGCGCTGCGGGAACTGCGCGCCATCGAGGAGGCTAGACGTGCAAGGCTCAAACTCGCCGCCACGGCGAACATTCTGGCAGCTCATCTTGCCGCGGAGGGTGCGCCGCTCGATAGCCACCAGATGCGTGCTTTGGGGAGACTCGCTGGCGCGGTGGATCTATCCGGAAGCGGAGACGCCCGATGAGCGATCTCCCCGACTGGACGACTATGACGCCGCGCGAAAAGCGCGAGGCCATCAGCCCGCATCTGGAGGCCGGCGAGACCAATAACAAGATCGCGGCTCGATTCCTGAACTGCGGCCGGTGTCAGATCGCCGGCACCGTCAACAGGATGAAGCAGGCTGGATTCAACCCACCATCGCGCCGAAACAACCAGCGCCACGCCGGAAAGCCATCTGAGGCCGTTGCCGCGCGACCGCCCAAGGTCTCGGCGAACCGGCCAACCAAACTCGTCCAGCAGAACGTTTCATGGCGTGGCGCCAACAATCCGCATCGCCATGACCTCAAGGGCAGGATCGAGCAACGCGCCGCCTCGCCGGGTCTGCCGGCGCATCTCGTCGCCGGTGAACCTCGCCGTCCTGTCGACGACCAGGTCGTTCCGGTCTCTCGCAATCTGAAGCTGGTCGAGCTCACCGAGCAGACCTGCAAGTGGCCAAACGGTGATCCTCAGGCCGAGGATTTCGCGTTCTGCGGCAACCATGCCCCATCAGACGGGCCCTACTGCCGGTACCACTCACGCATCGCGTACCAGCCTCCCACCATCCGACAGCGCGCCGGTTTGAGATCGGCTGAAAGGATCTCCTGATGACGAAAGTGCATGAACGCCCGAACCGCGCGTCACCGTCCGAAGCCGGCTCCTTCGTCGAGGAGTTCGATCGCCTCGAGCAGGAGCGCGAAGAGAAGCTCCGGCTCCTGGATGCCGAGTTCAAGGTCAAGAAACGGGCGATCCAGAAGGCGACCGACGCCGACCAGAAAGAGATCCTGTCCGACGCGAAAAAGCACGGCGTCAACAAGGGCGTCATCCGCGCGATCGTCGATGCGCAGAAGCTGAAGCGCAAGGCCGAGGCCATGATCGAGCGCGCCGACGGCAAGGTCGACGGCCTCGAGGACGATGATCGCGAGTTCGCCGTCGATATCCGTACCGCGCTCGGCGACAACTTCGCCAGCTTCGGCCTCGGCGCCGCTGCGGTGCAGCGTGAGGAAGGCGAGGACGACGATGGAGCCGACGAGACGACGTCGGCAGTGGTCGACGCCGTGAAGGGCAGCATGACCGACGAGGAATGGAACAAAGCCGGCGGCTCAGCCGCGGCGCACTGAATTCCGAGGCAACGAGCGGTTGCGGGTGACTCGACCAGGCCAAAAGGGCGGCGGAACCCGACGCTAACGCAGAGCGAGACGTGCGTGAACAGCCCGGGAGAGTAGCGGGCACCGAATTCGAGCAGACGAGGACGCGGCGGCTATGGGTCGACCCAAGGGATCAATTGCGCCCAATAAGACAAGCCTGACCGGTCAACGGTTCGGACGTCTGGTTGTGCTCGCCGACGGTGGCCGGACGCGCCACGGGCAGATCCGATGGCACTGCCGTTGCGATTGCGGCGGCGAGACCTTCACCATCAGCACGAAGTTGAGGAGCGGTCACACCCAGTCCTGCGGCTGCTACAAGCTGCAGCGCTGCTCTGAAGCGAACGTTATCCACGGCCTGTTTATCGGTGGCAACCATGAGCTGAAAGACGTCTTCAAGAATATGAAGGCGCGCTGCTACGACCCGCGGCGGAAGGATTACGCACGGTACGGCGGGCGTGGTGTCACGGTCTGCGACCGCTGGTTAAACGGCGCGGACGGGAAGACCGCATTCCAATGCTTCGTCGAAGATGTCGGCACCCGCCCGTCGCCAGACTTCAGCATCGACCGCTTTCCAATCAAAGACGGCAACTACGAACCAGGCAATGTCCGGTGGGCTGATGCCACGGGCCAGGCGCGCAACCGTCGCTCGAACCGCATGGTCGACTGCGATGGCGAGCAAGTCGCGCTTTCGGAATTCTGCGAACGCAAGGGGTTCGATTTTGCGATCGTAAACGATCGCGTTTGCCGAGGATGGTCGTTTGAGCGAGCGATAAATCAACCGGTTCGGAAGGCTGGCTGATGTCGAACGCTCCCCGCATCCTTGCCCTCGACTGCGCCAGACGCATGGGCTGGGCTTATGGCGCCGCCGGCTCGAAACCGATCTCCGGCTCGATCGAGTGCGCGACCGAAGGCGCCTCACGCGGCGCCATCTTCTCGGGCGCCGGCCGCTGGATCACCGGCTTCATCTCCGCCAACCAGGTCGATGTTCTTGCCATCGAGGCGCCGCTGCCGGGATCATTCGTCCAGGGGCATACCAACATCAGCACCGCCACCATCCTGCTCGGCCTTCCCGCCGTTCTGGAATTCATGGCCTACCAGCTGAAGGTTTATCGTCACGTCCGGATCAACCAGTCCTCGGTGAAGAAGCATTTCGTCGGCGGTCAGGGCGAGCAGAAGCCCGCCATCATGGCGAAGTGCCGGGCTCTCGGCTGGATCGGCAAGGATGACGCCGACCAATCATTCGATCGCAGTGACGCCCTGGCTGTCTGGTCCTACGTCGAGTGCGACGTCGCCCCTCGATACACCCAACCGGTCGACGATCTCTTCATCGCCTCGGAGCGCCGCAAACGCGAGGCCGAGGAACTTAGTCGCCGATATCAACCCGCAACCGTGCCGGAGCGATTTTGATGGAGTACCACCTCGGGCAGCTCGTCGCCTGCATCGACGGCAATTTCAGGTTCACGCGGGAATGCGAAGCCGGGGTGGTGATCCCGCGCAAGGGCGCCGTCTATCGGATCAGAACCGTCGATTTCTTCCGGCACGCCGGCGGGATCATGCCTTTTCTTCGGTTCGATGAAATCCACAACCCGGAATATCCGAGCATCCTCGGTCCCTACGAGCCGGTGTTCGACAGTCGGGCGTTCTTGCCGCTCGATGAACGCCGGCTGGACGTCTTCCGGCAGGTGCGCGTTCCGCCGGTCAAGCGGCCGCAAGGGGTGCCGGCATGAGCGCGCGCCCAGCGAACGGCCGCATGCGCGGCAACCACTCGCTCAGCCTGGCGCTGTCGATCGGCGTGCTGATCGCAGCTATTGCCTTCATCATTTTCGTGATGTGCGACGGCGCGGGGCCATCATGATGCGCGTCATCGTCCTGGCTCCCAGCCGTGAGGTCGAAACCGAGCTGCGCGCCGCGGCCGAGAGTGCCGGTTTCGATTCTGGCGGCGAGCCGCTTCCACAAGAGCTCTGCAGCGCGCTCTACCGCGATCCCGATGCTCTGGCGGTGATCCGCTCACCGAACAGCGCCTTCGCCGCGGTGACCTGCCGGGATTTCCGCAAGGCCGACGTCCGCAACCTGATCTTCGTGCTTCTCGACGCCGGCGCATGGGACAACGGGTCCGCGGCGCTGATCCTGAAATGCGGTGCCGATGACGTCCAGCCCGCCCCGATCCACACCGATGAGTTTGTCGCCAGGTTAAAGGCCCTCACCCGTCGCGGCACCTACAACGATCATCTTTTCATAAAGATGCCGGGTTGCGTTTACGACGCCGAGACCGGCAACGCAGAGGGTCTTGGAAGGAAGCAGCACCTCACCGAAACAGAGGCCAGACTGCTCACGGCATTGGCGCTGGATCCATCCAAGATCTTCTCGAAGGCCGACCTCATGGATCACATGTACGGCGGCGAGGACGAACCAGAACAGAAGATCATCGACGTCCTCGTCTGCAAGCTGCGCCACAAGCTGCTCGAGATGAATGATGGGCTCGACGTCGTCCGAACAATCTGGGGCCGCGGGTACCAGTTCGAGCCCAAGGGCTTCACCCCGGTGTTCCGTCAGCGCGTGAGGGCGGCGCGATGAGTATCCCCGATTGTGTCGTCTGCGAAGGTCGGCGCTATCTAAACCGGTCGGATATCCCGTTCTGCGAGCCATGTGAGCCGCTGTTTGCGGCACACGTCGTCTCCATGCAGACCGACCCGAAGACCGGCGAGGCGTTGGCGGTCTGCCCCTGCAGCTGGGCCAGCCGTCATCCCTGGTCAAAGCAAGGCCGCCAGGACCGCGAAGCGGCGGTCATCGAGCATTGGCGGTCGGTTCGGCGGGTGCGGCCATGATGCGCCCTATCCGCGACATCCTCGCTGAGGGCATGAGGCGTGAACGACTCGGATTGATCCGGCCGCTTTGGCAGGATTGGGACGAGGATAGCCGGGAAGAGGTCCGCCGCCGCGCTGACCATCTAATCCGCATCCTGTCCGATGCCGGCGTCCAGTTGGTTCAGATGGGCGAGCCGGCGCCGATCGCCGTACGTACAGGGCCGACGATCGTCGCCAACCAGGTCTACAACGCGCCCGATACGATGCGCGAAGTCCGCGTTGAGGAACGTGGCTTCTCGATCGTCGCCGTGAAAGGTGATGACGCCACCGTCGAGCAGACCTTCACGTTGAACGACGTCATGCTCAACGCCGGTCTTGTTCTCGCCGGCGACCCCGCCGCGAAAACGATCAAGGACCTCGGCAAGCAGCTCGCCGCGGCATGCGAGGTCTATCGGCTCAACGCCGCCGGCATGGGTGGTGGCAAATGACCGGACCACTATCCACCGCTAGCCGCCACCTCGAGGAGCTCGTCGACGCCCTCGCGGACTGGTCCGTCGATCTGCTCCGCCGCGCCGCCGGCGACATGGCAGCTGCGATCGATCACGGCGCGATGCGTGACGTCGAAGGCGCACGGGAATGGCGAAATCTCGCACCAAAGGAGCATCGCTATGCAACAGCTCATTCGTGAGGCCGCGGAACGGCCAATTGATCGTCGGTTCGGCATCTCGTTTCCGAAGCCTGAAGCCATGGCAAAGCTGTCGCCGGCCGACCAGAAGGTTGCCGCGCTGCTGGCGGAGGAAGCCGGCTTGCCCTCACCTGTGCGCATCCAGGACGACGAGCCGATCGAGCGCGAACCGCGCGCTACGGTGCTACCGATCGAGATCTCGGCGCCAGCGCGGCCGATCACTGACAGCGACATCCACATCGGGGCGACGTCCAAGGGTGAGCCGGTCGGCATCGACCTCGCGAAGCTGATCGACGGCCGCCTTTTGATTCAGGGCAACAGCGGCGCCGGCAAGTCGATGCTGCTGCGCCGACTGTTCGAGAAGGCCTTCGGCCGCGTCCAGCAGCTGCTCATCGATCCCGATGGCGAGTTCTCGACGCTGAAGGAACACTTTGATGTTGCCGTGCTGACCGCCGCCGATATCAGCAGGATCGGCGGCGAGGTCTTCGCACACCATCTCCGCGAGCACCGCTACAGCGCCGTACTGGACCTATCCGACGCGACATCAGAAGATCGCCTCGATATCGTCGCCGATCTCGCCGAGGGCCTGCTGACCGCGGCAGAGCAGTTCTGGCATCCACTTCTCGTCCAGGTCGATGAGGCGCAGACGTTGGCGCCGCATTACGACACCGGCGACGTCACCGCCGACACTCGGAAGCGATCGACCGCGATGCTGGCCGACCTCATGGGCCGCGGCCGGAAACGCGGGATCGCCGGCGTCATCGCGACACAGCGCATCGCTGAAACAGCAAAGGCAGTGGTGTCCAAGGCCACGAACGTGGTCGTCGGCCGTACCATCTTCGATCGAGATCTTGAGCGCGCCGGCGCCCTGCTCGGCTTCACATTGGGCCACAGTCGCGCGCTGCGTACGCTCGCCGATGGCGAGTTTCTCGCGATCGGGCCCGCCATCGCCGGTCCTCGCCGTATCCGGTTCAAGGCC
Source organism: Mesorhizobium sp. M0968 (assembly GCF_040319065.1). Taxonomy (NCBI): domain Bacteria; kingdom Pseudomonadati; phylum Pseudomonadota; class Alphaproteobacteria; order Hyphomicrobiales; family Phyllobacteriaceae; genus Mesorhizobium; species Mesorhizobium sp. M0968. The sequence continues at coordinate 210,632 of NZ_JAMYNL010000005.1, forward strand.
GGCGCCGTGCTGTCGCGTCACAAGGGTCGCGCGCCTGAGATCGTGGCACCGCCATCGATATCGGCGGCCGATGCCGCCGCGCTTCTTCTGAAAGTGCCGGATGCGGCACGCCAAGTCGATCTCGACCGCCGCACCCCGGGCAAGCGTGGCCGCGGCTGGGACGCCGGCGAAGATCAGATCATCAAGGTTGGGTATGCCGACAAGCTTCCGGTTCGCCAGGTAGCTGATCGCCTCGAGGCTGCCGGCTTCCGGCGGCGCAGCGTCGGCGGTATCTCGATGCGCGCCCATGATCTCGGCCTGGTGAGCGCTGTCTTCAAAGCGGATTGGTGCGAGGAGGAAGATCAGATCCTCGTCGATGCCTATGCGCGCGAGGTCAAGATCATCGACATCACCAAGCTGCTCGCCGATGCCGGATACGATCGCGGCCGAGTGTCTGTCCAGATGAGGGCGATCGCGCTTGGTATCACGCGCGATCGCGTCAACTATTGGACGGAGCCGGAGAAGGCGATCGCTATCGCCGGTCTGCAAGCTGGAAAACCGTACCGCGAGATCCTGCAGGACCTCCGTGACGCCGGATTTGAGCGCGGGCACACCGCGATTTTCAAGTTCGCCGCCAAGAACAACTTCAACCGGGCCCCCGATCCCTGGACGCACGAGGATATCGAGAAGCTGCGCGAACTCTATGCCGCGAAGAAGCCGGTCAAGGAGATCGCCGCTGCGCTCGGCAAGCCGATCGCCTCGGTGCGCACCCGCGCCAGCAATCTCGGCCTGAAGCAGCGCACCGCCTGGACGGCCGAGGAATATCAGCTGCTCCAAGCAGCTTCCGGGCGCGGCGACAGCTTGATTGACACCGCTGCATCCATCGGCCGGCCATACGTCAATGTGGCCCGGCAAGCCGCGGTGCTGAAGCTTTCATTCAAACCAAACCGACCGACATCGGAAAGGACACCGACATGACCACTCGCCTCATCCCGCTCGACCAGCTCCGCTTCGGTCACGAAGCCGATCCACCCATCAACGCCCGCCGCGTCGGCCGTGATGACGGCATCGCCGAACTGGCCGCCTCCATCGGCGCGCACGGTTTGCAGACGCCGCTGAAGGTGAAGGAAAGCCACGACAAAGACGGCGTCGTCGGCATCTTTGTCGGCACCGGCAATCGTCGTCTCGCCGCACTGCGGCTCCTCGTCGAGCAAAGCCAGATGGCGGTCAGCGATCCGGTCGAGTGCACCGAATTCGATGCCACCGTCGACGCCAAGGAGGCCGCCCTCGCCGAACAGATTAACCGCATCGACCTGCATCCCGCAGACGAATACGTGGAATTCCGCGAGCTCGCCGACGCAGGTATGTCGGAACTGTCGATCGCTAGCAGGTTCGGCATCGACCCCAAGCGCGTTAAGCGCATCCTGGCCCTTGGCCGGTTGTCTTCAGTTGTCATCGACTGGTGGCGGCAGCAAGAGCAGAGCAATGAAGTCTTCGGTGCAGTTTGTGCCTTTACGCTGGCGCCATCTCTCGACGATCAGGAGAAACTGTTCAAGAAGCTGCTCAAGCAAGGCGATGTCCGCGCATGGGCGGTGAAACGCGCCCTTGGCGCCGACAACCCGCAAGCCGCCAGGAATATCAAGATCGCTGGTCTCGAAGCGTACAAGGCTGCGGGCGGGCAGATGACGACCGACCTTTTCGGTGACAACCATGTCATCACTGATCCTGACATCGCCGAGAAAGTCGCCGAGGAGAAGATCGCGGCAACCATCGCCGGGCTGAAGGCGGAGGGCTGGTCCTGGGTCAGCATGGGCGCCGACCTCGGCTATTACTGGGAGCATAGCTGGAAGCGCGAGAAAGCCGGCGACGGCAAGGCGACGGCGGACGAAAAGAAGCAGATCAAGAAGCTTGAAAAGACTGTCGCCAAGACTGGGGACGCAGGTTGCGCGGAAGAACTCGCCGCGCTGCAGAAGGCCATCGCTGGCCGGCAATGGACACCTGACCAGCTAAGCAAGGCTGGCGCCGTCGTGAAGATCGGCCACCACGGTGACCTTGAGGTCTGTCGCGCCGTCGTGAAACCACAGGCCGAGAAGAAGACCCACTCAACTGGCGCACCGAAGGAGAAAGGCCCGCCGACGATATCGAATGCGCTGCACCAGCGGCTGAGTGGGCAGGCCACACTAGCGGTGCGACAGGCGCTCCAGCAGGAACCGCGCGTCGGTCTGGTCGCCCTACTCGCTGGGTTTATGACACACCGTCGCATGCATGCCAACAGCCCGGTGCGCGTCTACCATGAAGGGTTCGCCAAGAAACATGGCGAGGACAAGGAAAGTTTCGCCAGCGTCTTCGCTCGGCTGTCCGACATGACGGATCAGGAGTTGTTCGCGGTCGCCGCCGGCTGCGCCGCTGAAGCCGTTCATATGGAGCGGCCGCACAACGGCAGGATGCCATTCGACGCCGATGCAGCGCCTCTTGCTGCTTCGATCAGGCCCGACCTATTGGCCGTGGCCCTGCAGGAAACCTTCGATGCCGCCGACTACTTCGGTGGCGCCTCGAAGCCATTCGTCGTCCAAGCCATTCGCGAGGCCATCAACGATGAGGAGGCCCGCAAGGCCGACAAGATGAAGAAGGCTGATCTCACAGCGTTCGCGCTCGCGAACGTGCCTCAGACCGGCTGGCTCCCGCCTGAGCTGCGAGCTCCGACCTACTCCGGACCTGGCAAGGTACCAGAGATCGGCGACCACGATCCAGCCGAGCACGATCCCGACTTCGACGAGGTCGACGAGGAAGAAGACGAATTCGAGGACGCCTGATCACATGCCAGTGCCAGTCGAGTTCCTAGGATGCAACATGACTTTCCGCGCCCCTGAGGGCGCGGAAAACGTTGGGGAGATGCACACTTTCACGAACGGGCACTGCTCTGTTTCGTGCTGGGAGTTAGATGAGGCCGAGCTCGCCGAGGTCGTCCGGACCAAGCGCATCTTCATCAGCATTCTCTCCGGCCGGACGCAGCCGCCTGTATACGTCGCGCCCGAAAGCCTGATGCGCGGCTTCCTGGTCGACTACGGCGGGACGTGGAGGGTTGGCTCGTGAGTTCATCCCTCTGGCATCACATCACCAGTGAGAATCTTCTTGTCATGCCTGTCGCCGACTACCTGCGCCGTGACAGCCACTCTCGTCCCGGCTGGCCAGTCCCTCACGCGGACGCTGCCGGTGGGATCCATGGCAAAAACACGAAGCTTCGCCACATGTGGCTTGTCGTTGCGGTCTTCCCAACCATTGACGTCGATAGGTGGTTCAAAATTCGGGGAGAGGACATCCGGTATCAACACGTCATCGACTTCAGCTTTCAAAACAAAAGTCGCGCAGTCCATGCCGATAATCTCAACCCGTCGAAGAAGCAAACTCCGCCTATTCCAATTCACTATCCTCACCACGATCTCGTCATCAGTCTTGTGGTGCGGAACGACATCCAAGGTGGCGCTCGCGTCACCGATGGTGAATTGCGTCTGTTTCTTCAGTTCATTGTTTTGCTGGTAGAGGTAAGTGATCGTGATGGCCGCGACTATTGTGGCGAAATAGCCGCTCGCAGTGCCGAACCATTCCCGGACGCACATAACTCCATCTTCTTCCTTTGGGCAGTAATCGAGGGCGTCAGTATAGGTAGGCAGCAGGATAACTGCCGCCAGCACAACGCAGTATGCGTAGAAGATGATCGTCCAAGCGCTTCGCCCCATGCAGGAGGGATAACATACCGTCCGCAGGCCGTAAAACGTAACACGGTGAAAACGGCGACAAGCTCACCTTCGTCAAAAACGGAGGTATCGGCATGAACGGCGTCAACGCACGGTCAATCCCAACCCGGGGCGGCTTTGAAGGCCAGTTCCGCAAGGTCCATCGGTCCGAATGGGAGCCCGTCCAGGTCAACGGTGTCGCTCAACTCTACGATACCGCCGATGCCGCCGAGGTTGCCGCCTGGCGCGCGCTGCTCGCCCACCTGCAGGGCGACATCGTCGGCAGTGGTGACAAAGCCTCAATCGCGCGCACCGAGGCGGAAAAGCGCTTCGGCAAGATATTCCCCGGTCACGGCAAGAAACCGGTGGTGGTTGAACGCAGATGACCAAGGGAGCCTTTTTCAAAACCGAGGCGGAACTCTGCGCCGCCTTCGTTGCGGCGCTGCCCACAGGCTGGACCGCTTACAACGAGACCGCCGGTTTCGACATCTTGCTCGCGCGTGAGGATGGCCTCCAGATCGGTGTTGAAGCGAAGCTGAGACTCAACGCCGAGGTCGTCGTCCAGGCATCGAAAGAATGGGGCCACGATCCCCTGGCCGAGGGACCCGACTTCCGTGCCGCGTTGGTGCCGGCGGGGCACGTCCAAAAGCATATGTCCGAGATCTGCGCCATGCTCGGCATCACCATCATCACCGTAACGCATCCAGACGACGACACCGAGAAGCGCTATGGCTGGCGATCGCCGGCGTTCAGGCCTGATCTGCCAACCCTTGACTCTCGCATGTATTGGAGCGGCCGCGAGCACGACTGGTATGACCGTTGCCCCGGCGTGCGCTGCACCCTGCCGGAATACATCCCCGATGTCGGTGCCGGTCACTCCGCGCCGGTTAGCCTCACGAACTGGAAAATACAGGCGATCAAGCTGCTCATCATCATGGAGCGCCAAGGCTTCGTCACCAAGGCGGATTTCAAGCACGTCAAGATCGATCCGAGCAGATGGACGCGAGACTGGCTGGAGCGTGGCATCGAACGCGGTCAGTTCGTATCCGGCAAATACACCCCTGACCTGAAGGCGCAACACCCAACGAACTGGGCCCAGATCGAGGCCGACTTCAACAAATGGAAGCCGGGCGCGGAGGTCGCCGCCTAGCATGTCAGACTTTGATTTCGGAATGCTGATGCCTGAGGTCGCCAAGCTGTTGCTGGGCGATCCGAACCCGCACCACAGCAAGGGCAACGACCTCCGGTACGGGACGAACGGATCGCTTTCCATCGACCTCGAAAAGAACACAGCCTTTGATCATCAGAACGATCAAGGCGGCGGCACGCTCTGGCTGATCCAGCGCGAAGGGAAAGCCGGAGATCCCGGCGGCGCCGTCAAGTGGCTTCGCGACAACGGGTTCGACATCCCTGATAATCGTGCCGCCGCGGGCTCAAACCAGAACGCGGGACCCGGAAGGAAGGAGATCGTTGCCGCCTACGACTATCTCGACATCGACGGTAACCTCGTCTTCCAGGTGGTCCGGATGCAATACAAGCAACCGGATGGCTCTTGGCGTCTGAACAAGCACGGCAAGATCGACAAAACCTTCGCGCAGCGCCGCCGCTTCGCCGAGGAAAAGGACGTCTGGATCAACGGTCTCCTCGATCAGGAATACATGCGCAAGGGCCCCGGTCATAACTGGACCCGATACGATCCGAAGACCTTCGACAAATGGGGGATGAAGGAGCGGCGCACCTTCGACGGCATCGAACATCTGCCGCTCTATCGCTGGCCTGAGGTCGCGGAAGCCATTTCCATGGGTCAGGCGATCTATCTCGTCGAGGGCGAGAAGAAGGCCGATGCGCTCTGGCAGGCTGGGATCGCGGCGACCTGCAACGCCGGCGGTGCGAAGAAATGGACGCCCTACCACGCCGAGTCGCTGCGCGGCGCCCATATCATCCAAATCCCCGACAACGATGACGCCGGCCGCATCCACATGCAACTCGTCGGCTCCAGGATGAAGGATGTCGCGGCCTCGGTCATGATGCTCGATATCCGGCTGTTCTGGCCTGAGGTGCCCGAAAAGGGCGACATCTGGGATTGGGTTCAAGCCGGTGGTGACGCCTCCGATCTGTTCGACCTCGTCGACCAGCATGCGAAACCATGGTCGAAGGAGCCACCGAAGTCACGCTTCGGCGCCGTCACCTGGGATCGCCTCGACGAAACCGGCCAGGAGCACGAATACCTGATCGAGGATATCCTGACCCGACATGAGGTCGCCGTGATCTATGGCGAATCCGGATCGGGAAAGAGCTTCGAGGCCATCGACATGGCGATGGCCGTCGATCGGGGTGTCCCGTTCAATGGCAAGGAGGTCCGGAAGGGCGGCGTCATCTACCAGGCCGGAGAAGGCGGTATCGGCGTCAAGCTTCGTCTTCGCGCCTATCGCCAGACCTACATGGAGCCCGGCGAGCGCGTCGATTTCGTCTTGCTGCCGGCGCGCGTCGATCTCTTCGCGAAACCCGGCGAGCAGGATGTCGAAACCTCGCGCGGCACTGATGCTCTCATCGCCGAGATCAAGGCCTGGGCGGAGACCTTCACAGTACCGCTCGAGCTCGTCGTCATCGATACTCTGGCGACAGCGACGCCCGGCGCCAACGAAAACGCCTCCACCGATATGTCCGTTGTTCTGACCAACCTGGAGCGGATCCGCGACGAATGCAGGTGCACCGTGCTGATGGTCCATCACAAGCCGAGGAACGGCAACAACCCCCGTGGTCACTCCAGCTTGTTCGCCAACGTCGACAACGCAATCGAGCTCGAGATCACGCCTCGTCTCGATGTCGCCTTCCGGGAAGACGGCACCCAGCTGGTCCGCCAGATCCACCGGGCGACAATTCAGAAGAACAAGGATGGCGAGCGTGGGCATGGCTGGGACTTCATCCTGAAGCAGGTCAAGCTCGGTACCCGGCCGAATGGGAAGCCGTTGACGTCAGTGGTCTGCGCCCCGCCGGGCGGCCAGGGGCCTGAAGTGACCGACGACAAGCGCCTTAGCGATCAGCAGGCCATTGCCATGCAGGCGCTGATCAATGCGTTGGAACGGCACGGTGAGGCCACGCCGGACATGCTCAAGCTGCCGAGGAGCATCAAGACCGTCGTCCGCATGGGTCACTGGCGTCAGGAGTACGCCGCACTATCGATGCAGGATGACGAGGATCCGAAGAAAAAGCAGGAGCGGATCAAGAAGGCGCTGCAACGCGCCGGCGAACGCTTCTTCGGTGCGAAGTGGATCGGGCGCGCCGAACCATACGTCTGGCTCACTGGCAGGCCGGTGCCGGGATTCAAGCGTGATAGCGATATGGATTTCAGTCAGCTGTCGCGGCCGGAGCCCATCAGCGACGGCATGGCTGAGGTCATCGATGGAGATATCCAGTTTTGAGCCGCTACACCCTCAATCAGATCAGGACGCTCGATCAGGCTTTGGCGTCATCCGGTGACGGCGTCATCTACATGGTCGCGTGGTGCGATGCTGGTCCGGTCAAGATCGGCAAGACCATGCGGCTGGAACAGAGGCTATCTGGCCTCCAGTGCGGCAATCCTTCGCTGTTGTTCGTCTACGACACCGTCTTCGTGTCTTTTGGCGGCATCCAGGTAGCGGAAAGCAGAATCCATTCATGCTTGCGGGAGCGCCGCCTGCAGGGTGAGTGGTTCGATATCGCCCCGGGCGACGCAGCGAGTGAGTGCCGAGCCCTTCTGGCGCGACCGCCAAAGCCGGGACCTCAGCCAAAAACGAGCCACGGAGCACTGAAGGCGCGATATCTCGAAGTCCTCTCGCGGTCCCGGGGGACATCGTCATGATGTCCCCGCAGGTGCGCTGGTACCGAGAGGCAATTACAATACGCTACGCCTTGCACAGTAAGCCTTTGAGCGAGATTGCTGATCTCGTCGCCGCCAACGGCATACATATCGTGTTTGTCCCTTCAGTAGCGGAAATGGTCCCGCCGCATCGTCTAAGTGTCCCTCCAATGTCCCGCAAGCCGGCGGTGCAGAAATGACGGGAACACGCATCGAAGCCATCAGTTTCGGGTCATATTACTGCGCCGCATATCGCAGTGATGGTGTCCCGGACGTCCTGCTTGATGGTGCCGATGGACGACCTGAACGGTTCGCTTCAGCAACGGCGGCTGTCAAGGCGGCCGAGCTCGCGCTGCACTTCAAGCCCGCGGAGCCGGCAGACGAGGACATCCTCGGTGCCCGGAGCTTCCATGAGGTCCGCGCCGCCGCCGAGATCGCGCTGCAGATCGAAACGCTCGGTGGTGTCGTCGTCGATGGCCGCGTCGTCCCGGTGGAGGTCCGCCGGCGATGAAACACCATCGAACTGACATCTGGCGAGTCGCCGAACAATGTGGGGTCCGCCTCGCTGATCCGGATAGCCACGCCTGGCGGCAACGCCGGCCGAGGGAGTGTTTCGCCAAGAAGACGCTGAAGAAGATCGGGCAGCGGCATGGTGAGGCGCATCTCGCCCTCACCTTGCGGCTTATCGTGGAAACCTATGGCAACGCCGCCGAGCTCTATAGCGAGACCATCCAGGCGGTCTCCGCCCTCCTCGCCAATCCGGCAATCGAGGCCAGAGGTGGAAGGCTGTTCGACGAGTTCGACCGGATCAGCCTCGCCGAGATCCGGCACCAGGCCAAGGTGCTCGCTGTCGGCCTCCCGTTGGCTCACGTTATGCGGGTGCTGCTGGCGGTGAGGCTGGCCGGTGATATGGTTCAGCGTGACGACAGGAGGGCGGCATGACATCAGAATTGAATTCTTACATTGTCCATGAAGCGTTGGAAGGAGATGCGTGGACGGGACGAATTCGGGTCCATCATTCCCGGCGGGGCGGAGCTGAACGGTTTGAGGTCGTAAAGGTCACGCCGGAAACCGGCCGGCCGTTCCTTGCCGTCGCACTAGGGCATCGCCTTTCCCCAGCGGATATTCGGTTGGACTTTGACCAGAGAGAAACGCTCGGCGTGCGCGAGGGCGATTCCGTCAAACTGCGGATCGACCGGGTCGGCCTGAAAGGGAAACTCTGGTGGTATTTGCACCATGGAGACCCAGCCATTCACGTGCCGGCATGGCTTGCATTTTGGTCGGTGCTACTGGGAGGTCTCGGCCTGATCCTCAGCCTGGTGTCGCTTTTCCGATGAGTTGGACCGCCAAAGCTGTCGAATACCGTGTCATTGAAGCCGCGGAGACACTAATGCTGACGCCGAATGTTGGTGGTTCCGCCGGCTCGGCCTGGCCCGAATACATTCCGCATTATCCCAGAGCCATGAAGATCAGGATCCGCCCTTCCCCGGGCGCGCTGACCAGAATGATGGAGACTTGGGCGTGGATAAACGCGTTGCAATCCGAGTCGGATCGGCGTCTCCTCTACGCTTGGGCCTGGACGAAGACCCGCAAAGGCAAGTTCCTGGACGATTTCGCCTCAAGGGAAGGCATCAAATCCCGGACGCTGCGCTGGACGATAACCCGGATTTGCCAAGCTATTGCGGACCAACTTGAGCAACGCAAAGTTCCCTGCTTCGAGCAAGCCGTTGACGACGTTGCCGAAATCGAGCCAGAACCCGCATCACAAACGGTATCTTCCGAGACTTCTGCCAAAGACAAAAACGAAGGGATCGTCGGGTTCATGGAGCCCGGATCGAAGCCACGCTACCCGACACCGACCGAGATCGAAGCGCTACGGAAACGCCTCGAAAAGCAGAACAAGCTGCGTCGGCGAAAGAGTGCTACCCAATCAGCGACAGGAACTTGACTCCTCAGATCATCTCTTCAGGGCTGTCGCGGCGACATCGCATTTCATGCGAGATGGGCCATGCTTCTTGATAATCTCCCTCGCCTGACCTTGGGTGATCCCATGCTTTTTCGCGAAGTAGTCTACCTCATAAGGCTCGTCGGCGGAGATCCGGCTACGATCCGCGGGACCTCGCTTCGATTTATCGTCTGCCATGCTGTCCTCCCTTGAATGGTTCTATCATCTGCGGCGAGTCGGTCGATATAGGTCAAGCGAAATCGCTGGCAATAGCGGGACCGGTTACGGGGACAGAGCGGGACGCTGGTATGTTCAAATGCCCGCAGGCTCTATGTCCCCGCGGGACAGACCTGACACGATACAATTCGTGATTTCCCACAACCCGCTGAAAACATGCATCTTCTCGCGGCTCCCTCCCCTCGCGTAGACGCCAAGTTCTGATTGGTAGACACGTTGCGGTCGGCCGTCAGGCCGAAACCGCCATCGTAGCGCTCTACGTTCTCAAGGTAGGCTCTACATCAAGAACCGTGGAAGAAGAGAGCGCTCGCTTGCGCGAGCTCATGTCGTCTGTGGGACAGACGTCACCAAGGTCAGCACCTCAATGGCAAAGCAGATCGGACCTCAGCTCAGACAGGTCGATCTGCGTACCGCCATGCCGGCACCCAAGAAGGCCGATCCAGAACTACTGACACCAGAGCATCGGGCATGGCGCACCCAGGTACTGCAGCGCGCCGCCTTCAGATGCGAATGGGTTGAGAACGGCAGACGCTGCATCAAAGCAGCACCACATGACAGGCTCATCGCTGACCACATCGTCGAGCGCAAGGATGGTGGTGCCGCCCTCGACGTCGCCAATGGGCAGTGCCTATGCGTCCAGCACAACACCCTCAAGGGCATCAGGGCACGCGCCGCAAGGATGGCGCGACCGACCTGAACCGGGGGGGGCATCGATCTCTGCGGCCTTTGGGGGCCGCAACCGCTCGGGGCTCAGGTTCACGAAATTTTTTCACCACCTCGGAATTTCAGCCGAACCGTCGAAATCGGTGCAAAAACTAGGCGTTACAAACCTGATGACGAAGCCCGCCCGCCGACCAGGCCGTCCCGCCTTCAGGCCGACAGCAACGATGAAGCGCACCGTCGAGCAAATGGTTGCCTGTGGCGACAGCCATGACACAATCGCGCGTGCGATCGGCATCCAGGACAACACTCTCCGCGCTCATTTCGCCGACGAGTTGAAGAACGGATACGCCAAGAAGCGCCGTGAGATCCTGAAGCTGATGTACGACGGCGCCAAGAAGGGCAACGCCACACTGATCAAGCGGCTCGAGGAGATGACGAGGATCTCCGGCGCTGCGGCCGACTTCGAGACGCGGCAGGAACAAGCCGGCGCAGCGCCGCAACAGCTATCTGCCCGGGTCGCTAAGCCCGGCAAGAAGGAGACCCAGCGCGAGGAGGCGTTTACGGCCGGCACCAACTCCGAATGGGGCGAGGATCTCGCACCGATCCCGGGCACGAAACCGAACTAATGAAGTGGTCAACTGCGCGCCCCGACTGGGAGGCGCGCATCGTCGCGGGCGAGAGCCTGCTGCCCGATGGCCTGCCGATCAACAGAGAGCGCGCCGATAAGGCGCTGCGCATCTTCAAGCGGTTGAAGGTCGTCGATATCCCGGGGAAGCCGACGCTCGGCGAATGCTCGCCGGAATGGATCTTCGACCTGGTCTGGGCGGTGTTCGGGTGTTTCGATCCCGTGGCAAGACGCCAGCTCGTCCGGGAAATCTTCGTGCTGATCTCGAAGAAGAACGGGAAATCGACGATCGCCGCCGGCATCATGCTGACAGCGCTCATCCTGAACGAGCGCGCGATGGGCGAGTTTCTCATCCTCGCGCCGACGAAAGACGTGGCCGACAACAGCTTCGAGCCCGCCTATGGAATGGTGACGGAGGACAACGCGCTCTACAAGCGGTTCAAACCGTCGACCACGACGCGAGAGATCATCAACCGCCTCGATGATTCGATCCTTGCGGTTAAATCAGCTGATGCCGATGTTGTCGGCGGTCAGAAGGCGACCGTGGTCTTCATCGATGAGCTCTGGCTCTTCGGCAAGAAGGCGTCGGCGGCCAACATATTGTCGGAGGCGACGGGGTCTCAGGCTTCCCGAAACGAAGGTTTCGTCATCTACGCGACGACACAGAGCGACGAGCCACCGACAGGCGTGTTCTTGCAGAAACTGCGCTATTTCCGCGGTGTTCGCGACGGCACGATCGACGATCCCACTTCGCTTGCTCTCATTTATGAGTATCCGGAGGAGATGAAGAAGGCGCAGCCTTGGCGCGACCCGAAGACCTGGTACATACCGAACCCAAGCCTTGGCAAATCAGTCGACGAATTATGGCTCTCGACCAAGCTGAAGCAGGCGGAGATCGAGAGCACCGAGACGCTCAGTCTTTTCGTCTCCAAGCATTTCAACATCGAGGCCGGTCTCGGCCTGAAGGACGCAAACTGGGCGGGTGCTCAGTTCTGGCCAGCGGCGACGAACAAGCGATTGACGCTCCAGGAGGTCATTCGGCGGTCTGATGTGATCGTGATTGGCATCGACGGCGGTGGCCTCGACGACCTTCTCGGCCTCGCCGTGATGGGCAGATGCAAGATAACCCGCAAGAATCTGTTGTGGTCACATGCCTGGGCTCATGAAATCGTCAAGAAGCGGCGCACCGAGATCGCTACCCGCCTCGACCAATTCGCGGATCTGAAGCAGCTGACGTTCGTCAAGCTGCCCGGCGACGACGTCTACCAGCTCGCCGACATTGTGATGGAGGTCGAAGCCTCCGGACTGCTCGCGGCCGAGAATGCGATCGGCGTCGACTCCTTCGGCGTCGCCGCCATCACCAAGGCGCTGACAAGCGAAGAACGTGGCATCGCCAAGGAGCGGATCGTCGGCATCTCGCAAGGCTGGAAGCTCAACGGCGCCATCAAGGACATGGAACGAGATCTCGCCGGCGGGCAACTGGTCCATTCCGGCCTCGAGCTCATGGATTTCGCGGTCGGTAACGCCAAGATCGTTCCGCGGGGCAACGCGATCTCGATCGACAAGCAGGTCAGCGGGTCCGCGAAGATTGATCCGCTGATGGCTGGGCTGCACGCGCAAGTCCTGATGGGGTTGAACCCGATCGCCTCCGGCGCCTCTGGCTGGGACACCGACGATCTGGACGCGCTCGAGGCGAAGATCGAAGCCGAGGTTGCCCGAGCCGAAGCGAACGCGTTGGCGGAAGCCAGGGCCGACGCAGTTTCCCACGTTTACTGACCGCTGGAGCAGCAGATGCGTTTTGTCTCGGCCGCCGCGCGCGGTGCTGGCCGCGGTGTAGCCGTGGCGATCGCCGCGGTTCCGACACTGCTGCGTGATCTCGTCGGCATCGCTGGTGCGGGATCGATCGTCTATGGCATCTGGCAGATTTACGTCCCAGCCGCCTACATCGCCGGCGGCATCATGCTGACTGGTGCCGCTCTGCTGCTCGCTCGCCGCGCGTCTCCCGTACGAGGTGATGCTTGATGCGCGGCCTTTTCGGCGCGCTCGCCGGCGGAGAGCGAAAGGACCAGGGAGGAAGTCGATACGGTCTGGTCGACGAGATGTGGGCAGATTTCTTCGGTGGCCTCCGGTCGTCGAAATCCGGCGTCTCGGTAAACTGGAAGTCCTCGCTGTCGAACACGACCGTCTTGGCGTGCTGCCGAGTTCGCGCCGACGGTCACGCCACAGTGCCATGGAAGCTTTATCAGCGAACGGAAACCACCAAAAACGGGCGTATGGTCGTGGGGCGCCGCGAGGCCCGCGACCATCCACTCTACGATCTGCTGGCGACCGCACCGAACGAATGGATGACGAGCCTGGAATTCCGGGAAACGCAGAGTTTCCATGTCGATCTCGCCGGCCGCTCATACGCCTTCAAGAATATCGTGCGGGGCGAGATCGTCGAAATGATCCTGCTCGATCCCAACCGCGTTACCAAGCGCGTGAATTCAGACTACTCCCGTGTTTATACGCTCTATGGTCTCGACGGCACCACGGAAACCGTCTCCGGGGACAAGATCTGGGAGGTGAAGGGGCCATCCTGGGATACGATTGACGGCCTGGACGTCGTCCGTCTTGCCGCCGAAGCGATTGGTCTCGCGCTCGCGACCGAAGAAAGTCACGCCGCCTTCCACCGGAACGGCGTCCGGCCGAGCGGTATGCTTTCGGTCGAAGGGGCGATGAACGAGGCCGGGCTGATACGGCTCGCGGCATGGGTCCGTCGTAACTTCGGCGGCGCCAACAACACCGGCCGGCTGATGGTCGTCGATCGGAACGCCAACTTTGTTCCGATGCAGATGACTGGCGTCGACAGCCAGCACATCGAGACCAGGAAATTCCAGGTCGAGCGAATCTGCGAAGTGCTTCGCACGATGCCGATCATGATCGGATTCTCCGGCGACAAGAACGCCACGTTCGCGTCTGCCGAGCAGATGTTCAATGCGCATCTCACACATACGGTGCGTCCGATTCATCGTCGGTTCGGCGGCTCTGGCGATCTGCATCTCCTATCAAAGGATGAGCGGAAAAAGGGCTTCTACACCGGCTTCGTCGACGGGGATTTCATCAGTCCGGTCCTGAAAGACAAGGGCGAATACAACAAGATCGCGCTCGGCGGCGGCGGCAACCCTGGCTGGCTGACCCCGAATGAGGTCCGCGCCTTTGACGAGCTTCCGCCCGTCGACGGAGGCGACAACCTCTACGTCGGCATCAACACGGCACCAATCGGACCTGACGGTCGCCCACGGACGCCAGACCCCAAGCCGGGCGCACCGGCTCCCACTGGAGAATGAATATGGAGCATTTCACCTCCGATCTCTGCGAGGTCAAATTCGCCAATGGCGCCCAGGACGGCACATTCTCCGGCTACGGTTCCATCTTTGGGAACGTCGACAGCCATGGAGACGTCATCGAGAAAGGCGCCTTCAAGGAGTCCCTGCGAGCATGGGAAGCCAAGGGCAAGCTGCCACCGATGCTGCTGCAGCACGGCGGTTTTTTCGGCCCCGTCGACGACATGCTGCCGATTGGCAAATGGAAGTCCATGGAGGAAAACTCCAAGGGGCTGAAGGTCGAGGGCCAGCTCTTCGCGCTCGGCACCGATCGTGGCCAGCTGATCTATGAGGGCATGAAGGCGGGCTCGCTGGACGGCCTCTCCATCGGCTACCGCGCTAAGAAATATACAGTCGGCACGAAGCCGACCGATCCGTCACGGACGCTGCACGAAATTGACCTCGTCGAGCTCAGTGTCGTTACCTTCCCATCAAATGACAAGGCGACCGTTGGCGCGGTGAAGTCTGCCCAGATCGACGCTTTGAACACCCTTTCGGACTTCGAGGACTTCTTGCGCGAGGCAGGCGGACCGCGATGGACGAAGAACACGGCCCGCGATTTCGTCGGCCGTCTGACCAAGATCGCACGGCGAGAGGCTGGGGGCGATCTGGACGTAACTGGCTTGCTGGAAGGACTTCGGTCCACGCGCAAGCTGATTTCCCCCAACCAAGCATAAGGAGGGCACAATGCCCGAACTGAAGGACGTGCTGGAAGATGTCCAGCGCGAGGTGAAGAAGTTTGGCGACGACGTCGGCACACTGAAGACCTCGATGGAAAAGGACCTTAAGGCGGTCCGCGAGCTGGCCGAAAAGGCCGGCAGTGACGCCGCTGCGGGTACCCAGCTCAAGAAAGACCTTGAGAATCTCAGCCGCGGCGTCGAAGAGAAGCACACCGCGATCGAAGCCAAGGTCAAGGAGATGATGGAGAAGGCCCAGAAAGAGGCCGACGCCATCATCGCGATCGAAAAGAAGCTTGGCCGTCCTGGCGCCGGCATCGGCGAGCAGGACAATCTCCTGAAGCACGCGATCGACTTCAAACGCGTCGCCATGTCTCGCCGTGGCGAGCTGAAGACCAACACCGTTCTCAGCCCCGAGAGCGTCAATCTCGACGAGTACAAGGCCTACCAGGCCGCGTTCGCGATGTCGCTGCGCCGCGAAATCAACCAGCTGTCGCCCGACGAGCAGAAGGCGATGATGGTCGGAAGCGACCCCGACGGCGGATCTCTGGTTCCGACGCAGACGTCGGCCAGAATCATCACCAAGGTCTATGAAACCAGTCCGCTCGACGAGCTCGCCTACCACGAGAACGTTTCGACCGACGCTCTCGAAATCGCGGTCGACACCGACGAGGCTGGCGCCGGCTGGGTTGGCGAGACCGAAGCCAGGCCGGAGACCAGCACTCCCCAGGTCGGCGTTCAGCGCATTCCAGTGCACGAAATCTACGCCAAGCCGAAAGCGACCCAACAGCTGCTCGAAGACGCCGGCATCGACGTCGAGGCCTGGCTGGCTGGCAAGGTCGGGGAGAAGTTCGCTCGCATGCGCGCCCTCGCCTTCATCTCGGGCAATGGCATCAAGAAGCCTCGTGGCATCCTCACCTATCCTTCGGGTGCTGCCGGCGTTCGCGGTACCATTTTGCAGGTGGCCTCGGGAAATGCGACCCTCCTCACCGCGGATGGCCTGGTCACCATGACCTTTTCCATCAAGGATAAGTATCTCGCGAATGCCAATTGGCTGATGAAGCGCGGCACGGTCGGTTCCGTGATGCTCTTCAAGGACCTCAACGGGCAGTACATGTGGCGTCCCGGCCTCGAAGCCGGCAAGCCTTCGGTGCTGCTCGGCTACAACGTCCGCCGGGCTGACGACATGCCCACCGTTGGTGCCGGCGCATTGCCGGTGGCCTTCGGCGACTTCCGTGCCGGTTACACCGTGGTAGATCGCCTCGGCATCCGGGTCTTGCGCGACCCCTACTCCTCGAAGCCGTTCGTCGAATTCTACACGCGCCAGCGTGTCGGCGGCGACGTCGTCGATTTCGAGGCATACGCGCTGCAGGTCGTCAGCGCCTGATCTTCTGATTGATCCATCCGAGGCGCGGCGATGACCGCGCCTCGCCATCTCAACATCGGATCCGGATCGCGCCATGCGCGCCGGCAAACCAGAACAGGAGGTTCCCGTGCGGGACATCATCTCTCACATCGACCCGAAGCGCGGCATTTCGCCGGCTGCCGCGGTCGCCGACAACACTGCGATTGTTTCGCAGATCAATAACCGACTTGGCGCCGAATCGGTCGCGTTCCTACTGCTGATGGGTGCCATCGCCGACGTCGATGCCACCTTTACGTTCCTGATGGAGCATGGCGATGCCGCCAATCTGTCCGACGCCGTCGCGGTTCCGGACGACATGCTGAACGGCACCGAATTGCTGGCTACACCGCTGTTTTCCAGTGACGATAAGGTGTTCAAGATCGGCTATACGGGCGGCAAGCAGTATCAGCGCGTCACCCTGACGCCCGCCGCCAATACCGGCAACATCTTCGCCGCCGGCGCCTGGATCAACGGCATGCTCAACCTGACTCCGGCGGCCAATCCGCCGGCATAACTCATCGATCTTGAGGGGTTTGAATGAACCGGCCGGCGCCTCGGCGCCGGCTCCCGCAGCACCGTACAGAAGGATCGACCGCCATGGACGGCAAGGTCATCAAGGCATTCCCGTTTGCATTTGACGGGATCAATGTGCAGCACTTGGCTGTTGGACAGCCATTCCCCCCGGAGGGCCAGATCGTCACCGATGGCGCATTCAATGGTCTGGTCGACGCCGGCTACATCGAAGCCGGTAAAACGCAGACGTTGCCACCCGAGGAAGCGCTGAACCGCAGCATCATCGAGGCAATGGATCGTCGCCTCGCCGCGGCTTCCGACCAGGACCTCAAGGATATCATTGCCCGCTCCGGCACGCCGTATAGTGGCAACTTGGTGCACGCGCGTCTCGTCTTCGCGGCCAAGCAGCAGATGCTTGCCGAGATGGAAGGTGCTGCTCCGGTCATGGGTATCAATCCCAACGCCGGGGTCACCGAGCAGCCGCTTTCGAAGCCTGGCGAGGCGACGCCGCCATCAGCTGCTGCTGCGGTGGAACAACAGCAGGCCGTTAAAGAAGCGGCAGCGGTCGCCGCGGGCGAGAACAAGGCGACCAATCAGTTCGGGGATCCCCTGCCATCCCGACAGGCTCCGTCTGGCGAAGGAGCCAAGGCCGACGATCTCGACAGCATGACCAGGGCCGAGCTCGAGAAGGTAGCAGCCGATCGCGGCGTCGACATCAGCGCCGCCAAAACGAAGGCCGATATCATCGAGGCGATCAACGCCGGCAAGTCGGCCTGATATAAGATACCCGGAGCGGCCGCATGCGTTCAGTTTTCACCGTGGTAACGCCTGCGGCCGACCCTTCCTTGCTGACGATCGAGCAGCTGCGCGCTGCCGCAGGTCTCCTCCCCGGCGACGCCAGCCGCGATACAGAACTGACCGATCTCGGTGCCCGCGTCTCCGCCGATATCGCGACGGCGTGTCAGATCCGTGGTGACGGCGTCCATGTTCCCACGTTACGCAGCGAAGGGGTCCTCGAGGTTTTCAGGCAGCGCGGCTGCGATGACCTCTTATTTCTTGCTCGACGCTTCATCTCTGATTTGACGCTGGTCACCGAGGCCGGCACGGCACTCGTCGACACTGACACCATCCTCGACGCTGAGTCCGGGCTGCTCTACAGGATCTCAGGCACTTGCGAGTTCCCGTGGCGTCGAGGCGACGCAGTCATCGAGTATACCGCTGGGTTTGAAACTGTGCCCGCCGACCTCGTCGGCGCGGCAATGGACCTGGCGCGGCTACGATTGTCCTCAGCGGCAACAGATCCGCTCGAGAAGGGACGGCAGGTCGAAATCCCTGACGTGGAAACGGTCCGCATCGACCGATGGGTCGGAGCTGTACCCGGCACTTCATCTGGTCCCGTTCCGGATGATATTGCGGCCAAGCTTGCCCGCTATATCAATGTGAGCATCGCCTGATGGTCGATTTCACCGACGCCCCGGCGGGGATGATTGCCAGGCTGGACGACGCCTTGGCGAGGCGCGGCCAGGACGTGAAGCTTCGGAAGACCAATACCGCGGTAGGCCAGGTCACCGTCCGAGCAAAGGTCCGGTTCTACAAGCCTGATGAGATCGCCGGCATCATCACGGCCGGGGACAGCAAGATCATCCTTTCGCCAACCGGCCTTGACGCCTTCGGCGTTCCGCCGGCGAACGGTTTCGTCGTGGTCGACGGCAGTCCGCGCCGCATCATCGTCCCCAACCCCATCATGTCAGGCGGCGTGCTGGTCAGGATTGAACTGCAGGTGCGTGGCTGATGGCCAGGCTCCAGTCGATAGCGGAGATGTTCCGCGTCGCCCTGCAAGGAACGCTTGCAGAAACGCATCGCGTCCTGGTCGCCACGGCGAAGCGTGAGCATGCCAAGATCATGACCGCTGATCCGGTTCCGAGCTCGTTCGTGCGCATCGTCGATGGCGCGATGGGCGCTCCGGAAGAATCGGTAAAGCCGACGGGCGTCATCGTCTACCGATACCCTCGTGTCGAGCAGGTCGTTCAATTCGCGATGGAAACGCTCTTCGATCTCTCGCCCGTGCTGTCCGGCGAGTATCGCAACAGCCATATGCTCTTCATCAATGGTGTCCCCTACCCGAACCTCAAGGGCTGGCGTCCTGGCCTCGAGATCTCGATCACCAATCCTGTACCGTACGCGCGCAAGATCGAGGTCGGGAAAATGAAGATGCGGGTACCAGGCACCGATCTTGTCTATCAGCGGGCGCGTCGCAAGATCATGGCCCGATACGGCAATATGGTGGATGTCAAATTCACCTACCGTGCGATCGTCGGTGGGTACAACATCAACCAGGAACTGACTGCGACACGCCGTCGCGCCGCAACTGGAAATATCGAGCGACGCCTGAGGCCAGGCGCACATAATAGATCGGATGTCCGGTTTCCTGTCCTCGTGATCACCGAGCGCTGACGATGCCAGACTATCCCGGCGCAAAAGTCGCGATCCAGCAGCGGCTCACAGCGAACTGGACCACCACGCCCGTGGTGATGCAGAACAAGGATAAACCGGAAGGCTGGACCGCGGCCTGGCCCCCCGTCGATGCCGATGCGGTGTTGCTGCCCTGGACCCTTCTTGAAATCCTTAGTACCGGGTCTGAGATCGCCGGCTCCGGCAAGAGGGGCAACCACCTCTGGCACTACTTCGGCAACATTCTTGTCCATGTTTTCGTTCCGGTTGGCGAAGGGCAAGAACGCGCTGATCAATACGCCAACCAGATTGGCGAGATCTTCCGGGCAGCTGAGTTCTACAACGGAACACCCGGGTACTGCGTCCGGACACTGGCCCCGTCAGTAGACGATGGCGGCACCTCGGACGACGACGGCGACTGGTTCCGCGTGACGATGTCCGTCGACTTCACCTACTGGCACCGCGGCTAAGGCCGATCCCGTCAACATCTCTGAAACCGAAGGAGGCCTCCCGTGGGCTATTCAGAAAATTGGAATGCTTACGTCGCCTACAAGGCCCAGAGCGGCAAGGGCGTCCAGGCATCGGGCGCCGGCGCGCTTATCCTGCCCCAGGCCGGCGGCCAGGGTGGACGCCTCACCAAGGCAGCGATCGAGGATCCGATTATCCGTCGTGACGCCATGCAGATCAGGGGCCGTCACGGTTCCCAGAAGACAGCCGGTACATATAGCGGCACCATCGCTATCGGTGCCTCCGATCCGATCCTTGCCGCTATCATGAGGACCGGTTACTCGGCCGCTGACCTCGCCATCACGCAGGCGACGATGACGAGCGTTACCACCGGCGCCAACACCATCGTGGCTGCCGCCGGCTCCTGGATCACGCAAGGGCTGCGCGTTGGTGACGTCATCAGGGCGGCCGGCTTGCCCGATGCCGCTAACAACGGCAAGAACTTTCGTATCACTGGCCTGACCGCGCTCACCATCACGGTGGCTGAGACGCTCGTCGTCAACGCCGTCGCCGACAACGCCTTCACAATCACCCGTCCAGGCCGGGTTCTCACCAATCCCGGCGCAGGCGGGCTAGTGAAGACGTATTTCACCATCGAGGAACACGAATACGACATCGACGGCTCGGAGATCTTCACCGATTGTGTCTGGTCGCGTCTCCGCATCGCAATGTCGCCCGACGGCGTATTGACTACGGAACTCGGATGGACAGGCACCGGCCAGTTTGAGACCAAGGAAGGCGTTGACGCACCGTTCTTCACCGCCCCAGCAGACCCTTCTGCTCTGTCCTTGGCCGCGGTGGAATCCGTTCTCCGGGTCGGAACGACCGACATTCTCGACCTCACATCGTTCGATCTGACAATCGACCTCCAGGCGAGCGCACCATCCGTTACCGGTCCGAGCAAGTACGCACCTGACGTGTTCCTTGGGACACAGATGCTGACGCTGAACCTGACGGCGATGAGAAAAGACCTCCTCGACGTTGCGGACTTCATCGCGGAGAACCAGCTGTCGCTGCACCTTCTCGCGTCCGAGCATGAGAACGCGCCGGCGGACTTCATGTCGCTGGCGATTCCAAACTTCACCTACGGCGGGATCGACAAGTCCGCGTTGTCGAAGCAGGGCGGAGCGCGCACCGTTACCCGCTCCGTCCCTTCATCGCTGATTGGTATCGACAGCCGCGGCGGCGCCTTCGATGCCACTCAGATCAAGTTGCAGGTTTCCAACGCAACCTAAAAGGAGGTTTCCATGCAGTCCAAAGAACAGGCGGTCCGCGACGCGGCAGTGGCGCTCCATACCGCAATCCTCGCCGCTCGCGAGACTGGGCTAAGCGTCCAGTGGCCGCATCGCGCCGAGGACCTGCCGGCGATCGCGGTCAGCGAGACGAAGAAGGCGGCGGTGACGGTCGTGGTGAACACCTCCGAAGCGGTATCGGCTGATGTGACCGCAAAGGCTGGCGTCGCAGCCCAGAAGGCGGCTGACAAGGTGGTCGACAAGGCTGCTGCTCCCAGCTGACCAGAGATCCCGGCCGTCACCGGGTCGACATTGCACGTGCAACGGCGGCGGGATGCCGGTCCCGCCGTCACCCTTTCCGGCAAAGGAAAAAATCGTGAAAACCGACATCGAAACTGGCGACATCGCCGACATCACGTCATTCGTCCCGACCGAAAACACTGTCCTGCCAATCCTCACCCAAGATGGCAGGCCGACCGGCTGGAAATGGACACTTTGTGCCCCCGGTAACCCCAAGGCAGTTGCCTTTGCCGATGACCAGGCGCGCCGCAATCTGCACAAGCAAAAGCTGATCGAGCAGGCCCAGGTCAACGGCAAGAAATATCAATCCGAAGAAAACACGCCGGAACAGGCTCGGCGCGAGAACGTCGGCTGGATCATCGCCCGTGTCATCGACTTCACGCCCGTCAAGCTGTTCGGCGAGGTCTATACCTTCTCCGACAAGACGGCCGAGGACTTGCTGATCAAGCCCGAGCTTGGTTTCGTTCTCACCCAGGTCAGCGAGGCGCTCAACGCCGACAAGCTTTTTACCAAAACCTCCGCGAAGCCCTGATCGAGCACGCGGAGCGGCGTTTTTCGCTAGATGCCCCTGACGAAGATGGCGTCTCGCATCGGAAGCGGATCAGCGGCTTGCTGGATCGAGCACGCAAGCCGGAAAAGATCGCTGAATACGAAGCCGAGCTCGAGCTCCCGCCGTTTCCACTCCCATTGCGGTACATATGGAACATCTACTGGCGGCTTCGGCGGCGAAAAGCGCCAACGATGGCCGGTGCCGCACCGATCGAATGGCCAGATATCGACGCCTTTACGCGGCAGACGAACCGTCGGCTCGATTCCTGGGAAATCGAGATCATTGAAGATGTGGACGACCTTTACCTGTCGGCCAAGCCTCCGGAAGACAACCAATAGGCAGAGGTGCGCGAGACCGTGGCTGTAGCAGAGAAGGTCGTCGTCACTGAGCTGACGATCGACGCCCGTGGCGCCGAAGCGGGTTCCGCAACATATCGTGGCGCCATGGCGTCGGCGCAAGCAGCTGTCGACCGGTATATCGATCGCCAGCGCGCCATGGATCTCGCGACCAGCAACGGCAACGTCGTTATGCTGAACGCGGCGGGCTCTATCGGAACGACGGCGAAGGCGTGGGACCGGCTGAAGGCCTCGATCGATCCGGCGTTCAGCGCGACCCAGAAGGTTGAGCAGGCGACGATGCTTGCCGATCGCGCCATGAAGCTGCTCGGCGTCGATGCCGCCGAGGTCTCGAAGGTGATGTCGGCGGTCACCTTGCAGCATGATGCCGCGGCCGCCGCGGCGAGGCGCCAGGCCGACGAATATCTGCGGCTGGCGGCAGCCGGCCGGGCAGGCTTGGCCGCCGACCAGGCGCAAAGGCAGGTCAATACCGTGTTGGGTGTTCGCGACATCTCGCCTGGTGCAGCTCGATCGTCCGCTTCGGTGTTTGATGCCGAATTGTCTCGCATGGAGGCCACGGCCGGCCTTCGGGCCCAGCAGATCGGCCAGAACTTCGGTGCCGACCTCGACAGGAGCCTGGTGGCGGGAACGTTGAAGTCGGCACGAGATGCGGCTTCCGTTTTCAACGCGGAGCTCGATCGCATCGACCAGATCGCGCAATTGCGCGCTCAGCAGATCGGATCGAATTTTGCCGCTGATCTAAACGCTCGTATGGGCATCGGCCGGCCCGTCAATTCGGCGCGCGATTCCGCAGAAGCCTTCGCGGGGATGCCCGGCGGGCGCAACCGTCTGTCTTCCGGCCAATGGCAAAACCTGTCCTTCCAGGGCAACGACGTGATTACCATGGCGTTGCTAGGGGCGCCGCTGTCCCAGATCGCGGCCTCGCAGGGTGGACAGGTATTCCAGCTTCTGCAACAGGGCGAAGGTGGTATCGGCGGATCACTAAAGGCCATCAAGAGCGAAGCCACCTCCGCCGCTGGCGCAGTGGCTAGCTTCATGGGGCCGCTCGGTCTTGTGGCGGGTGGGTTCGTGGCGGTCGGCTTGGCCGCCGGCGCGTTTTACTCATTGGTTCGCGAGCGAGCCTTGAGCGTTGAGGAGGTCCTAAAAAGCCACAAGGTAATCATCGACGAAATCGCCGCCGCCTATCCACATGCGGCAGAAGCTGCCAAGGCTTACGAAGATCAAGCCAAGCTCCTCCCGCAGTCGGTTGTGACGGCCGATGCCTTTAAGCAGGCTGAGAACGAGCAGAAGTCCCTTATCGAAGGACTGAGCAACATTCGCCGGCAGATGACGATCGCTACGACGACTGGTCCACAAGACCCGGCGAATGCTGATTTCGCGAGGCTCGGGCAGGCTGGCACGGCTGCTTTCGCCAAGCTAGCGGCTGAAATCCAAGCCGGTCAGATCGGCGCCACCGATGTGCAGAAGCGCCTTGGTGAACTGCGGGTCGACCCCGCGCTGTCGAAGCAAGCCCACGAATTTGCTGACCAACTCCAGGCTGCGGCAAATAAAGCAGCGGAGCTCGAGGAGAAGCTGCGCGGCACTGGCGCCGCGGTCTCAACGATCCAGGGTGTCACCGTCGGCCGCGGCGACGAGGGTGACAATCTCACCAGGTATCTCGCCGGCAACGTCGCACGTCTACGCCAACTCACTTCGGATCGAGATGTGGCCTTTCGCCAGCTTTATGCCCGCTCTCCCGCAGAGCGGGCCGCCGCCGCTCGTGCAGCGGAAGAGGCAAAGCCGGTCGATGGGAACGAGCGTCCCGAAGTGCGCGGTTACCGTGAGGCCACGGCCGCAGCCCTCGCTCTGGCGCAGGCCGAAAAGACCCTCGATGACGCCCAGCAGACTCGCCTCCGATCGCTTGTCCAAACTCTGGCTTCGCAGCAGCTCGACATCAGTCTGGTCGGCGCGACGACGGCTGCTGCGGAGGCGCAGCGGAAGGAGTTCGACCTTCTCGCCCAGGTCCGCGAGGTAGCCGCCCAGAACGGCATCACAAGTGAAGCCGACGTTCTGAAATACTTCGGCGCCGAGATCGAGCAGATCAAGGCTGCCGCGGCGGAATACGGCAAGCTGGCCGCGGTCCAGAAGGCCCGGCAGTCGATATTCGACCAAGGCATCGGCCTCGAAAGTCAGCGCGCCGAGATAGCCCTGATCGGCCAGAGCACTCTCGCCCATGATCGCGCCATGGCCGCCCTCAAAGCCGAACAGGAGATCCGCCGGCTCGGCATCGATCTCTATGGCGAAGAAGCGCTCAAAATCCGTGAGAACGCGGCGGCGCTTGCTGATGCCGCTGAAAAGCGGGCTCACCTGACGCTTGCCGACGACATGGCTTTCAGGATCGCCCAAGCAGTCCGCACCCCCGGTGAACAGGATGTCGCGTCGACCCTGAAGCAGTATGGTATTGCCGTCGACCTGAACTCGGCTGATGCCGCGGTGATCCGTTATGCGCAAAGCGTTGAGAAAATCGCCGAGGCGTGGAAGAGCGTTGCTGATGTCGGCAAGAGCGCGATCGACCAGCTCGTCGACAGCGCCATGGAGGGCTTCACGAACATCGAGGATGTCGCCACCAACATCGCCAAGGACATCGCAAAACAGCTGCTCGAGCTCTCGGTCGCAAATCCTCTGAAGAACGCGGTCTACAACGCCGGTCTTCCCACCATGGACAGCATGGGCGGTATCGGCGGAATCCTCTCCGCCCTGACCGGTGGCGCAATGCCTACTGACAAGAGTGTTGGCGCGATGTCAGTCAGCGCCGGCGTCGTCAACATCACCGGTGCGCTCGGCGTCACCGGCGGTACCGGTGGGCTGGTCGACGCCGTCAAGAGGGTGTTTTCCCCGGCCAACGGCAATTCGGCTGATCCGTGGGCGGGGATGCGCGGCACCACGTTTGCGAGTGCTGGGGTCACCAAGACAGGCATTCCCCTTGCCGAGATATCGGCGCAGGGCCTCACCGCAAAAGTCAACGCGGAATATGCGGAACGCTTCCAAGGTCTGCTGAACGACCTCACCGATCGGGGTTACAAGATCAAGAGCCTCGGTGAAGGCGGCTACAGCTATCGCACGGTCGCGGGCAGCAAGAACCTGTCGAATCACGCCTACGGCAACGCGCTCGACATCAATCCTCGTGAAAACCCATGGAGCTTCAACAAGCGAACCGACCTGCCGGCAGACGTCAATGACCTCGCCAAAAAGAACGGACTGTTCTGGGGCGGGAACTGGAACAAGCCCGACACCATGCACTTCCAAGTCGACAAGAGCGCCGAGACGGCCTCGAAGGCGCTAGACAAGATGACGACCAATGCGACGGAGGCGGGCAGCGGGCTGAACTCACTCGGCAAAGGCATGGGCAATTTCGGCGACCAACTCAGCAACCTGAAATTCCCGAGCGCGCCAGCTGGTGGCGGCGGCATCAGCGGTTTCCTTAGTTCTCTGCTTGGCCTCAGCTCTGCCTTCAGCGGCACGTCCGCCTACAGCTGGATGAGTGCGAACCCGGGCGGGTATATCGGCCTCTACGCCAAAGGAACCGATTATGCGCCTCCAGGATGGGCATGGGTCGGCGAGGACGGTCCGGAGCTGATTCGGATGCGCGGCGGCGAGCAGGTGATGGATCACGGCAGTTCGATGTCCGCAAGCACCGGACTTCGCGACTTGATACGAAATGCAAGAATGGCTCCGCAAAGGCACGGTCGTTCGGAAGATCCCGGTGCTTGGATGGGTGATCCCGGCCGGTACGACAGTGCCCCGCGCGGCGGTCCACCACAAACCCTCATCCAGCTCAAGCACGATACCGTCGTTCATAATTACGGCAACAGCAATGTACGAACCGAAGAGGAAGATGATGGCAAGGGCGGTCGCCGGACCAACGTCATCATCGGTGAGCAGCTTGCAACTGAAATGAACAGGCCGGGCTCGGCCCCCAATCGGGTGCTGAATTCCCGTGGCGCGAGACAGCCCCTCAAGCGGCGATAGGAAGCAATGCTGCCCTCATATCCGCCAGAACTTCCCGCTCCGTTGCGGGAAGGCTACCAGGTCGCGCGTGGCGATGGTCGGACACGCTTGGCCGAAGATGCGGGTCCGCCAAACGTCCGCCGCCGGTTTTCCGCCGTTGCCAGCTCAGTGTCGTTCTCGACGCAGCTGGACCGCTCCCAGCTCGCTCGCTTCGACAGATTCTACGATGAAGAGACGAAGCAAGGGACGCTGCCATTCCTGCTTTCGGATCCCGGAACGGACGGATGGCCACTGCTGAGTGACGACGGTACGCCCCTTTTGACCGATGAAGGGGTGCCGATCCTCATGGCTGAGACTTGGCTCTGCCTTTTCGGGCAGCAGCTACCTGTCGTGGCGGCGATGGACATGATCTGGAAAGTCACCTTCCAGGTCGTGGTGATGCCATGAGGCGGGTCTCCCTCAATGCCCGTCTCGCTCTCGACCAGATTGCGACCGACGAATTGGAGGTCGTTCTGGTGATAATCGAGCATCCACTGCTCGACACGCCGGTGCGGCTTTCATCTGACAATGCTGACAGAATCTCGGTCGAGCCGCTGATTTACGGCACGCGCTCGAGCTGGCGCACCGAGGATGCCTCGCCGTTCCTCTTCATCATGCTGGATGCTCTCGTTCCCGATGACGAGGACGACGCGCCGGCGCAGGCCTCGCTGGTGCTGGAGATCCTCGACAGCGACATCGCCGACGTCCTGACGTCCACTACCGTGCAGGCGACCTGCCACATGGCGATCGTTCTGGCGTCGAGCCCGGATATTGTCGAGGCCGAATGGATCGGCTTGCTGATGACTGGGGCGGACGGCGACGGCGGCCAGGTAAGCCTCAAGTTCTCGATGGAGCCAATAGCTGATGAGCCCTATCCGGCCGATCGCTTGACCAAGGAACGCTTCCCGGGGTTGCACAAATGAACCTGATCGTGGCCCAGGACAATCTTCGTTGGACGCAGGTCTTCATCGGCCTGCCATTCTCCGACAAGGGCCGCGACTGGAGCGGCTGCGATTGCTGGGGCTTCGTGCGCCTCGTGCATGTCGAGCACGCCGGCAACGATCTACCGTCCTACACTGGCCTCGGTGCGGACGAGCGGCGCGAGATCGCCTCAATCATCGCACGCGAAGCGCAATCGCCGCATTGGCTGAAGGTAGATGCCACACCGGCGGCGCTCGACATCATCTGGTTCCGGCGTGGCCGCTTCGATGCTCATTGCGGGATTTACCTGCGGCCTGGGCTGATGCTGCACATGGCGGAACATGACTGCTCAAAGATTGAGCGCTTCGACGGCGGATCGCCGTGGGCCAGCCGAGTGACTGGCATCTATCGTTGGCGAGGTGGCGGATGAACGTCCGCGTCACCGCAGCGCCGATCGCCTTCCAGCCGGACCGCGCCCGCATCGAGATCACGCTGCCGGCCGGCATGACGATCGCTGAAATAGTAGAAATGGTACTGCCTGGCGCGCCTGACTCGGTGCTTGAGCGGACACGTGTCGCTCTGGTCAAGGGAGACGGGATGCAGATCGTCCCGCGTGCGCTCTGGCATCGCGCGCGTCCCAACCCCGGCGTCAACATTGTCATCCGCGTTATCCCGGGCGGCGACGCGCTTCGGTCTGTGCTGCAGGTACTGGTATCCATCGCCTCGATCGCGATCGCCGGCTTCTTCTTCCCAGCCGGCGCCACTCTGTTCGGCTCCGAGCTGCTGGCCAACGTCGCAAAGACGGCCCTGACCGTCGGCCTGACGGCACTCGGCGGGCTGCTGATCAACGCTCTCTTGCCCCTGCCGAAGCCGCCGGGCGAGGAGAAGCCGACCTATGCCATCGCCGGCTGGCAAAACCAGTTCACGCCGGATGCACCGGTGCCGATGGTGATGGGTACCCACCGCTATGCGCCGCCGTTCGGGGCAATGTCATACATCGAGGTGGTTGGCGACTGGCTCTATGACCGCGCCGTCTTCCTGTGCGGTTACGGGCCGGTTGAGATCTCCGGGGAGAAGATCGGCGACACGGTCGTGACCAAGTTCGACGAGATCGAGACAGAGACTCGGCTCGGCTACCCCGACGACGCGCCGCTATCCCTCTATGTTAACCAGGTGATCGAGGAGCGCATCGGTACTGACCTGGAACGCCTGTTGGAGAAAAACGACAGGGGCAAGATCGTCTCCGGAGCTGCGGAAATACCAAAGCCGGTCAGCCGTTTCACGGCCCGCGACACTGCTTGGTCGATCACGATCCTGTCGTTTCCCGCTGGCCTGATCAAGATCGACGAAGAGGGCGAGGAGCATTCCGTTGAAGTTGTATTCAAGCGGCGCTACCGGCCGGCGGGTACCGACCCATGGACCGACTTGCCCGATCTCAAGATCAGCGCCACGAAAAGGGTCGGCTTCTATCGCGCCGATCGCATCGATTATCCCGTCCGCGGCATCTATGAGATCGAATATGAGCGGCTGACAGCCTCGGAACATGAGCCGGGCGGCGGCTCGCAGTTCGTCGAGAATTGCACTTGGGTGGTGCTGCAGAGCTTCCGGCCGGAATACCCGTTCAACTTCCGCAAGCCTGTTGCCATGCAGGCTGTGCGCGTCAAGGCGACGGCCCAGCTCAACGGCACGCTTGACACTTACAATGTGCTCATCAAGCGCATTGCTCCGGATTGGGACGCTGGCACAGAGACCTGGATCGACAGGGTGACAAACAATCCGGCTTCGCTGGCGTTGTATGCATTGCGCGGTCCTGCCCTTTATCGGCCAAAGCCAGATAGTGAGATCGACTTTCCAGCGTTCCATGAGTGGCACGAGTTCTGCACAGCCAAGGGCCTCGCCTACAACCGTATCCACGATTTTGAGGCCAAGTTCGGCGAGGTAATGGCGGCGATCGGCGCCGCCGGCCGCGCTGCGGTCAAATGGGACGGCCGGAAGTGGACTGTCGTCATCGATCGTCCGCGCGACCTGGTCGTCGACCACGTCAACCCGAGGAACTCTTCCGACTTCCGCTGGTCGCCATCCTATTTCGAGCCGCCGCACGCGCTGCGCGTACCATTCATCGACGAGACCAATGACTATCAGCAGGCTGAACGCATCGTGCCGTGGCCCGGTCATGTCGGCGCGATCGACATTACGGAGGAACTGAAACTCCCGGGCAAGACCCATCCGGACGAGATCTGGCGGGAGGCACGCCGCCGGCAGTACGAAATCATGAACCGGGCCGTCTCCTATTCGGCCGTCCAGCAAGGTGCGGCACGGACGGCCACCACCGGCGACCTCGTGGTTGCCTCGCGCGACGTTCTGAAACGCGCCATGCATTCGGCCAGGGTCAAGGCTGTACGCGACGACTATGTCGAGACCGATGGCGTCTTCACAATGGTCGCCGACCAGAGCTACGCGATCCGTTTCCGCCAGTTCGATGTCGACGATACGATCGGCACCAGCGTGGTCCGTACGATTGCGACAGTGCAAGGCGAAAGCTCATCCGTGCGGTTGACCGGCATAGGCGAAAGGCCGGAGCCGGGCGACATCATCCATTTCGGCCCGTCGGCCCTGGACAGCATTCCGCTGATTGTTGCGGGGATCACGCGCGGCAAGAACAATTCGACGGTGTTGTCGATGCTACCGGCGGCGCCGATCATCGACGAGTTGACCGATGCGGAAGTGCCACCGGCCTGGAGCGGCCGCGTCGGCGCCGAGATCGACCAATCTTTGGTTCCTCCGGCAACGCCGAAATTTTCAGGCATTGAAACTGGCAGCACTGGCACCGGTAGCGCCAACGGTTTGAGAGTCATGGTCTCCCCTGGAACGTCGAATGCGGTCGAAGTCGCCGCCTTCAAGCTGCAGACGAGACTTGCGGGCGATCTCGTCTGGCAGCCGCCGCTCACCTGCACGCCGGCCGAGGCCACCTTCGACGTGGCCGGTTATCTCTTCGGCGATGAGGTGGAGCTGCAGGCCTGGGCGGTCAGCATCGCCGGCGTCGACAGCGGCCTGACCCCCATCGTTTCCGTAACCATTGGTGCCGACGACTTCGTGCCGCCCGTCCCAGCCAATTCTCTCCTTTTGCTCGTGCTTTAGAGAAACACCATGGCCGACAGCCAGATCAACACGACCGACACCGTAACCGGTGCAACTGCGCCGATAGCGACGCAGCTTATCGGGGGCAAGCACTACCCCTCGCGAACATCGGTCGACTCGACTGGCGCTCTTGTCGATCCTGCCACGGCTGCCAAACAGGACGCGCAGTCAGCAATCTTGACAGCGATCGCCGGCTATACGGACGGCATCGAGGCCCTGCTTGCCACGATTTCGGGAAAGGACTTCGCAACACAGACCACCTTGGCAGCTCTACTTGCCAAGGTCATCGCGGCTCCGGCCACGGAAGCCACCGCTGCGGCTATCCTTGCCGCTTTGGCTGTTGTGCCGGTGCGCGGCAATGACGGTATCGTCACCTGCTCGGTCGACATCACCCGGCCGGCCGACATCATCCAATACGCAATTGGCGATGCCCTATCAGACAGCACTTCGGCGCCGACGGCCGGCGGCTTTACCTTCGCCAATGCGGTCAGGGCGGCGGGCAAGTCGTGCATTCTGACCGACATCATCATCGCCTCGAGCAGCTCGGCGGCAACGGCCCTCCAGGGCGAGATCTACATCTTCGACACCGCCGTGACGGCGGTGAACGACAACACCGCCTTTGGCGTCACCGATGCCGAGATCAAGACGCTGGTGGCGAAAGTGCCCTTCATCATGGCGGTCGGTGCTAACAACAACCACGTTCACCTCCAGAACCTCGGCATCGGCCTGACGACGGTGGGCAACAGAGACTTCCGCTTCCTGGTGAAGGTGCTGAACACCTACACGCCCATCAGCGGTGAGGTTCTGACCGTACGTGCCAAGTTCGCGCCGGTCGACTGATATGCTGGCCAGCATCCAACGTATGCTGCTGCAGCGACCCAAGAAGGTCCTTGACCCGCTGACGCTGTTTGCGACAGGTGCCGATGGTGCCTGGTACGACCCATCCGACCTGTCGAGCCTGTGGCAGGATACCGCCGCGACCACCCCGGTAGCTGCCGATGGCGACCCCGTGCGGCGCATGAACGACAAGTCAGGTCGTGGTCACAACCTGACCACGGCCTCTCTTGCGGCGAGCCCGCTATATAGGACGGATGGCACCTATCGATGGCTGGAGTTCGACGGCGTCGATGACACCATGTCGTCGGCGCTGACGATTACGCTCTCGCTGCCGAGTTACATCGCTGCCTGCTTTTCCAAGGCAGCCCAAAACTCGACCTCCTTCTTTTCGCTCATAAAGGACGCTTCGAACTTTCATCGTCTCATCAATGTGGCGACCAACAACCGCGTCTCCGCGTCGCTGCGCAGCACTGCCCACCTCACGGCCATATCGCCGACATGCGCCAACAACAATTTTCCCACCGGGGCGACCAAGGTCGCCGATACGCTCTCGATCTCCGGTCTTACCGATTTGAACGTCAACGGCGTAGCGACCGGCACCTCTCCAGTGGCGAACCTGTGGGTTGCCGGTGACACCGTCGCCGGCTGCGGCGTTCAGCTCGGCATCGCGAACGGCATGAACTTTTTCGGCGGGATCATCCTGCTCGGCGATCCTGGCAGCTCCAGGCCGTCGATTAACAGGTATCTCGGCGCCAAGGGCGCGCTGGCCCTCTAGAACCCGAACGGAGAGACTGGAACTATGGACGGCAGCAAGACCACCGATCTCACACTCTACGATGCCGCAGATGAGGTCATCGTCAACAAGACCGTCGATGGCATCAAAAAATCCGGCCGACAGTTGCATACCAACCTGGCTAGCCAGCTGTCGGCGGGCGGTCCAATCAACGATCGACTTGTCCTCGTGGAGCAAGATATCACCGCTATCGAGGCGGATGTTTCCACATTAGATGCCGGCCTTGCGACAGAACAGACGACCCGAGCTGCGGCGGATAGTGCGCTTGACGGCAGGCTCACTTCCGTCGAAGCCATCGCGGCGACTGGCATCAATTGGACGACACAGCGCGTCGAATGCAGGTCGACGGCCAATGTCGATCTCGCCACGGGATTGGTGAACGGCCAGGCGCTCAACGGTTTGGTGGTCCAGACCGGCAAGTTCTATTTCCTCGGTCTGCAAACCGACCCGTCGCAGAATGGGCTGTATGTTGGGGTGGCGGCCGGCGCCGGTGTGCGCGCCACGTGGGCTGACAGCGCCGCCGAGCTAACGCACATCGGTTTTGTGCTGCAAGCAGGCACCGCGGGCGCAGGCGAGAAATGGACGCTGGCCATGGCTGCCGGCGCAATCAATCTCGGCGTCACCCCGCTTAATTTCTCCCCGGCGGGCATCGAGCCAGGCTACGCGGCCGAGGTGAACACAGCGCGCGGTGGCGCTCTCAGTCTAGGAGCGCGCCTGGACGCGACTGGCGACCAGCAGAAGAACATGGCTGGGAAAGGCTATCGCGAGGAGTATTTCAGCGACAACGACAATATGGTCGCCACCAATATCACCGATGGCTTGGTGCCTGCGTACGTCGCCACGGCCGTCCCCACCGGCCTTCAGATCGCCAGCACGACGGGCGGCAATCGCATCATTCTCTATTCGACCCGCAATAAGATCGGCGGCCGGCATACGCGGTTTCGCTGCCGCCAAACCGTCACTTCCTTTCCGAGCAGCTGCCGGGTCGGTTTTTCACTTTTCGACGGTACCAGCAGATCGACCTTCTTGCTCTCCAACGCCGGCATTATGAGCCGCGTTGGAACCGGAGCTGCCACGATCTCGACCTCTGGTCCGACGTTCGCGAATGGCGACGTCATCGAATGGCGTGTCGATGTCTACGATAATGGCACGATCTATGTGCAGCTGTTCAAGAACAGCGAGTCTCCATACTGCTTCGGCGCGACAGGCGTGCCGATCGGCGACGTCATGTCTCTTGCGCAAAGCGGCGGTACCGGCACAACGAGCGTCACTCACTTCCTCCCAAAGGAAAGCACCTTCGATTCGCTCATCGACGACTTTGCTCGCAGCCGGCATGACGAGCGCATCAGTGATAACGAAATGGGGGATTTGGCGGCGGTACAGCTTTTGCTGGAGACAATGCGTCGGCACATGCCTGCCGGATGGACACCGATAGTCCCAACGTCTCGCAAGTTCTACTACTCGGGCGCGGTCTATATTGCCAACGTTAGCCTGACCTTGGCGCAGGTGCTGTCGATTTACGATCCGGACGTCGCTAGCATCTACGTCGATATCGCCACTGGCAGCGATATCAACATCGGTTCCTCTACCTCGCCGCTGAAATCCATCAATGCCGCCCTGGCACGGTGTCTTGCCGGGTCGAAGGTGATCATTTACGTCAAGGGCGGTCTCTACGATTTCGACAATTGCTGGAAAAGTGTGGCTCCAGCATCCAGCACGATCGCTGTCGTCTCCTGGGATGGCGTTCCGGTCATATCGTCGATGCATGACGCGAGCTTGGTCTGGTCGCTCGACTCGGGTACGACCTATGTAGCGACCTTCGCAGGTCGCGTCGTCAACTCATGGGATGCCAAGACGGCCAACCTGACCGCCGATGGCGATTATGGCCGTCTTACGCTCGCGGCTTCTCTGGCGGCGTGCCAGGCAACTCCGGGCACGTATTTCATCACCGGGACCAGCATCTATGTGAACCCGGTCGACGGTCGGTCGCTGGTCGCAGACCCGGACCTGCGCATCTACAAAAAGCACGCCACCACGACGGCGAACGACACCAACGGCAACTTCCAGACGCGCAATGGGACGATCTACCTCGAAGGCATCTATTTCGAGGGCGGCCTCTCCCCGTTCTTCAATCGGCTGGACGATCCCGCCTACAAGATGAACGTCTATGCCCGCGACTGCACGTTCAAGTATGGCGGCACGGACAATTTCGACATCAACGGTGATACCTACTGCGTTCTGCAGAGATGCATCGCTGCATGGAGTGCCCAAGACGGCTTCAACTATCATGCCATCTTCGGCTCGCTTGCGCCGCAGGTGATCGAGGTGGATTGCATCGGCCGCCACAACGGCACGGACACCGCCGGCACCAACAACGGCTCGACTATGCACGAAGGTGGCTGGATCATTCGCGCGAGAGGGCTGTATCACCACAACCAGAACCGCAACGTGCACGACATTGGGAACTCATTCTCGCTGAACATGGGCTGCACGGCACGCGACAGCACGAGCGGCACAAACAGCGTCAACTTCGCCTCCGGCCTGGCGACCGAGACGCCCGGCACTCAGATGTGGCTGGATGGCTGCACGTCGTCAGGTTCGACCTTCGATCTCGACGCCGGCACCGGATCGACCATCAGAACGTCAGGGCTGGTAAGCGCCAACAGCAACCGGTCCGGCGGAGCATTCTCCGGCACCATCACAACTTACATCGCAGCATAAGAGAGGGAAACGGACCATGAAAATTGCCAGACACACCCTTTCAGCCGTAATCGCCAAATTCTCCGACACCAGCTTCGGCGAGGAGGCGCATCATGTTGCGAAAGCGATCGAAAAGTTCGCAGCAGACCAGGGCGTATCAGTGGCCAAGGTCGTCGGCACGTTGGCGCGGCCTGAAAACGACGAGGATCGGCGCTACCGGATCTCGATCGAGCAAGGTGACGCCTTGTTCGGCCCGGCTGGCTGGTCACGAGTGCTCGACAACGACTTGAGTATGAAATGGACCGACGCGGGAGGCCGATCGATCATAATCGGTGCGGATGGCAGGCTTACCGGATCCGACGGCAGTCGCTTCACACGCGCTTTCGGCACCGCATCAGAAGTCTTCGCGGCCTTGGATAGCATGCCGAGCGACGATCAGCTGGCGGCTGCCGAGAATGATGACGAATGAGAGGCGCCGGCCACCGGTTCCGCCGTCAATAATTCATACACACGTAAGGCCATGTAGGCATTGAGTGCTAGTTCACGACCAAGCTTCGGCCGCGCCACCGTCAATCTGAGGACGCTCCGGAGAGATTTGGGTAAAAAGCGTGAGGCCAACTTCCCCCATCGACGCCTGCTGTTTGTACGCTCGGCGGCATGTAACGGGATCAAGGTGAGCACATGCTCAATGAAGCTGTTGTTGAAAACTTTTTTCGCAGCCGGATTTGACAAGGCAGCGGCCAATTCGATCAGAAACCCCTGCGACCAGTATTCAGAATACGGCGGCAAGGAACCGTTCGTTGCGTAAGGTATCCTCGGTTTTAGCTTGAGGCTGATGTGCTTGATTGACTTCTTCGCGGTGCGCAGGTTCGGAGGAAGCCGCCTGACCATGCGAATGATCGGATGGGTCAATAGTGGATTGGCGACCTCCATGAAGTTGAGAACTATGTCGGACAAAGGGGCGAGGACAAGCGGCAGTCGGTAGCCCTGATAAAGGCGATCTCGCCAATTCTCCCGGCTTTCGGCTGGCCTGCGTTGCCATTCGACAGGAAGTTCTGGGCAGGTAAGACCCCACTCTGCGATTTGAGCAGGAGCGTAGAAGTCCGAGAGCAGCGCAAGCCCGACACCGCGGCGCACGTCCTCCTCAGTGGTGGTTTCTAACCATCCAAAACATTCGTCACCCCTAACGATGCCTCTCACGCCTTCGGCAGACAATTTTCGGAAGCTGTCGAGATTGTCCAGGACGCCCGTGAAATTGGAGACGCGCCCATCTGAAGCGTGGAGCAAACTGGTGAGCAGCACGCTCGGTGAGTAGTCCGACAGATCGAAGGGCAGGAACTCAAACTTTGCACCCACTGCAATGGCTATAGACTTTGCGACGGCAGCGTCGCCAACCGGATCGGATAATGCGTCGCGACGACCATGGCTGAAACACTGCAGCTTGGTGGGGCCAATCTTCAGCAAGTTCAATCGACTATCGTAACCACCTGACAAGGAGATGTGCCAAGACTTCTCGTCTAGCCGTACCTGGGAGAACGACGCGTCGATGGTTCCCTCCAAGTCTTTGGTGGTTGCAGCTTCGGACGATCGGGCCTCGCAAAACTCGACGTTGCCGGTTTGGACTGTGTGCCGCCAGGCGTGGCGGTCAAACCTCAGAACCGAATCTGGCTTGAGCATTTGAACGCGAGCATCCCAAGATCGATATGGGCCTAGGGTCCCTGCGGCCAGGTACCAGGCAAGGGTTGTTTGATCGAACTGCAAGTCAGGCAGCGATCGAATGACGGCAAACTGCGATGTGGAGACTATAAACTTGTCATCTGTCACCGCATACCAAATCGCGCGGCTTGCGACCATGTCGGTCACAAGCTCGATGGTTTCATCGTCGTATCGGACCAGAGCGTAAGCACCTTCAGGTGTGTTGCTGCCGACTTTTGCCCACTCCTTTTGGTCCCGCAGCAGAATGCCAAAACAGAAGGCGCGGTCTTCGTGGCCAACGAGTTCATCGCCCCCTAGCATCGCAGTGCTTACGTGGCCGCAGACATGTGTATCCGGCTTCTTGATGCCAAGGGCAGCACATTCAGGCTGAAAAGCGCGCCGCAGATCATTTTGGGAAAGAGGTGTCTCCTTCCGGCCAAAAGCAATCAGAAACTTTGCCAACTATACCCCCCCGAGAACACAGGACGCTAGAAAGGTCGTCGCCCGTTCGACCACCAGACCAGAGGTTTTTATTTTCAGCGTGCCGCCAAGCACAGCAGACTGTTAGGGCGCCAGCCGGTTATCCGGCGCCAAGCCAGATGAAACGGCGGCCCGAAGCCGCGTCAAACTTTGCATGTAAATGATCCCCAATGCCCAAGGACATAAAATGCACCAATAACGGGCAAAGTCAAATTCAATCGCCTATTACTTGGGCATCGGCCGCTAAATTATTGAGCAGAAACTCGCTGGTCAGGCCGCTTGGGATGTGGGTCATTTGAAGCGCTTTGCCGGCACGCCCCAAAATCCGAAGCGTACAACCTGCCCCGCGAGGGCGAAAAATGCCCTAGATATCGGATCGATCTGCTGGTGATTGGTGCGCCGACTGGTGCGGGTGGCTCGGGGGTTACAAAGCCGTCGAGCGACCAAGCGGTCTGTGACGGACCCACTTGGACCAGCCATCGGCCGCACCCGCCGGTCGTGAATAGTTCAAACCCCTGAAAATCTCAACTGGTCCCCGGGGTGCTGTCCTGGTGATGCTTATTCGACCACCAGATCAGGTATATCGAGCCCAATTTTAACACCGGCACGCGCCGGTCGCGCTCGCGGCTCCGCAATTCGCGATAGGTCTTCACCTTCAGCGTGCCGCCAGGCAGCTTGATACGAAATGCCATTTGATTTCCGCCAGATTTTGCAGCGCAACCTAAGCGCTTAGCCGACCGGCAAGTCAATTCTAACAACCCAGCCTTCATTCAACTGCCCGTGAGGGCGGAAAGGAACTGCTATGTCGTCTATCCTGACGGCCGCCTTGCTGCGCAAAATCAGCAAGGGCACGCCGAATGCTGCGAACATGAATTCGGTCCTGATCGCGCTCGATTGCTTTGGCGCCGCCACGGGCCTCGATCAGCCGCATCGCCTGGCTCACTTTCTATCGCAGATCATGCATGAGAGCGGGTCGTTCAAATACGATCAGGAGATCGCCTCGGGCGCCGCATACGAAGGCCGAAAGGATCTCGGCAACACGGTCAGGGGCGACGGCAAGAGGTTCAAAGGTCGTGGCCCAATGCAGCTCACAGGCAGGAAGAACTACGCTGCTTTCACCAAATGGGCGCGCAAGCTCGACGCGTCCGCCCCCGACTGCGTGGCGCATCCGGAGCTGGTCAACACCGATCCTTGGGAAGGTGCATCGGCGATCTGGTATTGGGACGTCGGCAATCCGACCGGCAAGTCGCTCAACGCCTATGCCGACCAAAACAACGCCGAGATGATAACCAAGCGCGTGAACGGCGGCCTCAATGGCTATGCCGATCGCCTCGAATATTACGATCGCGCCGCGCTGGTGATGCTGGACTACGGACCGACTGAGTATGAGCGTTTCCAGACCAACGCGCAGAAGACCGGCGACTACAAGGGCAAGGTCGACGGCGATCCCGGCCCACAGACGCGCGCCGCTCTGCATGCCCGCCTGGTCAAGCTGACTGCAAAGCCCGAGCGGGCACCCGAGGTCAAGGCGGCACCGGTGACCACTGTGGAGCCGGTGGCGGTGCCTGTGAAGGAACTGGAGAAGCCCGCCTGGCAATCGCCTGAGGTGCTGATCCCGGCCGCAGCG
This sequence comes from Mesorhizobium sp. M0968, assembly GCF_040319065.1. NCBI lineage: Bacteria > Pseudomonadati > Pseudomonadota > Alphaproteobacteria > Hyphomicrobiales > Phyllobacteriaceae > Mesorhizobium > Mesorhizobium sp. M0968. Next base: position 249,226 of record NZ_JAMYNL010000005.1, read on the forward strand.
CCTGTTGCTACTGGCGTGGGCACGTTCCTGAGTGGCGCCGCGCCGATCGTCGCCATCACGCTGATTGTGGTTGTCGCCGCCTTCGCGGCCTTTCTCATCATCCGCCGTGACCGCATGAAGAGCGCCCAGGCTGCGAAGGTCGAGACCATCAACGCCCAGGGCTCACTCTGATGAGCGAGTACAAGATATCGTGGTGGGAGCCGACCGATCGCAAGCGGCAATGGCTTCGCCGGTATACATCGAGCGACCAGCACAAATGCTCGGGGACGGGCAGCTACTGCAACGCCATGTTCGAACTTGGTGAAGCCGATATCCTGTACACGAAGGACGGCTATATCACGGGTGACCGAGACGATCGGAAACCTCCAGAAGATGACCCTCGTTGGCCGAAATCCTGCGAGGCCTGCGGCCGGCTGTTCGGTGACAATGATCCACATCAGCTTTTCGGCAAGCAGATCTACATCTGCCAGGCGACAGGCCAGCGCTCGACGCTCGACAAGGCGCCCGTCGGTGCCTGCTGGGATGCATGGTGGATTTCCGAGCGTCGCAAGGAGGGTCCGACCGGCTCCGGCTATATGATTGGTCCCGATTATCGGTCCCTCGTGGTCAAGTGCCCCGGCAATCACGACTGGCATATCGATAACCGCGCCAGCAACTGCACGATGCCTGACGAAAGGGAGCACTTCTGCTGGGTCCGCCATGGCCGTCCCGAGGATGGCACGCTGCATGTCGACAAGAACGGGAATACCTGCGCTGCAGGCGCCGGTTCGATCGCCATAACTGGCTTTCACGGCTTTCTGCATCACGGCGTTCTGAGGGATTGCTGATGCTCGAGCTCCTCGCCGTTGCACTTAAGAACTGGAAACTGATCGCCCTCGGCGCGCTCATCGGAGCGGTGCCCATCGCCTATTCGATCGGGCACTGGAAGGGCGACACGCAAGGTTACAACCGCCGCGTCGCCGAAGTCGCCGCGGCGGACGTCAAAGCTGAACTCGAAAGGAAAGGCGACAATGCGAAGCTCGCTGGTATGTCTGACTATGATCTTTGCGTTTCTGGCCTGCGCGGGAGTGGCATGCCAGTCGACGCCTGCGAGCAGCTGCGCGGGGTTCCTGAAGAACAGCCTTAGCCCGGCTGGGACAGTGGCGCTGATCGGCGTAGACCGACCCGGCTACGAGCGGGTGCTCGGCAACGACCGGAACGGCCAGCGCCGTAAGTGCTGGGAATAAGACAGCATGACAGGCGACATCGCATTGGCAGCTTCGGGTCCGGTCCCGATCCCGCTAGAAGACGTAGGTTCGATCTTTCTTTCCCAGGGCCTTCTCGGCGCCATCTGCCTGGCGCTCGTCTACTTCATCCTCATGCTGCGCGCCGAGCTCCGGGATGTTCGAGCCGCTCACAAGGTGGAGCTCGCGGCCAAAGACTCCCTCATCAATGAACTTCAGGAGGACCGGCTCAAGGAGGCGCGCGTCGGCTTCGACCTGGCCAAGTCGTTTCAATCCACGATGGACGCCTTCGCCATGACAGTCAGAGGAAGGGATTCCAGATGACTTCACTCAGGAAGCTGTTCTGGCTCGATCGGGTCGGCCCCGTGACACACAACGAAGTGCCCTCGGCCGAGCGGCCTGCGGAAAAAGAGCGGGAGGTGAAGGCGGCTACCTCCAAACTGATCGTTAGCGCGATCGATCTGCGCCGGAAGAGCTGGGAGGTTCGCAGGGACCTTGCGGGAAGAGTTCTCAGCATAGTCTCAGGAGACGACCAATGATCCACGGACCGGAGTTTTCCCCCAACAGAGTGGTTGCCGGGTCTGTCGTTGCCATCATCCTATACTGGGCTCTATCCATCGTCGTGGACCATCATCTTCTGAGGGACGTCGTCAACTCGCTTTCCTTCGGCGTGTCGCTCATCATCGCCATGACTTGGGGACCATCGGCCTACAGGGCGGCGAGAGAGAATGTCGCCGGTGGGGAATGGATGCTGATCCTTGGCACGTTCCTGCTCTGGTCCGTGGTGATGGTCCAGCGCACCTATGTGATCCTCTACAATTGGGCAGGCCAGCCGCAATCATGGCAGGAATCGGCAATACCAGGCTTCTGGCCCTACTGCTATGTGCTGGCCGGTTTGCTGTTCATCGCAGCACCCGGCGTCAGGAGCGAGGGCATCCGGAAAAAGACGGTCTGGGCCTTGGTGGCGGCCGTCGCAACCGCCTCGCTCGTGGCCGGCTTTCTGATCGGAGCATCCGTCAGCAGCTACTAGATCCGCGCCCGGCGGTTCCGGGCAATGCCAAAAGGGAACACCCGCACACATGACCACCACCATCAAGGTGAACACCAACGGCAACTACGTGTCGACCATCAAGATCAACGGCGTCGAAGCGGGCACTGTCGGCCCCGGCTCGATGGTCGAGAAGTCTTTCGGCCTTCCGCACAACAACGGCGGCCCCTCGGTGTTCGAAGTGTTCGAGCGCCAAGCCACGCCCGAGGAGATCGAAGCCGCGAAGGCCGCCGCGTCCCGCTGATCATTCTCCCGACGCCAGCAACATCGCCCGCCGTACCGAAAGGTGCGGCGGGCTTTTTTGCTGTGTTGGTGGAACACTCGCCTGCGACCATGGTTTGATCAAGCAGCACCGTGCCGCCATGTCGCGGCATGCACAGAGGAGAGCGCCGCTTGCCCATTTGGACACGAAGGGACGACAGAGAGCAGCGCACGACAGATGCTGCACGGTCATTAATCGAGGTGGAGCGGTCGGCCCGAGACGCAAAGACGGCTCGGCTCCGGGAGCAGCGGCTGAAGGCTGAAAACAAACCCACGTCGGAAACACGCGATGGAACAGCTTCGCAGTGAAATGGCGGCGTTGGCGGATCCAGGCTTTTGGGTGGCGCTGGCGGTTGTGCTGGTTCCCTATGCGATCGGAGTTGTATTGCTTCTCTGGGTAGCGAGTCCCACGGCTCCACAGTAGCCTTCTTCCACCGTCGGTTGGTGGACACGTTATAGCTGATTCGCCTAACTTCTCCCCCACGATCTGGCGCCAGGCAAGCCCAGACCCCCGAAGTCCCTAAGCTTGGTGTCAGCGCTTGATGCCCGCCGTGCGCGAACAGCGCGGCGGGCTTTTTGCGTTTTTGGGGCCGGGTTGACACGGCCGCCCGATCATGAACGGAATGAGAACATCCAGTCGGGGGATCTCATGCATTCCGCCATCGATATCTCCGGCATGCCTGCCGGCGACCAGGTCGACAGCTTCATCATCCTACCGCCGTCAGGGGCTCGGTCCGAAGCCGCCTTGCGCGGGGTCGAGGCATTTCTGAAGGGCTGCTTTCCCGAGTTCGAGTTTTTCGCCAATGGTGACGCGCTGCCCTTCGAAGGCGACTACCATGTGCTGCCGATCTGCGGCGTCGGCGGCGACGAACCGGGTACGCTGCGCGTGCTCGACCATCCCGACCAGTCGGTGATGATGGGCATCGCCGCGGCGCTGAAGGGTTTCAGACCTGGCAAGCCGCCGGCGCTGAACTAGTTTCGAGTGCGGCAGCTTTTTTACATTAAATCGCGACGGTAACAGCGTGCTTGTCGCTTGCTAGCGACTTTGCGTAAACGAAGCGCTCTAACTTCTCTTCTACGGACAGTGCTGCAAATTTAACAAGCGCAGCCGTTGTGATGTGAAACTCACCGCATGCCGGGCAGCGAAACGTCCTTACATCGTCAACGGTCTCCAACATCAGAGTTGCAGGGTGTTTCGAGATCGGGCAGGTCGCGGTAATCCAAGGCATCATGCATCCTTCTGTTGTGTAGAAAAGGCTTAGTCGTCAACGATTGCCGTATCACAGTCTTTGCCCATAATGTCGCATCATGTCTGTGCATTGCACATAATTCAGGGAACTACCGTTCGTTGCGGCAGCCATGCGAATCACGTTCCGTTCACTCTGGCTAATATAAGCTTTGTACCTACAATTCATTGAGTGCGTAAAATTGTAAGTACCGGCGCCGGCCGCCTCGAGTTCATTCCGCCGATGGAGCCCAAGCTGGTTTCAAAGCCACCCGAGGGTGAACACTGGATTCACGAGGTCAAGCTCGACGGCTACCGCACCCAGATCGTCATCAACAGCCCCGATGATATCCGCGCCTTCACCAAGAGCGGAGCGGACTGGACCAGCAAATATACCGGCCTCATTGAAGCCGCGCGCGAGCTCGACGTCGAAAACGCGATCTTCGAGGGCGAGGCGGTGGTCACCAACAAGGCCGGGCTGCCAGACTTCGACGCGCTGCAGAAGGCCGTCCACAGCGATCCTTACGCGATGATCCTCGGCGCCTTCGACATTCTGCATCTGAACGGCCACGATCTGCGCGACATCGGCTGCAAAGCGCGCCGCGAAATGCTCTACAGCATCATCAAGCCTGACAGCAGGATCCAGTTCAGCGAGGCGCTTCCAGGTGACCCAAAGGCGATCTTCTACCTCGTCGACCAGGCCGGGATCGAGGGGATCGTGTCGAAGCGCGCCGACAGCCCGTATCGAAGCGGCCCGACATCGAATTGGCTGAAGACGAAGAGCTTCACGGTCCAGGAGTACGAACTGCTGGGCGTCGAGCGCGAACCTGGTAAAGCGGCGTTTGCCCTGCTGGCCGAGCCGGGTACCGGAAAGTATGTCGGGTCAGCCTTCATCAGCTTGGGACGCGACATGAAAGAACGGCTCTGGAGGCGGGTCCAGGAACATGCCGGGCCACCTCCGGAGGGTGTCAAGAAGCGACCGGCAACGCAGTGGGTTGGGCCAGGCGTGAAGCTGCGGATCAAGCACCTTCGGGGCGAGCACAAATTTATACGCCACGCTTCGCTGCTGGGCTTCGATGACGAGGGCTAGCTACCGGGTCAATCGCTCGACCGTCTCAATAATCGCCTTTGCAAGCGCTTCACCCTCGTGCACCGGCAACGGGCCGTAGAGGCAATTCACGGCTTCCTCGCTCAGCAGAACGCCGGCTGGACAAGTGAGTTCGATCGCCATGCGAACGAGCTGCAGGCCGGTTCTTTCCCCGTAGATGTAATTCTCATCCATCGTTAGGATACTGGCGCGCGCCCGACGGTCGTCAAGACGGCTTGACCGGGAGCAGGAATTTGTTCTTATTCCGTTCTCATGGAAATCGAGACGTTGGGTGATGCCTGGAACCACGGCGTAAGGCTGACTGTGCGCTGCGTTTGGGGTAATCGCGAGGGGCTGAAGACCGTCCGCGAGTGCGGCAACCGCTACGAGCTGGACGTCTACACCATGCTGTGGACGCGCGGCCGCGACTTCCCGCTGGCCATGCTGTCCGGCCGGCTGCGCTGCCCGAAATGCGGCTCACGCCGGGTCGCCGTCGGCATCACCATGCCAAGCAACGCCGGCACGGCGGCAGCAAGGGTGGTGCGATGATGAAAAGGCCGCGCCTGGCGGCTTTTGTCGTAGACGGCAACACGGTTTATAGAAGGCTTCAAAGGGCGCGACCGGGGAGCTATCGAATGCCTATCTACTTTGTCCCGCCGCGAGGGCGGATTTTGATTTGCGACTTCGACATGGCCTGTGTGCCGCCTGAAATGGCGAAGGAACGTCGGGTGGTAGTGGTATCTCCCCGCTCTTACAACAGACGCCATGGAGCTGGGCCCGGACGGTGTCTCGTCGTCCCCTTCTCATCGGCAGCACCAGTTGCGAACAGACCCTGCTATGTACCGTTCGCCGCCAACGTGTATGCGAGCCTCACAGAAGAGACCTGGGCTTATTGCGACGCGCTATCGAGCGTTTCACACGCCCGGCTCACCCCGGTCCGCGCAAAAGGCAAGGACCTCTTTGAAGACCTGACGCCTGAAGACGTGGAGCGCATAGCGGTCGGACTTCGCCACGCGATCGGCATTGCGTAAAGCTCAGAAACACCCCATATTACTTTTCTATCCCTTCGGGGACGTTAAGGAGCGTATGCTAGCTGCCACTGGTGCTGCAATGCCTTCGCTCCCGAAACAAAAGGGCCTTAGCGACTGGTCGTTAGGGCCTTTTTGTTTTCGTGGCCACCTGGCCCTCTCTTTCTTTTACAAGCTTTCTGCCAGTGTTGTCAGTGGATTAGGCGGCGTCGGATTTCGTGGCATTAAGGGAAGCTGTCAAATGACTGATAAGAAATGCCGCTCATCGTCTCTGGTTGTGCCTAATCCGCAACTGCCGGTTCTCGTCCCGTCATCGATCTTCAACGATTCACGCTTGAAGGTGTACAGGGCACATTGCTTTGCCTATGAGGCGAGCCAGATTTGGGAAATTTGGATACGTGAAACAACCGACATGGCTAGGATAGACTACGACGCATCCAGCCAAACGCACAGTCTCTATCAGAATCTCCTTGTCCCACCAGCCGAGTTTATTCTTCCCATAAGCGACTGCCTCCGCTGCCTCCGCAGCGGCTTGGATTATCTAGTAAGCGCCCTTGCCAGGAAGGCTTCGCTCCCAGACGATAGCATTTTGTTCCCATTCGGTGGGACACGCGGTGATGTTGAGAAATCTTTCAAGGATGATGCTAATAAGCAACGCCGCGCCCAAGCGCTCTATAATGTTCAACTTCGATACCAGGGCCTGAAGGAGATCGTCATGGACCGCATCCAGCCTTGGAACGGAGGTGAAGGCGAGTTCGGTGACTTCCTTTGGCGCCTTATCACGATGGACAACATCGACAAACACAGGCTCATCACGCCCACGGTAATATTCGCCGACGTGCACACCACCGCAATGCCTGGCCTCTCGATCGAGGGTGCCCGCATCTCTGGATTCGGCAAGGCAAACCCCGCTTTTCAAACAGTCGGATGGTCCGCGGCTGAAGGCCAACAGCAACCAGACTCGACCGTTGACGCGGTCTTTCCAGTAGGGACAAAGCTCGAGGGCGCATCGGTTCTCAGTGCATTTGTGAAGGGCGCGAATTTGGTCGATGACGCAGTCAAAATTTTTGCGTCTGAATTCGAGGGGAAGTGATCCGACACGGGTGCAGGTCTCAGCCCTCCGGCCATGCATCCTTTTTGGCCTGGAGCGGCCAAGGCCATCCTGGTTCCCTGGCCGGCCTATGCGACCGCAGTTCAAAGTTTCCCGGTTTGTCCACAGCCACTAGAAACCTGTGGAAAACTCTGAAGTCGCTGTTTGGAAAGGGCTTCTATTCGGCCTGTCACGCCGGAGGTCGCGGGTTCGAGCCCCGTCACTCGCGCCATTTCTCCTTTGGGGTCACGTCCCCTGGTGTCGGAGAAATGTCGACGTTGATTTGTCAAAAACCGTCGTCGTTCATGATGTAATCCATACGGTCTCACCTCTTGGCGAGCAGCGCCTCGACTTCCTGCAGCGTCGGCATGGACGGCGCGGTGCCTGGGCGCGTCACCGAGATGCCGGCGACGGCGCAGGCGAAGCGCACCGCTTCCAGAGGTTCGATCCCCCTCGACAGCGCGGCAGCCAGGCCGCCGTTGAAGGCGTCGCCCGCGCCTGTGGTCTCGACCACCGGGCCGGCGGCGACCGCTGCGACATGCTCGGAACGGTCGGCCGTGTGCAGCAGCGCACCGTTTTCGCCAAGCGTCACGATGACTGCCCCAACGCCCTTCTCAAGCAGGCTGTCGGCGGCACGGCGGGCGTCGTCGATCGAGGACACCTTGATGCCGGTCAGTTCCTCGGCCTCGGTTTCGTTCGGCGTGACATAGTCGCAAAGCGTGTAGATGCGGTCCGGAAGCCTGGCCGCGGGCGCCGGGTTGAGGATGGTGGTCACCCCTGCCCCGCGCGCGATCTCCAGCGCCCGCAGCGCCGCCTCGATCGGCTGTTCGAGCTGGGTGACGAAAACGCCGGCCGCGCGGATGAGGCCGGCATTTGCCTCGATATCGGCGGGCGAGATCAGCATCGCCGCACCCGGACTGACGATGATCGCGTTGTTGCCGCTCGTCTCCTCGATGAAGATATAGGCGGCACCGGTGTAGCTTTCCGGTGTGTCGATGACGGCGCTCTTCACGCCGGCGTGCGACCAGGTCTGTCTCGCCATATCGGCAAAGGGGTCGACGCCGAGGCGGGTAAGGAAGGTGACGTCGGCGCCGAGCCGGCCGGCCGCCACCGCCTGGTTCGAGCCCTTGCCGCCGGGGCCGAGCGTGAAGGACGTGCCCAGGATCGTCTCGCCCATGCGCGGCTGGCGGGCGGCGCGGTAGGCCGTATCGGCGACGAAGACGCCCAATATGACAACCGGCTTCATGACGATCGGATTCGCCGGCATCCCGCTACTCCGCATCCGGTGGCACGACGCCCTTGCGGAACGCAAAACAGCCATAGAAGCGGCGCTCGCCGGTCTGGATGACGCAATAGGCCTTCTTGGCGCGTTCGTAGAAGGCGTAGCGCTCGACCGAGATCATCGGCCAGGCCTTGCCCTCGGCGGCATCGATCTCTTTTTGCACTTCCTTCTGCACGGCGGGAATGTCGTCCGGCTTGCCGACGATCTCCATGCGCGCGGCGGCATCGTCGACGAAGGTGTCCAGCGGATAGAGCGACAGTACCGCCTTGACCACGTCGGCCGCCGACGCATCGATGCGCAGCAGCCGGCCAAGCACGGTCTGGCGCGCCACCGAATCGGACGGGAAATTGGTGTCGGCGATAATCAGATCGTCACCGTGGCCCATCGCCCGCAGCGCCTGCAGCACATCGGCATTGAGCAGCGGATTGATTCCTTTGAGCATGGTATTCCTCGCGAAGTTTGCTGGGGCGAAATCAGAGACGCTTGCCGGTCTCTGCGTCGAAGAGATGCACCTGGTCGAGCCGCGGTTTCAGGTGCAGTGTGTCGCCCGGCTTGAAGTCGTGGCGCTCACGGAACAGCGCCACCATCTCGCCCTCGCCGAAGCGCAGGAACACCAAAGTCTCGGAACCGGTCGGCTCGACCACCGAAATCTTCGCCGGAACACCATCGGGATGGATTTCGAGATGCTCGGGCCGCACGCCGTAGACGACATTACGGCCATCCTCGACGGCACTGGTCGCCGCAATCGGGAACGGCGTCCCGGCGATCTCGACGACAGGCTTGTCGCCCTTGCGCACGACGCCCTTGAGCAGGTTCATCGAGGGTGAGCCGATGAAGCCGGCGACAAACAGGTTGGCCGGCCGGTCGAATAATTCCAGCGGCGCGCCGACCTGTTCGATGCGACCGTCGCGCATCACCACGATCTTGTCGGCCATGGTCATCGCCTCGATCTGGTCGTGGGTGACGTAGATGGTGGTGGTCTTCAGCCGCTGGTGCAGTTCCTTGATCTCGGTGCGCATCTGGACACGCAGCTTGGCGTCGAGATTGGAGAGCGGCTCGTCGAAGAGGAACACCTGCGGGTTGCGCACGATGGCGCGGCCCATGGCGACGCGCTGGCGCTGGCCGCCAGAGAGCTGGCGCGGATAGCGCTTGAGGTAGGGATTGAGGTCGAGGATGTCGGCGGCGCGCTTGACCCGCTCAGTGACCACCGCCGGGTCGGTTTTGCGCAGCTTGAGAGCAAAGGCCATGTTCTGCTCGACCGTCTTGTGCGGATAGAGCGCGTAGTTCTGGAACACCATGGCGATGTCGCGCTTGGCCGGCGGCAGATGGTTGACGATGCGCTCGCCGATGGCGATGGTGCCGCCGGAGACCGTCTCCAGCCCGGCCACCATCCTCAGCAGCGTGGACTTGCCGCAGCCGGAAGGCCCGACCAGCACCACGAACTGCCCGTCGGCGATGTCGACGCTGACATCGTGCAGAACCTTGACGGTTCCGAACGCCTTGGCCACATTGCGGATCGCGACTTGAGCCATCATTCCCCCTTCAGTTGCCGTGAAGCTAAACAACGCAAACGGCTAGGGCAAGTCAGTCTCTTATAGATAAAAAACCCATTCACGTTGACACCGCACTTCGTTGTGCGAATAGTGACAGTGTCCGGCTTATGACCCTGTTCCGGGCGCACCGGTACGCTTGTCCGGCACTGAATGCCAAGCGTCGCGGGAGGGAGAATTCGGGCCGCTATTTACCGGAGTCGCTGTCGTTGGGGAACATAATCGGCGCTCCACCATCTGAACCAATGCACAATTGACCTTCTGGGAGGAACGAAATGAAAGTCAGCCTTTATAACCAACTTGTCCGCGCCGGGGCCACCCGCCGCGACGTGCTGAAGGGAGCGGCCAGCATGGCCGCCCTCGCGGCGGCCTCAAGCGCCGGGCTTGGTGCGCTGACGCGCACGGCTGCGGCCGCCGACGACCTGCGTGCGCAGATCCTGCAGATTCCGGGTGTCGGCAAGGGTCAGCCGACCGATGCCGACTTCCAGCAGGTCGGCGAGCTTTGCCTTGGCGCCACCAAGGCCAATGTCAAGGAAGGCGAATTCGCCGGTGTCGAACTCACCTTCATGGGCCTCAACAACCAGAACCTGCACAATGTGCTGTTTCGCGGCTTCCTGAAGCCGTGGGAGACCTATACCGGCGCCAAGATCAACTGGATCGACCTGGCGCAGGCTGACTACAACGCCCGCCTGCAGCAGTCGATCGCGACCGGCACCGTCGATTTCGACATCATCGAAATGGGGGCACCGTTCGAAGGCGACGTCTGCGGCAAGGGTCTCACCTCCGAGATGCCGGACTGGGTCAAGGACCAGATCGACATGAAGGATGTCGTGGCCTATCTGCAGCCGCCGGTGGGCACCTGGGACGGCAAGCAATATCGCGTGACCGTTGACGGCGACGCACATAATTTCAACTACCGCACCGACGTGTTTGCCGATGCCGACCTCGCCAAGGCCTGGAAGGACGGCGGCGGAGAAGGCGAATGGGGCGTGCCGAAGACCTGGCAGCAGGTGCAGGCGGTGACGAAATTCCTCAAGGGCAAGCAGGTGAAGGGCCAGGATGTCTTTGGCTACCTCGATGCGCCCAAGCCCTGGGGCGGTTTCGGCTTCTATTTCCTCGGCAGCCGCGCCAGCGCCTACGCCAAGCATCCCGATGACAAGGCCTGGCTGTTCGATGCCGACACGATGAAGCCGCGCGTCAACAATCCGGCATGGGTGCGGGCGATCCAGGACGTCATCGATGCCCTGCCCTCCGAACCCGCCGACCAGATCAACGCCGACCCGAACACCACCGCCTTCCAGCAATTCCTGGCAGGCACCGGTTCGATGGTCACCTGGTGGGGCGACGTCGGTTCGAACGTCAAGACCAACGATTCCTCGGTCGTCGGCGACATCACCGGCTTCTCGATCCTGCCGGGCTCGGACGATGTCTACAACTCCAAGACCGGCCAGTGGGACAAGCTCGCCAGCGGCCCGAACCATGCGCCGAACTGCGCCTATCTCGGCTGGGGCGTTTATGTCATGGCCCGCGTCGACAGCGACGAAAAGAAGAAGAAGGCGGCATGGTCTGCCGCTGCCCATCTCGGCGGCAAGGACCTGTCGCTCTGGTGCGCGGCCTATCCGTCGGGTTTCCAGCCCTATCGCAACTCGCATTTCAACATTCCGGAATGGGTGGCGGCGGGCTACGACGAGGCGTTCATCACCTCGTATCTGAAGTCGGAAGCCGACAGCTACAACCATCCGAACGCGGCGATCGAGCCGCGCATCCCCGGCATCTTCCAGTACTACAGCGCCGCCGAGGACATTTTGGCCAACACTTTTGCCGGCAAGATGAAGGCGCAGGAAGGCGCCGACGCCATCGCAGCCGCCTGGGAGAAGCTGACCGACCAGATCGGCCGCGACAAACAGGTCAAGCTCTACAAGGCATCGCTCGGCATGTAGGCTGAGATCGTGAAACCTGGTCCGGCGGCGCACAGCCGCCGGACATCCGCTTGACCGGCCCGGCCTCGATCGGCTCGGCCGGTCATCGAGCCTCCTGTGAACAGGCAAGACGCGTGGCTGACCGGACCCTGGCTGACCAGACTTTGTCGACAAGTGAATGGCCGGCAGGCGCCGTGCCATCCGACCTGATTCCGCGGAGCCGCAAACGGCTTGGCTGGGCGCTGATGGCTGCTGCGACGCTCGGCCTTCTGGCGGTGATCGCGCTGCAAATCCTCTACAAGAGCGAGGTCGACACCATCGGCTTCGAGACCTGGCGGCCGGTGGTCTACGCCTATGTGCTGTGGGGTGTCGCGCTCGGCATCGGCCAGGTGCTGACGCGCGGCGAGGACGGCCAGCGCGCGCTGTTCCTGCTGCCGGCGCTGCTGTTTACCATTGCCATGGTGATCTTCCCGACGCTGTTCGGCTTCTACATCGCGCTGACCGACTGGAACCTCAGTTCCTTCAGCGGACGGCAGTTCAACGGGCTCGACAATTTCTGGCAGATGCTAAACGACGCCTATTATCGCAACGCGCTGTTCAACATGGTCCTCTACGTGCTGGCGGTGTTCGTCGAATATGTCATCGCCTTCGGCCTGGCGCTGCTGCTCAACGCGCAGATTAGGGCACGAAAATTCTTCCGCGTCGTGTTTCTCATGCCGTTGATGCTGTCGCCGGTGGCGGTGTCGTGGATGATCGGCAAGTCGCTGATGGAATACCGCTTCGGGCCCGCCGCGACGCTGGCGCGGCATCTCGGCTGGGAGAACCCGGCCTTCTTCTCCAACCCGATCACCGCCCGCATCTCGATCATGGTGCTCGACGCGTGGACGTTCATCCCGTTCATGATGATCATGCTGCTCGCCGGCCTGCAGGCGATGTCGCGCGAGGTGCTCGAGGCGGCGCGTGTCGATGGCGCCACTGCCTGGCAGACTTTCTGGCAGGTCACCTTCCCGCTGATGCTGCCGGTGTCGGTGACAGCGGTCATCCTGCGCATCATCTTCAAGCTGAAGCTCGCCGACATCATCATCACCGTCACCTCCGGCGGGCCGGGCGGCGCGACCGATTCGGTGTCCAGTTTCATCTACCGCGAATATCGCGACCGTTCGAACGTCGGCTACGGCACGATGCTGGCGATGGCCTATTTGATCATCATCATCGTGTTCGTGACCTGGCTGCTGAAGTTCGCCAGCCGCTTCGTGCGCAACGTCAACTGATCGGGCCGGCAAGATGAGCGTTCAGACCACCGACTATGCCGCTTCCGAAATCCGCTCGCCGGCGAGCTTCCTCGCTAACCGCGTCTTCATCTATGGCGCGCTCATCTTCTGGGCCTTCATCTGCCTGTTCCCGATCTATTGGACGATAACCACTTCGTTCAAGACCGCGGTCGACGTCACCCAGGGCCATCTGATCCCGTTCGTCGACTTCCGGCCCGACTGGAAAGGCTGGCGTTCGCTCGGCCTGTCGCCGGACTCGATCTTTCGGACGTCGACGGTCCGCGACGAATTCATCAAGCGCTTCATGAATTCGGTCATCACTTCGGTCGGCGCGTCGAGCCTCGCCATCGTCATCGGCAGCCTCGCCGCCTACGGGCTGACCCGCTATCGTTACAAGTTTGCCTGGTTCAGGAACGAGGATATTTCCTTCTTCTTCCTGTCTCAGCTGATCCTGCCGCCGGTGGTTTTGGCCTTGCCCTTCCTCGTGCTTTACCGGGAGGTCGGCCTGCTCGACACACGCGTCGGGCTGATCCTGCTCTATACGCTGATGGTGCTGCCGATCGTCATCTGGATCATGCGCGACCAGTTCAACTCCATCCCGGTGGAGCTGGAGGAGGCAGCACTCGTCGACGGCCTGTCGATCTGGGGCGCCTTCTTGCGCATCGTCATGCCGATCGCGCTGCCGGGCATGGTCGCCGCCTTCATCCTGGCGATGGTGCTGTGCTGGAACGAGTATTTCTTCGCCGCGCTTTTGACCTCGACCGACGCAAAAACCATTCCTGTCATGGTGGCCAGCCAGACCGGCTCACAAGGCATCAACTGGTGGTCAATGGCGGCGCTTGCCACCGCCGCCATCACACCGCTCGCCGTCATCGGCATCGCGCTCGAGCGTTACCTGATCATGGGCATGACAGCGGGCGCGGTGAAATAACTGCGCCGGCTCTCCCTTCTCCCCTTGTTGCGGGAGAAGGGAAAAGCGCGCTAACCCGAAAGTGTTGCCCGCAAATGCTCGAGGATCATGGCAACCCCTTTTTGCCCCAACTCCACCGAGGCTTCGGGCGCACTTGCCGTGTACCAGCCGGTGTTGTCGGCGAAGCGGCCGGCATCCACCGCCTCCGGGCACAGCGCCAGCATCAGCGACGTCTCGCCGATGCCGGCATGGTCGAATGGGTACTGGCTGTGCATTGAGGCCGGCATCAACGGATGCACCTGCACCCAGTTGAAGAAATTGCTGCCCTCGGCGTGTTCGGCATAATAGTCAGCCATCGCCGCAGAGCCCCACCAGCCTTCGCCACGTTCTTTCTCCAGGAAGCGGAAGATCGCCTGCCGGCCGGCGGCCTTGAAGGCGAGATCGGTTGGCATGCCGGCGGCAAAATTTTCGGTCTGGTGGTGAATGATGGCGTGGATGTTGCGGAAGCCGATGCGCAGCAGGCTATAGAACAGTTCTTCCGCGAATGGCGCCAGCACATTGCCGCCGACCTGCAGCGAACCACTGCCCTCCGGTGCTGCAACGGCATAGCTCGCCGCGCCGTAATAGAAGGGCGGCAGAATGACGATTTCGGCTTCTTTTTCGAACAGTTCCAGGCTCTTGACCACCGCCAGCGTGTCCATGCCGACGGCCATGTGCTCGCCGTGATATTCAAGCACACCCAGCGGCAACACGACCGGCCGGTTTTCGGCGATCACCTTGCGTATCTGATGCGGCAGCATCAATTCGTAGCGCATGACACCTACTCCATATTGGTGTGGCGGGCGCGCATCGCTTCCGCCGAGACGCCGGTCAGGTCCCTGAGCTTCAGCACCATCACTTCGAAGAGGACGAACAGCGCGCCTTCGAACACCGAGCCCATCGGCAGGACGGATGTCTTTTCGGGACCCTGGTCGTCGGCCATGGTCTGAGCCGGGATAAGCAGTGTGAGGTCGGCCAGCTTCGCGGCAGTGCTGTCGGCTTGCGCGGTGAGCAGCAGGACGGTGGCACCGGCCTCGCGCGCGACCTGCATCAAGGTCAGCACCGTCGACGTCTCACCCGGGCCGGAACTGGCGAGGAAGACATCGCCCGCGCCCAGCGGCGGCGTGGTCATGTCGCCGACGACCGACACCGGCAGACCGAGATGATAGAGCCGCATGGCAAAACCCTTGACCTGCAGCGCCTCGCGGCCGCAGCCATAGGTGACGATCTTTTTCGCACCGGCCAAGATGGCGCAAGCGGCGTCGATGCGGCTTGCGTCGATACGCTCCAGCACGGTGCCAAGCTCGTTCAGCGCAATCCCAAACAGGTTTTCGCCGGCGTCCGTCATGACATTTGCACCAGCCTGCCGGTGCCGGAGAACCATTTGAATATCTCAGTCACCTTTGCCCCGAACAGCTTGTTTTCATTCATGCTATCACCGCGAAAATCGGTGTCCAACGACACGCAGTGCTTTTGATGCGCTACAGCCGTGATAGTGTCACGGCAAATCGTGAATGAGGAAACGACGACATATGAAGACACGGCATTTCGACCGCATCGGCAATGGCGGCATCACCTTCACCGAGCTCGGCTTCGGCACCGCACCGCTCGGCAATCTTTACCGCGCCGTCTCCGACGAGGATGCCAATGCTACGCTGGAGGCGGCATGGCGGGTCGGCTGCCGCTACTTCGACACCGCGCCGCTTTATGGGCTAGGCCTAGCCGAAACGCGGCTCAATCCGTTCCTGCGTTCGAAGAAGCGCGACGACTACGTGCTGTCCAGCAAAGTCGGGCGCATAATGCGCGCCTGCCCGCCGAAACAGCGCACCGGCATCGGCAAGTTCTTCGACACGCCGTCGCGCCGCGAGGTCTACGACTACAGCTATGACGGCGTCATGCGCTCCTTCGAAGCCTCGCTGGAACGGCTCGGCGTCGACCGCATCGACATCCTCTTCGTGCACGATGTCGACATCTTCACCCATGGCAGCAACGAAGCCTCGGACCAGCGCATCCAGGAATTCATGAGCTCCGGCTACTACGGATTGCTGGCATTGCGCGACCAGGGCGTGATCAAGGCATTCGGCGGTGGCATCAACGAGTGGCAGGTTGCCCAGACGCTGGCCGAGCGCGGCGATTTCGATCTGTTCCTGCTTGCCGGGCGTTACACGCTGCTGGAGCAGGAAGCGCTGCAGTCTTTCCTGCCGCTATGCCAGCAACGCGGCATCGGCATCGTTCTCGGCGGGCCTTACAATTCCGGCATCCTGGCAACCGGGCCGAAGCCCGGCGCCTACTACAATTATTCGGAGGCGCCGCAGGACATCATCGACCGCGTCACCCGCATCGAGGCCGTCTGCAAACGCCACGGCGTGCGCCTGATCGAGGCGGCGCTGCAGTTCCCGCTGCTGCATCCTTCCGTCGTCTCGGTAATCCCCGGCGGCCAGCGGCCGGGCGAAGTCGAAAGCAATCGCTCGCTGCTCGACGCAAAGCTGCCATCGGCGCTGTGGACCGATCTCAAGAAAGAAGGCTTGATGCGCACGGACGCGCCGACGGCATAGCGCCGCCTTTTCCAACAGAAAAGAAAAACCGGATATGCCGGCTTTTCTTTTCTCTGAAAGACTTAAGGAGGCGCCTAGTTGACCGCGTCCTTGAGGCCCTTGCCGGCCGAGAACTTCGGCACGGTGCGCGCCGGGATCTTCACTTCCGCACCGGTCTGCGGATTGCGGCCGGTCGACGCGGCGCGTTTTGACACGGTGAAATTTCCGAAGCCGACAAGCCGGACATCGCCGCCCTTTTTCAGTTCGCCGGTGATCACGGAAAACACCGCATCAACCGCCGACTGCGCGTCACCCTTCGAAATACTCGCGGCATCGGCGACAGCGGACACCAGTTCGTTCTTGTTCATAAAAATTCCCTTCCATGAGAAAACCGGAACACTCGACTCATCCGGCAGGAAACGGACTTTAGAAAGAAGCGCTCCGGCAACCAAGTCGAAAAGCGCCAGGAAAGTCGAAAAAAGCCCGGAAATCCGCGGTTCTTCACATGAAAAAGCCGGGATCAAGGCCCGGCTCTCTCTTTGTGCATTGCAACTTTAGCAAGCACTAATGCGCCAGCGATTTACCAGCCTCGTCTCCGACATCGACCACGGCCGGCGCATTGACGGGTTCGACCCACTGGATCGGTTCCGGCATGCGCACCAGCGCATGGCGCAACACTTCGCCAACCCGTGAGACCGGAATGATCTCCATGCCGCTCTTCACGTTCTCCGGAATCTCCGCCAGATCCTTGGCGTTCTCTTCCGGGATCAGCACCTTCTTGATGCCGCCGCGAAGTGCGGCAAGCAGCTTTTCCTTAAGGCCGCCGATCGGCAGCACCCTGCCGCGCAGCGTGATCTCGCCGGTCATCGCCACATCGGCCCTGACCGGGATACCGGTCAGCACCGAGACGATCGCCGTCGCCATCGCCACGCCAGCCGACGGTCCGTCCTTCGGGGTTGCACCCTCCGGCACGTGGACGTGGATATCGCGCTTGTCGAACAGCGGCGGCTCGACGCCGAAATCGATGGCCCGCGAGCGGACGTAAGAGGCCGCCGCCGAGATCGATTCCTTCATCACATCGCGCAGATTGCCGGTCACGGTCATGCGGCCCTTGCCGGGCATCATGACGCCTTCCACCGTCAACAGCTCGCCGCCGACTTCCGTCCAGGCGAGCCCAGTGACCACGCCGACCTGATCGTCGCTCTCGACCTGGCCGAAGCGGAAGCGCGGAACACCAAGGTAATCGGCAAGATTGTCCGCCGTGATGTTGATCGTCTTCTTCTTCGTCTTCAGGATCTCGGTCACCGCCTTGCGCCCGAGCTTCATCAGCTCGCGCTCCAGGCTTCTGACGCCCGCTTCACGGGTGTAGGTCTGGATGATGCCGCGGATCGCGTCCTCGCCGACGGAGAACTCCTTCGGCTGCAACGCGTGGTCGCGGATCACCTTGGGCATCAGGTGACGCTTGGCGATCTCGATCTTCTCGTCCTCGGTGTAGCCGGCGATACGGATGATCTCCATACGGTCCATCAAGGGCGCAGGGATGTTCAGCGTGTTCGCCGTCGTCACGAACATCACGCTCGACAGGTCGTATTCGACCTCGAGGTAATGGTCCATGAACGTCGAGTTCTGCTCGGGATCGAGCACCTCGAGCAAAGCCGATGACGGATCGCCGCGGAAATCCTGGCCCATCTTGTCGATCTCGTCGAGCAGGAAGAGCGGGTTGGATTTCTTCGCCTTCTTCATCGACTGGATGACCTTGCCGGGCATCGAGCCGATGTAGGTGCGGCGGTGACCACGGATCTCGGCCTCGTCGCGCACGCCGCCCAGCGCCATGCGGATGAACTCACGGCCGGTCGCCTTGGCGATCGACTTGCCGAGCGAGGTCTTGCCCACGCCGGGAGGTCCGACGAGGCACAGGATCGGCCCCTTCAGCTTCTTCTGGCGGCTCTGCACAGCGAGGTATTCGACGATGCGGTCCTTGACCTTGTCGAGGCCGAAATGATCGGTATCGAGCACATTCTGGGCAAAGGCCAGGTCCTGCTTGACCTTGGAGTTCCTGCCCCACGGAATCGATAGCAGCCAGTCGAGATAGTTGCGCACGACGGTCGATTCAGCCGACATCGGCGACATCGTCCGCAGCTTCTTCAGCTCGGCTTCCGCCTTTTCGCGGGCCTCCTTGGAGAGCTTGGTCTTCTTGATGCGCGCCTCGATCTCGGCGGCCTCGTCGCGGCCGTCCTCGCCCTCGCCGAGCTCCTTCTGGATCGCCTTCATCTGCTCGTTGAGGTAGTATTCGCGCTGCGTCTTCTCCATCTGGCGCTTGACGCGCGAGCGGATGCGCTTCTCCACCTGGAGCACCGAGATTTCGGCTTCCATGAAGCCCATCGCCTTTTCCAGCCGTTCCTTGACGGACAGCGTGGCGAGCATCTCCTGCTTCTCGGGAATCTTGATGGCAAGGTGCGAAGCGACCGTGTCGGCGAGCTTGGAATAGTCGTCGATCTGGCTGGCAGCACCCACCACTTCGGGCGAGATCTTCTTGTTCAGCTTGACGTAGTTCTCGAAGTCGGTGACCACGGAACGTGCCAGCGCCTCGACTTCGACCTCTTCCTCCTCCGGTTCGACCAGCGCCGCAGCACGGGCCTCGTGGAAGTCGGGACGGTCGGTGAACGCGACGATTTTCGCGCGCGAGGCACCTTCGACCAGCACCTTCACGGTGCCGTCCGGCAGTTTCAGCAATTGCAGCACATTGGCGAGCGTGCCGATGTCAAAGATGGCATCGGGCTCCGGATCGTCGTCGGCGGCATTCATCTGGGTCGCGAGCAGGATCTGCTTTTCCTGACCCATCACTTCTTCCAGCGCCTTGATCGACTTTTCACGCCCGACGAAGAGCGGAACGATCATGTGCGGGAACACCACGATGTCGCGCAGTGGGAGGACTGCGAAGACGCCGTCGCTGGGAGCCTTGGATAATTTGGCCATTGTCCAACCTTTCATGTCGCGGCCGCCAATCGGCCAACCGCGAATCTCATATTAACGACCGGGGATCGTTCCGCCTACCACCGTTTGTGACGGGAGTTTTACAGCACAGAATTCGGCACCACGGCCTTCCGCCTTTAGTTGGAGGCACAGGGGGTAAAGATCAAGGGTCAACACGGTCCGTCCCTCCAATCCGCAGCAACTACGCGGCGCCGTACGCGGTGTGCGACAGCAAAACGGCGCCCTGCGGCGCCGTTTCAGAAAAATCCATTGCCGGCTCACGTCAGGCGCTGACGTTGCCCTTCTTTTCCTTCTGCTCGGAATAGATGTAGAGCGGCCTGGCGTTGCCTGACACCACCTCTTCCGAAATAACCACTTCGCGCACGCCTTCCAGTGCCGGCAGCTCGAACATGGTGTCGAGCAGGATCGCTTCCATGATCGAACGCAGGCCGCGTGCGCCGGTCTTGCGCTCGATGGCGCGCTTGGCGATCGCCGACAGCGCGTTCTCATGGAAGGTCAGGTCGACATTCTCCATCTCGAACAGCCGCTGATACTGCTTGACCAGCGCGTTCTTCGGTTCGGTCAGGATCTGGATCAGCGCCGGCTCGTCGAGATCCTCCAGCGTCGCCAGGACAGGCAGACGGCCGACGAACTCGGGAATGAGGCCGAACTTCAACAGATCCTCAGGCTCGACCAGGCGGAAAACATCGCCGGTGCGGCGATCCTCGGGCGAAGCGACGATGGCGCCGAATCCGATCGAGGTCTTTCTGCCGCGATCCGAGATGATCTTGTCCAGGCCGGCGAAAGCGCCGCCGCAGATGAACAGGATGTTGGCGGTGTCGACCTGCAGGAATTCCTGCTGCGGATGCTTCCTGCCGCCCTGCGGCGGCACGGAGGCGACAGTGCCTTCCATAATCTTCAAAAGTGCCTGCTGCACGCCCTCGCCCGACACGTCGCGGGTGATCGAGGGATTGTCCGACTTGCGCGAGATCTTGTCGATCTCGTCGATATAGACGATGCCGCGCTGGGCGCGCTCGACATTGTAGTCGGCCGACTGCAACAGCTTCAGGATGATGTTTTCGACGTCCTCGCCGACATAGCCGGCCTCGGTCAGCGTCGTCGCGTCGGCCATGGTGAAGGGGACGTCGATGATGCGGGCCAGCGTCTGCGCCAGCAACGTCTTGCCGCAGCCGGTCGGGCCGATCAGCAGGATGTTCGACTTCGCCAGCTCGACGTCGTTGTTCTTGCCGGCATGGGCGAGGCGCTTGTAGTGGTTGTGGACGGCCACCGACAGCACGCGCTTGGCGTAAGGCTGGCCGATGACGTAGTCGTCGAGAACCTTGAGGATTTCCTGCGGGGTCGGCACGCCCTCGCGCGACTTCACCATCGAGGTCTTGTTCTCCTCGCGGATGATGTCCATGCACAGTTCGACGCATTCGTCGCAGATGAACACCGTCGGCCCGGCGATCAGCTTGCGCACTTCGTGCTGGCTTTTGCCGCAAAACGAGCAATAAAGCGTGTTCTTGGAATCACCGCTGTTGTTGCCGACCTTGCTCATTTTCATGTCCTTTCATGGCCGCCCGCCGATGGTCTGGTTGAAAGGGCGCATATTCAATCTATCGCGGGAATCCGCCGCCGCCAGTGCCCCGGCTCCCGCAACGCATTCCGTACGAAACACAAATCGGAAAACGGGGCAATGATTCGAACAACCCCACGCAAAGCTAAGCCGTCGAAAATCAACATAGCCTTAACGTAGGCAATTGCACCCGTCGAGGGAACAGCCAATTGTGGCCGAAATGCCGCAAGCTGCGCCAAAAGCGCGTGATCCCGCCACTCATTGCCACCGCGGGGCCACCGCGGACCTATAAGGCAATACCTTCGACCGGCTCACGTGACGAAATGACCTTGTCGATGAGGCCGAAATCCCTGGCCTCGTCGGCAGTCATGAAATGGTCACGGTCGAGCGTTTTTTCAATCTCATCATAACTCTTGCCGGTGTGCTTGACGTAGACCTCGTTGAGGCGGCGCTTCAGCTTGATGATGTCCTGGGCATGGCGCTCGATGTCGGAAGCCTGGCCCTGGAAGCCGCCGGAAGGCTGGTGGACCATGATGCGGGCGTTCGGCGTGGCAAAGCGCATGTCCTTGTGGCCCGCCGTCAAGAGCAGCGAGCCCATCGAGGCGGCCTGACCGATGCAGAGCGTCGACACCGCAGGCTTGATGAACTGCATGGTGTCGTAGATCGCCATGCCGGAGGTGACGACGCCGCCGGGCGAGTTGATATAGAGGTTGATTTCCTTCTTCGGATTCTCCGCCTCGAGGAACAGCAGCTGCGCGCAGACCAGCGTCGCCATGCCATCCTCGACCGGGCCGGTGATGAAAATAATGCGCTCCTTGAGGAGCCGCGAGAAAATGTCGTAGGCCCGCTCGCCGCGATTGGTCTGTTCGACCACCATCGGAACGAGGTTCATGTAGGTTTCGACGGGGTTCTTCATGGACTATCCCTTTTTGAGGATGGGATTCCGGCGCCGGAGATTTGCAATCGGGCAGAATCGGTTCTGGATCGTTATTGTGTAAATAGGATGCCGGCTCACCCTAGCGCAAGGCCGCCTCTCCTAGCCACTTGGTTAAAACGAATCAAGCTTGCCGGACGGTGCCCGGAGGACGCGGCACGGATCCTGGTGGATTGACTTCACCTCTTTGATCCCACGGTTTCGCGCGGCCATGGTGGCACTGGCGTTGCTCGCAACGCGAAGGGCCTGGAACGTCGTATCGGGCGAGGAAGATTGACTGCGTTCCCGGGACGGCTAAGTAGCTGCCTCCGCAGGATTAAGCAGGCATTACCTGGCCCAACAGAAGCCGAACGCGCAACCACTCACTGATACTTTTTGCGAGACCGCGAAGGAATTCGCCTCATCGAGTGCGATACGGATCAGCCTTGACCTGTCGCGGGGCCGGAACATGTTCTGAAACTCGTCCGGCAACGCGTCGGCGACCGACAGAATCTTTTCGACTGTTCCTCTTGCACGCTCGGTTCCGTTACCCACGTCGACCGCCATTCCTTCGCGCAGCGAAAACAGATAGTTGTCCGGCAGATAGGCGAGGACGTAGGACTTGCCGCCGTCGATCTGTAGAAGCGGATCGCCGAACCGCAGCACCTGGCCAGGGACCGGCACCTTCGCGCCAACGACCCCCTCCGTGACCGAGCGGATGTTTCCGCCGTCATATATGGCCTTTACCTCATCCATAGCCTCGCCCGATCTCGCACGGAATTGCGCCACCAGGGCGAGTTCGGATTTGGTCGCTTGCAATTGACCGGTCAGATCAGCCAGATGTTCGGCGGCCTGGAAGCTGCCACGAACGGCTTCGTCCTTCGTCGAAGTCGAGACGATGCCTGCCGTGACGATGGTGTCGATTCTCGCAAGTGTCGTCCTGGTTTCACGCGCTGTCCGCTCGGCCAGCGGCATCACGGACTGGATCGCTTCGTGTCGGCTGTGGAGCTGGCCCTCGCGAACGGCGAGTTCACCCTGTCGCAACAGCAGCTCCGCGATCTCCTTGACCATGTCGAACGATTGAAGCTCGACGAGCAATGTACCGGGCTCGACCTTGTCTCCCGCCTTGACAAAGACATGCGTTACCTTGGCCGGATAGGCGGCATCGACGGCATACCGATCCTTCAGGACAATACCGTCCGCTGACAAGACGACCGCATCACCAATGAGGTAGTAGACGATCGAAGAGGAAAACAAACCGAGGAGAGCGAGGTAAACGATGCGACCCCAACTTCCCACACTCGCGCGCTGCTGTTTTCCCAGATTGTCCACTCGGACATGTTTTCGAATGTATTTCATCTGAAACTCGTTCTCTACCAGGGCCGCTCTAGCCGAACTTTGATCGGCGTGTAGTTGTCGCGATGTGAACCTGAGAACACCCATTCATCGATATAGGCGATCAATCGAACGGGTCTCATCACATAGGTCATGAACAGGGAGTAGCCGGGCAGGAACCATATGCTTCGCCAGAACCCCCGTCGCTCGGTGGTCCAACTGGCCAGCGCCAGCACAAACACGTCGAGAACCAGGAGGCCGCACTGCATGCCGATGAGGATCGCGGGCGTGAAAGAGCCGTACTGGAGGGCAAGCCAGACGAGATAGAGCGGGAATATCGCGGCACCAACGACGTTGAAAAGGAGGAAATCCCATTGGTGTAGGGCCTCCGGAAGCCGGAAACCCGAGTCCGAGACACGAAACAGGCGGTAGTGTTTGCGAAAGCGTAGCCAAATGGCATCGCGTTCCCAGCGCAATCGCTGGCGGATATATTGGTATGCGGTTATCGGGACGTCCGTATAGCAGATCGCATCCGGGACATAGGCCATGCGCCAGCCCGCCCGCCGCAATCTCAGCGTGACATCCAGATCCTCGCCACCGCCTACGTCGAACCCCCCAACCCCCAAAAGGGCTTTGCGCCTGAAGGCGCTGAACGCTCCCGAAATGCAAACGACCTGATCGAGAGCTCCAGCAATACGCTTTCCGACCGAAATCGACTGTAAATATTCGATCTCCTGAAACTGGGCGACGATACTCGCGTGGCCGTTGCGCGGTGCAATATCGCCGCATGCCGCTCCAACCGCTGGATCCGAAAAGGGACCGAGAATATTCTCGATCGCGTACCGATCAAACGAACAGTCGCAATCGACATTGATCAGTATGTCGCCTTTGGCTACGCGGCACGCCAGATTGATCCCGCTCGCCTTGCCGCCCCTCAGATCCGTCGAAATGATGCGCGAGGCATAACCTCTCTTGACCAGAGCTTGCGAGACCCTGCTCATCCGATCGGTCGAACCATCACTGACAATGACAACTTCGAAGTCATTGAAAGACTGTTCCCGCAACGAGCGGACGCAGGTTTCGATGGACTCAGCCTCATTATGGCCAACCAGAATGACGCTTACATTGGGCCGTAATGGACGCTCATGGTCAATCGAACCCGCGGCATCACCCGAACGCATGGTCACAGCGGCCGCGACAAACGGAATGATGTAACGGGGGAACTCAAAGACCAGCGTGTACCAGAAAACGGAGGCCAGGCTCGCCGTCGATTGAGCTAGCAGGAATGCAAATCCGAGTTCGAGATCATTCAACGCGAGGCTTGCCCCGTTTTGGTCGCCACCCGAGGGCGAGGATCAAGCTTTTCGCCCAAAGACGCCTCGCAGATTGAAAGCATTGCCGATATCTGCTCCGACAATGTCTCGTCGCCCTTCGCCGTCATGATGAAATAGTCGGCGGCGGCGCCTTTGTGCACCGATCCTGTCTCCGCAAGGTAATTGCTCAGGTTTTCGATGAAGAGACGGCGCAGTTTCTCAAAGACGTCCTGGCCCTTTGATTTTATGAGCGAATCTCGTGCTCCGTAACGCAATTCCGTGACCGCCAACGGCGGGCCCTTCGCTCCGGTCATGCGTGCGCGGTCGAGTTCCTGAACCAGGGATGGCGGCAACCCCAACAAGGACGTTGGCAGCTTTTTCTCCGGACTGGTGAGCAGAGACAGCGCCTGATCCGTGAGTGCGTAGGAAAAAAAGTCGATACGTTTAACGCTGTCGCCATCAGCCCGCGCATCACAATCCTGGCAGACGAATCCAACAGCCGGCTCCGATGTCGAATCCTTGCACCTCCTGCAGATTTGCGAGTGGCCGGGCTTGTCATAGTCCTTTCCATAGTGACGCAATTGCTGGCTGCATTTGGGGCAGACCAGTGCGCTTCCCTGCCGAAAATCGCCTTCAGGACGAAGAGCCGCGCAACGATAATGATGAATAAGCTCGGCCTCGAACATATCGGCCGAACGGCAGGAGGGACATTCCTCGCGAACGGTAAGCCGCCGCGACCCGCAGGCGCCGCACTCATGCACGCGGTCGAAGAAGGTCTTAAGCAGAAGTCCGCGATGGGAGAGATCTTCGGCGATCGGGATCGTCTTGGCCGCCGACGGAAAGCCCGGATAGCTTATGGAGGCCGACGTCATCGGATAGCGCTTGGCTTCGATGCTTCTGCCGGCGACGAAGGCATGCGCAAGAAAGCGCGTTTCGGGCGTATTTGTCGAACGGATGTGCGCGGCAAGCTGTTCGCGGCGGCGGCGAAAATCGAGTATGCATTTTGCCGTCTCCGCCCAAGTCGTTTGCTGCATCAGATCGAAATGTACATCCGCGAACCGGCCGGCACGGCCGCCCAGATCGATGACAGGCACCATCGCCAGCGGAATGTGGTCACGCAGGTTGTCCAGCGGCGAGTTACGCCGCTCATCGGCCAGAAGAACGGCATCGATGTCCCCTTCCGACGAGGAGTCGAACATCGTGCGGTAGATCGCCGAATGCAGAACGACCACGCGTGGGAACCATTCGACGGCAGGCTTCCAGGACAATCCCATTCTGGCCCAGAGTGCCAGGCAAAGGTCGGTGAGTTCATGGCTTGCGGTGGAAGCCGTCGGTGCCGGCAGTTGCACAACGGATTTCGCAACAAGTTCTGCGGGCATGTCGGCCTCCATTTGCCCGGCGCTCGCAAAGGAACGCCGCCACAGGTACGACTTGCAGCCTGGGTGGAGGATCCAAGGGCAACGTCACATTTACTGAAAGGATTATTGCAGGACGAGATATGCGGAAAACGCGGGATCGCATGCGACACCGGATGGCCAGCTACGTCCCCCCACGACGTTCCTGACCAGCGACCAAGTCAATCAACTCGAATACGTCAAATGTTATTCGTTGATTGTTAGCGGATGCTTAATTGGCAGCAAGAATTTGTCTGTCGGACTCAGGTAGTCGAATTAACGAAGTTTGATGAATCGCCTTTTCCACGACATGGCTTTCCCTACAGTTCAACGTTGAACCCGCTTCATGCGGTTCGAACAGGGGGAGTTCCATGACCAGGAAAGCTTCTTGCTTCGCCATTGCCGGCCTGACCATGCTCGGCACAATGTCGGAAACGGCGGCCGGCGGACGCGCGGTCGAATGCTACGAGCAGGTCAATCGGCCGGCCGTCTACGACACCGTCTACGAGGATGTGCTCGTCAGCCCAGCCGGCCAGCAGGTGGAATACGAGGCGCCAATCTACGGGACGCGCGAGCGCGTGGTGCAGATCGCGCCGGCGCGCGTCAGCTACGAGATCGTGCCCGCCACCACCCGCACCATCTACCGGTCCGTGAGGGTCGATGACGGCGGCTATTCCTGGGAATGGCGCATCATCAATGGCCGCAAGGTGCTGTGCAAGGTCAGGCACAAGGCGCGCTATGAACGCGTGGCCGAGATCGTCGTGATTGAGCCGGAACGCCGGCGGCGCGTTGTCCTGCCCGCCGAATACGAGAGCGTCGCCGAAGAGGTTCTCGTGCGGCCGGAGCAACAGCGCATCGTCGACATTCCGGCGTCTTATCAGACAGTGGCTCGCCGCGTGGTGGTCAGGGAGGGCTCATCCAGCTGGCGGCGCCTGCACATCCCACGCCACTGCCGGTACTAGCAGCCGCTCAGGCCACCTCTGCCCTGAGCCATTTCTTCAGGCCGTCGACATCGCCATTGCCGACGCAGGCCGCAACCCTTCTGCCGACTGCCGCGCCGAACTTGTAGCCGTGGCCGGAGCAGGCCGAGACGACCAGGCATCTGCCTTTCTGGTGTGCCAGAAATTTCTCGTCGGCGGTGAATGTGTAGGCGCAGGTGACCACCTCGGTGACCTTATACTCCTCGATACGGGCAAGCGGCGGCGAAAACAGGTTGCGGATCGCCTCACCCTCGCCCGGCACCGGCTGACGGTTCCAGTCGGCATCGCTGGTCGGCACCCTGTGCAGGCCCGAGCCGAATTTCATGCCGGCGCCGCCTGTCGGCGGGATTGCGTAGCCGTCGACAGTGCCGCCAATGTCGAGGACAACCGGCGCTGCCTGCCAGGCTGCTTTCAGGTCCGCCGGCGGTTCGACATAGGCGAGCGCGGTGCGCCAGGTTTTCAGCTCGCCGTCCAGCTCCGGGAACAGTTTCAGCACCCAGGCGCCGGCAGCGACGACGATCCGGTCGGCCTGCATCGTTTCGCCGCCTGCCAGCACGATATGCCCGGCCTCGGCGTCGATCTCGACCACCTTGCTGTTCTCGTAGACATTGGCGCCGTTCGCGCGCAGCCACCTGGCGAGGCCGGCAGCGATCTTGCGGCAGTGCAGCGCGCCGCCGTCCGGCGAAAAATACGCATAGCGGAATGAACCAGGCTGCAGGAACGGCCAGCGTTCGACCGCGGCATCCGGCTCGAACAATTCGAACGGGTAGTTCCCGGCTTCCATGCCTTCTCGGTATTCCTCGGCCTCATCTCCCGGCTGGCGCGAAATGCAGATGAAGCCGCGCGGATCGAGATGGCTTTCACCGAGATCGGCCCACATCTCATCCCAGGCTTCATAGGCTTCGGTGATCAGCCGGCCGTAGCCCGTTCCGGCCCGGTAGGCGCGGCGGATGATGCGGTGATGATCGCCCGAGGCGGCGAGCGGATTGGGGATCGGTCCCTGCTCGACGATCGAGACGAGGTGCCCGGCCCTGACCAGTGACCACGCCGTGGATAGCCCGGCAATGCCTGCACCGACCACGATCACATTCATGAGAACCGTCCTTCCGCAACCGCTTCGGCGGCTCACCTCACTGGAGGGCCAACATACGGTCTGGCACCAGACTGGCAAGCCGCGCTAATGATCTGGCATGACCGAATTGAAGCCGCCCTACCTTGCTTTTGATCCAGCCACGCGTCGCCTGCGGCTCGATCCGCACGAGCCGGCGTTCTTCCAGAATCCGTACGAAACCTACGCCTTCCTGCATGGCGCATCGAACGCCTTCTTCTGGGAGGAGTTTGGTTTCTGGTGCTTTGGCGGCTTCGACGACGTCAACCGGCTGCTGCGCGATCGCCGCTTCGGCCGGCAGAACCCGGCCGGCATTCCGGACAGCCGAGGCATCGGTCAGGACCGCACGCACCTCAGCGCGTTCGACGGCATCGAGGCCAATTCGATGCTGGAGCTGGAGCCGCCTGTCCACACACGGCTCAGAACGCTGGTCAACCGCGCCTTCGTCTCGCGCCAGGTCGAGCGGCTCAGGCCACGTGTCGAGGCGCTGGCCAACGAACTGATCGACCGTTTCGAACCAGGAGGAGTCGACCTGCTGCCGGCATTCGCAGCTCCCTTGCCGATCACCATCATTGCGGAAATGCTCGGCGTGCCGGTCGACATGGGGCCGCAGCTGCTCGACTGGTCGCATCGGATGGTCGCCATGTACATGCATGGCCGCACCCGCGAGACGGAGGACACGGCCAATCGCGCCGCGCGCGACTTTTCCGATTTTCTGCGCGGCTACGTCGCCGAGCGGCGAAAGAGGCCGGGCGAGGATCTTCTGTCGCTGCTGATTGCGGCACAGGAGGACGGCCAGAAACTGTCGGAGAACGAGCTGGTATCCTCGGCCATCCTTTTGCTCAATGCCGGCCATGAAGCAACTGTCCACCAGACCGGCAATGCGGTGCGCTCGATCCTTGCGCAAGGCGGCGACCCGCGCCGCTTCTTCGCCTCACCGGAAGCAACAGCCGCGACGGTCGAAGAGTGCCTGCGCTTCGACGCGCCGCTACACATGTTCACGCGCTACGCCTATCAGGAGGCCGAGGCCGGGCCGGGGATCATCGTCCAGCCGGGCGAGACGATCGGTCTGCTGCTCGGCATGGCCAATCGCGACCCTACTGCGTTTGCCGAGCCCCTCGCCTTCAGGCCGGACCGTGCCGACCAGAAGAACGTGTCGTTCGGCGCCGGCATCCATTTCTGCATCGGCGCGCCGCTCGCCCGGCTCGAACTGCAGGTGTCGCTGAAAACCTTGTTCGAACGCCTGCCGCGGCTCCAAATGGCCGAACAGCCGCGCTTCCGTGACACGTATCATTTCCACGGGCTGGAAACGCTTGCCGTCAGAATCTGAGGACGGCTTCCGACGACAGGCTTCGAAGCCGGCTCCGGCGAATTCCGGTCAAATAGGTAACATCTCAAGGCCGCGAGTGCCAAATAATCGCTGATCGAACGATGAAGCTACCGGAAGCAGGACCTCACACTAACAATCCCGGATGCCTATAGAAATTCGGTCATGAAGCTTGAAGAGAGACGGGATTTGAATCTTTTTGCGTCGTCTCGCGGACGATGTCGAGGAAGGCCTTCAGCACCGGCGAGGGTTGTTCATGCCGGTAGATGATTGAAGTGTCGATAGACAAGGTTCGTCCCTGGATAGGGCGATAAACGACGCCGCTCCGGCGCAAATTTTGCAGACAGGCGGGCAGCAGCGAGACGCCCAGCCCGACGGATACAAGTCCGATGATTGTCTGCTTCGGCGTCGCTTCTCGAACGATCCTCGGGCTGAACCCGGATGAACGGCACAACCCGACGATCTCGTCATAGAGGGATGGATTGATGCTGCGCGGGAACTGAATCAACGCTTCGGAGGCCAAGTCGGCTAGCGCGACCTCTGCTTCCGAGGCTAGCCGATGCGTTTCCGGCAAGGCCACGATCAGGGGTTCGACCAGTATGCTTTCGACCTTCAATGCCTTGTGAACGACGGGAGGATGAACAAAACCGATATCGAGCTGGCGTTCGGCCACAGCCCTGACTTGATTGGGAATGCGCAGGTCGGTCAGGCTCAACTCGACCTCGGGATAGCGCTTGGTGAAGCGTTGGACGACAGAAGGCACCACGCTGTAGATAGCCGCGTCGATGAATCCGACAGCAAGATGGCCGGTTTCGCCACGATCGGCTTTGCGAGCAAGCTCCACCGCCTGCTCTGTCTGCTGAAGCACGGCCCTAACCTCATCAAGGAACACACGCCCCGCCGCAGTCAGCTCGACCTTGCGCTTGGTGCGCTCCAGCAAGCGCACACCCATCGCCTGTTCCAGTTGCTGGATCTGCTTTGTCAGGGGCGGCTGTGAGATATGCAAGCGCGCTGCCGCGCGCCCGAAATGCAGCTCTTCGGCGACGGCCATGAAGGACTGCATCAGCTTGTGGTTCATCTTCAGCCTTTAATTTCCCAAATAGAATTACCCATGGCTCAAACGATATTGGACGGAAAGTATCGGAATCTGCAAAATCCGGAAAGCTGCAAAATCCGGGAGACGCGCTTTGAAAAATTCCGAGATTTCACGCCGCCAGATGCTGAAAGTGCCGCTCATCGGCGCGACGGTCGCCGCGACATCTCAATCCGGCCTTGTCTGCGAGGCCCTTGCCCAACCCGTTCCAGCTTCGTCGCCAGCGCCCCCTGGCGCTTTCGCCCACAATGTCGAAGCTGTGGGCTATACCGATCTCGATCATCGCCCAGCCTTCAAAATGGCGATCAGGCAGGTTGGCGAACGTTGGTATCTCTACACTGGGCACTTCTGGCACTCCGGCTGGAGCATCGTGGACGTGACCGACCCGGCCAAGCCCGAGACGGTCAAGTTCGTGCCCTATCTCGGCACGAATACTTGGACTCTACAAATAGATTTGTCCGGCGACACGATGGTGACCGCCCTCGAAAAGCCCTTTGCTAATTTCGGCGGTGACCCCGACGCACCGTTCGGCGAAGGCGTTCTGATCTGGGATATCGCGGACCCCATCAATCCGAAACAACTCAGTCACTACCGCACCGGCGGAAACGGCACGCATCGTAACCTCTATCCCGGTGGACGTTATGTCCACCTTGCCGCCGGCATGCCGGGTTACAGGGGCAACATCTACGTCATCCTCGATATTTCGGATCGCTCGAATCCGCGCGAAGCCGGACGCTGGTGGGTGCCGGGCCAGCACGAGGCCGGCGGCGAGAGCTTTGCGGCTGCGAAGCCCGCCGCCGACCAGGAGACCGCCGATCGCTACCGGTTGCGACTGAAGCCGCAATGCATGTGCGGCGCCTTCTGCGCCAGCACGGGCGAGGATGTCTCGCTGCACGGCCCGCCTTATGTCACTGGCGATCTTGTCTATTTGCCTTATGGTGCGGCGGGAATCGTTGTGCTCGATATTAGCGATGTCTCCCAGCCGAGGCAGGTCGGCGGCCTGAGCTTCAGCCCTCCGTTTCACTCGCGCTTCGGTGTGCATAGCGTGCTGCCGATTCCAGAGCGCGGCATTGCCTTCGCCAATTCGGAGAACGTCACCTATGGACTTGGTCCGATGCATCACGCTTCGATCGTCGATATTTCCGATTCCAGTGAACCCTTTCTGCTGTCGCTGTTGCCCGAACCAGTGCCACCCGAAGGCGCTCCCTATTCGGATTTCACAACTCGTGGCGGCTGGCGCGGACCGCACAACATCAACCACCACCAGCATCATCCCGATGTCCAGAAACAAGGCGATCTGTTCTATATCGCGCACTTCAACGCCGGGCTCAGGGTCTATGACGTCTCGAATACTCGGCTTCCGCGCGAGGTCGGCTACTTCATCCCGCCGGAGCCAGTCCGACGCTACGGCCCTATGCCGGAAGACAAGCTGGTTGTTCAGACCGAGGACGTGGTCGTGGACCGGCGCGGCTTCATTTACATAACTGACAAGAACCAGGGGCTCTGGATTCTCCGCTACACCGGCCCGCGGCCGGAAACGGATCGAACGTGACGGTCACATTCACCCTGAAGCCTTAGTCGGAGCGCGGAAGCGGAGGCAGTCATGATTTGCTGGGAAAGTTTCATGGCACCGCGGCATTATGAGCCGATACGGATTTTCCGACACGGACATCGATCGCCTTTTGTAAAGTCCGGCGCGATGCGAGATCAAAGCTTGATCACATACTCCTTGCGCGTCGTTTCAAGCACTTCCCAGCTGCCCTTAAAGCCCGGCCTCAGCACGAAACTATCGCCGGCTTTGACGGTGCGCGCCTTCCCGCCGTCTTCGGCGATCGCCGAGACCCCTGACAGGATGTGGCAGAACTCCCATTCGTCATATTCGATGCGCCATTTGCCCGGCGTTGCTTCCCAGATGCCGGCATAGAGGCCGCCGTCCTGTTCCTCGACATTCCAGGTGCGGAATTTCGGATCGCCCGAAATCAGGCGATCCGGCGCTGGTGCGCCAAGTTCCGGTTCGACGGTGTCGACGCCGACGGAAAGAAATTTCGGCGTGGTCATGGCGATCAAACCTTGGCGAGAGCCTGTTCCAGATCGGCGACGATGTCGTTGACGTCCTCGATGCCGACCGAAAGCCTGACCGTGTCAGGCCCTGCCCCGGCGTTGATCTTCTGCTCGTCGGAAAGCTGGCGATGCGTGGTCGATGCCGGGTGGATGACCAGCGACTTGGTGTCGCCGACATTGGCCAGATGCGAGAACAGTTCGAGCGCCTCGACGAACTTGATGCCCGCCGCATAGCCGCCCTTCAGCCCGAAGGTGAACACCGCGCCGGCGCCAAGCGGCGAGTACTTCTTCTGCAACGCGTTGTTCTTGTCGCCGGGCAAGCCGGGATAGGAAACCCAAGCGACCTTGGGATGGTTGGAGAGCCATCCGGCGACCGCCGACGCATTGTCGCAGTGGCGCTGCATCCTGAGCGGCAAGGTTTCCAGACCGGTCAGGATCAGGAATGCATTGAACGGCGAAATCGCCGCGCCGATATCGCGCAGCCCGAGCACTCGGGCGGCAATGGCGAAAGCGAAATTGCCGAAGGTTTCGTGCAGGACGAGGCCGCCATATTCGGGGCGCGGCTCCGACAGCATCGGATACTTGCCCGACTTCGACCAATCGAACGTGCCGCCGTCGACAATAGCGCCGCCGATCGAATTGCCGTGACCGCCGATGAACTTGGTCAGCGAATGCACGACGATGTCAGCGCCATGCTCGATCGGCCGCAGCAGATAGGGCGAGGCCAGCGTGTTATCGACGATCAGCGGCAGGCCGTGCTTGCGGGCGATGTCGCCAATCTTCTCGATATCGACGAAGACGCCGCCAGGGTTAGCCAGGCTCTCGATGAAGATCGCCTTGGTCCTGTCGTCGATCTGGCTCTCGAAGGTCGAGATATCATTGGTGTCGGCCCAGCGCACCTGCCAGCCGAAATTCTTGAAGGCGTGGCCGAACTGGTTGATCGAGCCGCCGTAAAGCTTTGTCGCGGAAACGAAATTGTCGCCGGGCTGCATCAGATTGTGGAAGACCAGCACCTGCGCGGCATGGCCGGAGGCGACCGCAAGGCCTGCCGTGCCGCCTTCGAGTGCCGCGATGCGCTCTTCCAGCACCGCCTGCGTCGGGTTCATAATGCGGGTATAGATGTTGCCGAACGCCTTCAGCCCGAACAGCGAGGCGGCATGGTCGGCATCGTCGAAGACGAAGGAGGTGGTCTGGTAGATTGGAGTCGCTCGCGCGCCGGTCGCCGGATCCGGCTTGGCGCCGGCATGGACGGCGAGCGTGTTGAAACCGGGCGTGCGGGCCATCGAAAAACCTCCCTCAATGGTGAATGGTGAATGGTGAATGGTGAATGGTGAATGGCAAAGTCGGCCAGCCCCACCCTGATTGCAAGCGGCTCATATGCCGCCTTGCCCGCCTTCCAGAAAAATCTTTCTATTCACCATTCACTATTCACTACCTACTTCTGGCGAACGCCGAAACTCTGGAATCCCGGCCGCATCAGCGGCTTCTTCGACGACAAAACGCCGGAATTGACGCCGGTCCAGCCGATCTCGCCGGACAGCTTGCCATATTCGATCTTGGGGCAACGGTTCATCACCACCTTGATGCCGGCGGCCTCGGCGCGCACGGCGGCCTCGTCATTGCGCACACCAAGCTGCATCCAGATGACCTTCGGCAGCGGATCGAGCCGCAACACCTCGTCCACGATGCCCGGCACGGCAGCGGAGCCGCGAAAGACGTCGACCATGTCGATTGGCTCTGGAACATCGGCCAGCCTGGCATAGGTCATCCGCCCGAGGATTTCCTTGCCGGCCTGGCCGGGATTGATCGGGAACACCGAAAACCCTTTGCCGAGCAGATATTTCAGCACGAAATAGCTCGGCCGCACGTCATTGGCCGACGCGCCAACCATGGCGATGGTCTTCACCGAATTGAGGATGCCGGCGATATAGGCGTTGTCGTAGGCGTCGTGGTTCATGCCTCGTCATACAGCGCTTCAGAGTGAGGTGCCAACAGCCGAGCAAGTGGCTTGCAATGGGCCAGGGAGAACGTCGTCAGGCCGGCAGCGAAATCGATCCGTCTTCCGCGATCGGAAAAGCCGGATTGTGCGCGACTTCCCAGACATGCCCGTCGGCATCGGCGAAATAGCCGTACCAGCCGCCCCAGAAGGCGCGCCCGGCCGGCTTGACGATCTTGCCGCCAGCCTTCTCAGCCGCCGCAAGCACTTCGTCGACCTCGGCGTCAGAGCGGGTGTTGTAGGCGAGGTAGACGGCCGACGGCGCCTTCGAGAAGCTGACGCCCGAATCCTCTTCGGCGCTTGGGCGCGGAAACAAGCCAAGAATGGCGCCGCCCATCTGGAAGAAGGCAACGCCGTCGGTGATCCCGGCATGGCGGGTCAGGCCCATCGCCTCATAGAAGCGCGTCGCACGGTCGAGATCGTCGGTGGCGATGGTGACGATGGAGATGCGCGGTTCCATATCCGCCTCCTACTCCTCCGGCCATTCCGGCTTGCGCTTGCCGATGAAGGCGCCAATGCCCTCTTCCGCATCGCGCGCCAGCATGTTCTCGACCATGACGCGCCCGGTGTAATCATAGGCCTCGGCCAGCCCCATTTCTGCCTGTTCGTAGAAGGCTTCCTTGCCGATCTTGACGACCAGAGAGGATTTGGACGCAATGGTTTGCGCGTATTTGGTGACAATCTGATTCAGATATTCGCGCGGCACGACGCGGTTGACCAAGCCGAATTCCTTGGCGGTTGCCGCATCGATCGTCTCGCCGGTCAAAAGCATCTCCATGGCGTGCTTGCGCGAAACGTTGCGCGACAGCGCCACCATCGGCGTCGAGCAGAACAGTCCGATATTGACGCCAGGCGTGCAGAAGGTCGCCTCGTGCGAGGCGATGGCGAGATCGCAGCTGGCGACCAACTGCAATCCGGCCGCCGTCGCCAGACCGTCGACTTCGGCGATCACCGGCTTAGGATGGCGAACGATCGCCTGCATCAGCGCGGCGCAGGCGGAAAACGTCTTTTCGAAGAAGCCCCTGCCGCGATCGGCATCGGCGCGGTGCGCGCTCAACTCCTTGAGGTCGTGCCCGGCGCAGAACACTTTGCCGGTCGCCCCAAGGACGATGACGCGGACGGATTTGTCGGCCTTGGCGCGGTCGAGTTCCGCCGTCAGCGCCGCCATCACTGCAAGCGAAAGAGCGTTGGCCGGCGGATTGGCGAGCGTCAGGCGCAGCACACCGTTGTCCAGCCTGGAGACGACCGGCCCTTCGGCAACGGCAGGCTTGATGGCGACGATTTCGGCCATAGGTCGTTCCTCCGCGATTCCGGATCGATGATGGACTAATCTAGTATGCCGTCTCGCTTCGTCCAACTCCCTCGTCCGCTACTGCCCTAATGAATGGCTGTTGCCAGAAACGCCACGTCGCGTTCATACAAGCAGGGCGCAAACCGGGAGACTGAAATGCCCGCCCACAGCAATCTCAAGCCGGTGCTGACGGCTGCCGAAATCAACGCGCTGATGGCGACCATTTTCCCGCAGCTCAACGACCAGTTCACCTTCTACGAGGCGTTGGAGGTGTTTCCAGGCGGCTGTGTCGTGCGGCTCAACGCCGACGAGCGCCATTTGCGTCCCGGCGGCACCGTGTCGGGTTCGGCGCTGTTCACGCTGGCCGACATAGGCGGTTATGTCTGCGTGCTCTCGCATGCCGGACCGGATGCGCTTTCGGTCACCACCAGTCTCAACATCAATTTCGTCCGCAAGGCCGAGGCCGGGCCGATCGACGGCCATTGCCGCATCCTCAAGCTCGGCAAGAGCCTGATGGTGTTCGATATCGACATCGTCGCCGGCCCGGAGGGACACACGGTAGCGCACGCAACGGGCACCTATTCGATCCCGCCAAAGCGGATTGACGGTGTGGTAAAATAATACCTTTCATCCAAGGCATTGTTTTGCTGGATTTTGATAGCTCGCCGACATTTCACGCGCCTTGACGCAGTCGCCGTCCTCTCCTATAAGCCCTCACGGAACAGCGGCCCGCAAAGGCCGCCGTTTTGTTATTGGCGGCGGGCAAGCGCCTTTCGCCAATCCAAGCAACAAGAAACGCCTTCTTTTGAAGGTCCTAACCGAAAGCAACAATCCATGGCAACCTTTTCGCAGAAGCCTGCGGATGTGGTGAAGAAGTGGGTGCTGATCGACGCCGAGGGTCTCGTCGTCGGCCGTCTCGCCACTGTCATCGCCAATCATCTTCGCGGCAAACACAAGCCCACCTTCACCCCGCACGTCGACGACGGCGACAACGTCATCGTCATCAATGCCGACAAGGTGGTGTTCACCGGCAAGAAGTTCACCGACAAGGTCTATTACTGGCACACCGGCCACCCCGGCGGCGTCAAGGAGCGCACCGCGCGCCAGCTACTCGAGGGTCGTTTCCCCGAGCGTGTCGTCGAGAAGGCCGTCGAACGCATGATCCCGCGTGGCCCGCTCGGCCGTCGCCAGATGAAGAACCTCCGCGTCTATGCAGGCACGGAACATCCGCATGTCGCCCAGCAGCCCGTCGTCCTCGACGTGGCCAAGCTGAACGCCAAGAACAAGAAGGTTTCGTAAGATGGCTGAGCTTTCCTCGCTCGCAGAACTCGGAGCTGCCACCGGCAATACCAACACCCAGCCGGCCGCACCCGTCCACGTCCAGAAACTCGATAAGTCGGGCCGCGCCTACGCCACCGGCAAGCGCAAGAACGCCATCGCCCGCGTCTGGGTGAAGCCCGGCTCCGGCAAGATCGTCGTCAACGACAAGGTGTTCGCCGAATATTTCGCGCGTCCGGTGCTGCAGATGATCCTCAACCAGCCGATCATCGCCGCCAATCGCGCCGGCCAGTACGACATCGTTGCCACCGTCATCGGCGGCGGCCTTTCCGGCCAGGCCGGTGCCGTGCGCCACGGCATCTCCAAGGCGCTGACCTATTACGAGCCGGCGCTGCGCGCCGTGCTCAAGAAGGGTGGCTTCCTGACCCGCGACAGCCGCGTCGTCGAGCGCAAGAAGTACGGCAAGGCGAAGGCCCGCCGCTCCTTCCAGTTCTCGAAGCGTTAAACAAAGACCGGTTTTCTATCGATTTTTTCAGAGGGGCTGCGTATTCGCAGCCCCCTTTTCTTTGTCGACATAGCAATCCCGCATCTTCAGGTGACCCTAAGTAATATTAGTAGTATCTTAATTACAGGCGCGTTCCAGATCCCAGGGCAGCAGCCAACTCCACAGAGCGGGAGCTGTGCACGTTGCGACGCGCCGGTAACCCGACGCTCGCGAAGGAGGAGGCAATGCGCATCCATTCCAGCAGTGTGTTTCTGGCAGCTGTCGCCGCCACTTGGGCATTCGCCGCGCCTGCGGCCGACAAAAGCGACGAGCAGCTGATCGAGAATGCGATCACAGCGGCACCGGAGGCTGTCGGCAAAAACGCCGCCGTCGTGAATTGGGAGATGAAGACGTTGAGGAAGGGCACCAACGGCACTTGCATCCCGGACGACCCGAGCACTCCCGCCGACGACCCAATGTGCACGGATGAGAACGGGATGGCGTGGATGCACGCGATCATGTCCAAGAAGGAGCCGCCTGCAGGGAAAGTTGCTTTCGCCTACATGCTAAAAGGAGGCGATGCGGCCAGCAATACCGACCCCTTTGCAACCAAGCCGCCGGAGGGGGCCGAATGGCTGCATGATGGTCCGCACGTGATGGTCATGAACGCACCAGACATGATGGCCTTGTATCCCCACGAGCCGAACCCCACACAGCCATACGTCATGTTCCCCGACACGCCCTACGCGCACCTGATGATTCCAGTCAAATAGATCAAGCAAGAGCTGCCGCGAAGCGTAGTGGCGGGTCACCTGAGGGAAGCGAGCCGCGCTTGTTTTCGGGCGCGGCTCTCCCGGGTGTCAGGGCTGGCCGGCGGACGCCTTGATGAAGTCAATGAACGCCCGCAACGGTGCCGGCACGAGGCGCCGGCCGGGATAGTAAAGGAACGGCCCGGAGAAGCTCTGCCACCAGGGTTCGAGCAGCGGTTCGAGCGCCCCGCTCTCGAAGTGAGGGCGTAGCCAATCCTCGAACAGGCTGATGATGCCGGTGCCGGCGATGGCTGCATCGACTTTGAGGTCAGTCGCCCCGCCCAGGGTCACGACAAGC
This sequence comes from Mesorhizobium sp. M0968, assembly GCF_040319065.1. Lineage (NCBI taxonomy): Bacteria > Pseudomonadati > Pseudomonadota > Alphaproteobacteria > Hyphomicrobiales > Phyllobacteriaceae > Mesorhizobium > Mesorhizobium sp. M0968. The sequence continues at coordinate 287,922 of NZ_JAMYNL010000005.1, forward strand.
GGCCCCGTCGGGTCGACCCGCACCACCTCGCCGTCGCGCTCGAATTCCCATGGCGGCATCGCACGGCTGGCAAAGCGGCCGCGCAGGCAGGCATGGCCGAGCAGGTCGCTCGGGTGTTGCGGCCGGCCATGACGATCCAGGTAGGCCGGGCTGGCGGCGGTGGCGAAGCGCTGCACGCGCGGTCCGATCGGCACAGCGATCATGTCCTGCTCCAGCCGCTCCTCATAGCGAATGCCGGCGTCGCACCCCGCCGCCAGCACATCGACGAAGCTCTCCTCCGAGATCACCTCCAACCGGATGCCCGGATAGGCGGCGAGAAAAGGCGGAACGATGCTGGGCAGTACCAGCCGCGCCGCGCTGACCGGCACATTGAGGCGCAACGTACCTGCCGGCCTGTCGCGAAAGCCGTTCACTACGTCGAGGGCCGACTCCACCTCGGTCAAGGCAGGACCGAGCCGCGCCAGCAGGCCTTCGCCGGCTTCCGTCAGGACAACGCTGCGGGTCGTCCGGTTGAGCAGCCTGACACCGAGCTGCGTCTCCAGGCGCCGCACCGCCTCGCTCAAGCCGGACGCACTGCCGCCGCTGGCGCGTGCCGCATCCCGAAAACCTTTGGCGCGCGCAACGGCCACGAAGGCGTTCAGGTCCCCGAGATCAATCTGCACAGCCCGTGCGAATTGTACCCAATTATCATGAGATCGGACAGCGTCTATCTGTGCACCGTTCCTGAAGGAGAAAGACCATGTCCAGCGTCGACCAGTCCGGCACATTCATCCTCGGCGACCGCCCAGTGAGACGGCTCGGCTACGGCGCCATGCAGCTCGCAGGGCCAGGCGTCTTCGGCCCACCAAAGGACCACGACGCGGCATTGGCCGTACTGCGCGAAGCCGTTGCACAAGGCGTCAACCACATCGACACCAGCGACTTCTATGGCCCGCACGTGACCAACCTGTTGATCCGCGAAGCGCTCGCACCCTATCCCGACGACCTCGTTATCGTCACCAAGATCGGTGCCCGACGCGGCACGGATGGCTCATGGCTGCCGGCCTTCTCGGCAGAAGAGCTGACACAGGCGGTGCACGACAATCTGCACAATCTCGGACTCGACGTGCTGGAGGTGGTCAACCTTCGGGTCATGTTCGACGCGCATGGCCCCGCCGAAGGGTCGATCGAGGCGCCGCTTGCGACGCTTGCCGAGCTCCAGCGACAGGGCCTCGTGCGCCACATCGGGCTGAGCAACGTCACCGCCGCACAGATCGCCGAAGGCCGCAGGATATGCAGGATCGTCTGCGTGCAGAACCAGTACAATCTGGCGCATCGGGGCGATGATGCCTTGATCAACGATCTCGCCCGCGACGGCATCGCCTATGTGCCGTTCTTCCCGCTTGGCGGCTTCAACCCGTTGCAGTCGTCGACCTTGTCCAAGGTCGCCGCACGCCTCGGCGCCACGCCCATGCAGGTCGCGCTCGCCTGGCTGCTTCGCCGCGCGCCCAACATTCTTCTGATTCCCGGCACGTCTTCCGTCGCGCATCTCAGAGAGAACCTCGCCGCTGCCGGCCTCGAACTGTCGGACGATGTCATCAAGGAGCTGGATGGTGTGGCAATGGCGGCCTGCGGGTAGATTGCCGAAGGCAGTGATGAGCCAATCTCTCACAAGTGGGTTCCCTTGCGGGGGAGATTGCCGGCAGGACAGCGAAGGCGCGCGACCTTGCAGGCGGGACAGCCGAGGCGCTGAAGGATCGTCGCATTTTTCTGCCACTACGCCACATTTTGTTCTTGCTTTGTGCCGGCAGCTATGCTACTAATTTGGGTATGGTGCTAATTGGCTCCAACGACCCGCCCACAGAGGCGGGTTTTCTGTTTCTGGGTTCCTTCGAAAGTTTGGCGCTGCCGGCCTGGGGTCGGCGGGACAGCGCCCTTCTGCCCTGCCGGGCATCGTCACCACAAGAGGGAGATCCAATTCTCGCCGCGCCGGTCTAGTTGATGCTGGCCGTGTTGGCCGGCTCGGCCGGGCGCTTCTCACCGGCATAGGGCACGCGAAAACCGTTCGCCGCCAGCCAACTGATGGCGGCCTTCGGTTCGTCGGTCTGGATGATGGTGGCGCCGCGCTCGACCCAGAAGCCATAAGTCTCGCGCGGCAGGCTGGCCGCAACCGCCAGCTCGTCGCCGCGACCGCCGGCGAGGAAGCCTCCCGGCTTGTTGACGATGGCATAGGTGTCGGCCCAGATGTGCCAGTCGCCCCTCACCGCCAGCGCGCGCATGCGCGGGCTGAACAGCGGGCCGCCGGTCTCGGTCAGTGTCTCTGATCCCGTGCGCCAGTTGATCATCTCGACCGCGCGCATCGGGAAGGCCCGGCCCACTTTCTCGGCAAACATGGCGTCGCGAACCGCGTCATCGGCGATAATCGGCATGAACTGGAAGCCGCTGCCGATCGCGTCCATGGCGGCCTTGACACTGGCAATCCGCTCCGCATTCCACAGGTTCTCCTTGACGATCACCTGTTCGGCCATGTCGAGGTCGCGCGCAACCGCGACCATGCCGACGAGGCTTTCGGTGTCGAGCTTGTTGTCGAGATTGATGAGGATCCTGTCCCTGGTCGTCATCAACATCTCGCGCAATGTCGAGACCGTCTCGCCCGTAACGGCGCCGGTGCCTTCGATCACCAAACGGCACGTCTTGAGTTCGGCCATCGTGCGGTTGACCACCTCACCCTTGCAATTCGTCGTGCGGTCGAGCCAACTGTCATGCATGACGACGAACTGTCCGTCCTTCGAGCGCCTTATATCGACCTCGACGATTTCGGCGCCCATTGCGATCGACGCCTCGGCGGCGGCGATCGAATTTTCGGGATAGAGCGTCTTGCCGGATTGCATGCCGCCGGCGCGGTGCGCGGCCACTATCACATGGTCGCGCCATTGGTTGGCGTGCTCGAAGCGGTCGAGAATCTGCCTGGCCCGCGTTTCGCCTGCCGATGCCTGGCCAAGGGAGAGCGCCAGCGCCGCGGAAAGCAGAAGGCTCAGCCAAATCGTTCGCATGAGACAGGTCATTCGCACGAGAATCGCTCCGTACCGGGATCGCACCCCGGTTAAGCGATGCCCGTGACAGGCAGGTGAACGAAGCCGGCTTGCAAAATGCCGGAAAATCAGGTCAGCGCCGGCCGAAGCAGTCTTCGGCGGCTACTTTCGGTTGCTTGCCAGGCAATCTCATGGCGAGCCATGCCGGGTTCGCCTGGCGAGCAAGGATTTGTGACCGGATCGAATGGCCATGATCCTCCGCAGGGGTCGCAATTCTGAGAATTATGTCCAATAAGGTTGCGCGTCGACGCACAGGAGATCGCTTCATGCCGCCAAGGACCATCGATCATGCCTTCACCACCCGCTCCAGGACGGGTGCGTCGTTCGAGCCGACCTATGCCGGCGCCCTGTCGTTCATGCGGCGCAAATATTCGAAGGACGTGAAGGACGCCGATGCGGTGGTGTGGGGCATTCCCTTCGACGCTGCGGTCACCAATCGGCCGGGCGCCCGTTTCGGGCCGCAGGCAATCCGCCGCGCCTCGGCCATCCTCGACAACGACCCGCAATATCCGTTTTCGCGCGATCTGTTCGAACAGCTTGCCGTGGTCGATTATGGCGACTGCCTGCTCGACAGCGGCAATCACCAGAAGACGCCTGCCACGATCGAACGCGAAGCGGCCAAGATCCTGAAATCCGGCGCCTTTCTGCTGTCACTCGGTGGCGATCACTTCGTCACCTGGCCGCTGCTCAAGGCGCATGCCGCCATCCATGGCCCGCTGGCTCTGGTGCAGTTCGACGCACACCAGGACACCTGGCCCGACGACGGCAAGCGCATCGATCACGGCTCCTTCGTCGGCCGTGCAGTCAAGGAGGGCATCATCGACCCCGACCGGTCGATCCAGATCGGCATCCGCACCCATGCGCCCGACACGTTCGGTATCAAGATCCTGTACGGCCATGAAGTGGAGGAAATGCGTGCGTCCGACATCGCGTATGCCATCGTCGACCGTACGGGCGGCAAGAAGACCTATGTCACTTTCGACATCGATTGCCTGGACCCGGCTTTTGCGCCCGGCACCGGAACGCCGGTCGCGGGAGGCCCGTCTTCGGCAAAGATCCTGTCGGTGCTGCGCCAGATCAACCAGCTCGATATCGTCGGCGCCGACGTCGTCGAGGTTGCGCCAGCCTATGATCACGCCGATATAACGGCGATTGCCGGCTCGATGGTGGCCATGCACTATCTCGGGCTGCTGGCGGAACGAAAGGCCCGGCTCGAGGAAATGAACCAAGGCAATCACAGCGTTGCCGGATTGAATCAGGCGAGCGGCATATAGCTTTGAGCTAACAGGAATTTTGGCACGCAATGAAACCGAAAATCTTCATCGACGGCGAGCACGGCACCACCGGTCTGCAGATAAGGGCGCTGCTTGCCGAGCGTGGCGACCTGGAAATCATCTCCATCCCGACCGAGCGCCGCAAGGAAACGGCAGCGCGCGCCGAGTTCCTCAATGCCGCCGATGTCGCGATTCTCTGCCTACCGGACGCGGCCGCCAAGGAAAGCGTTTCGCTGATCGCCAATGACACCACCAAAGTGATCGACGCCTCGACGGCGCATCGTGTCGCCGATGGGTGGGAATATGGTTTCGCCGAAATGGACAAGGACCAGGCGAAGAAGATCGCTTCGGCGAAGCGCGTCGCCAATCCGGGCTGCTGGCCGCAAGGACCAATCGCGACGCTGCGGCCGCTGGTTGCGGCGGGGCTGCTGCCGGCCGATTTTCCGGTCACCGTCAACGGCATTTCCGGCTATTCCGGCGGCGGCCGGCCGATGATCGAGGATTATGTCGCCAAGGGCGAGGATGCGCCGGAATTCCTGCCCTACGGACTGACGCTGCAGCACAAGCACGTGCCGGAACTCAGGACCTATGCCAGGCTTTCGCACGATCCGATCATGCAGCCGGCAGTCGGCAATTTCGCGCAAGGCATGATCACGGTGGTGCCGCTGCAACTCGGCGGCCTCGACCATGTGCCGACCGGCGCCGAGCTTCACGCGGCGATCGCCGATCATTTCGCTTCCATCGATGGCGGCGTGGTCGAGGTGGCGCCGTATCTGCATCAGGAACGCATGCCCGACATCGATCCGGAGATCTACAACGGCACCAACCGGATGAAGCTCTATGTCTTTGCCAATGATAACAGGGCGCAGGCGCTGCTGCTTGCCGTCTACGACAATCTCGGCAAGGGCGCCTCGGGCGCTGCCGTGCAGAACATGGATCTGATGCTCGGCCTCTGAATGGATGCGCCAGCATTTCCGAAGCGCTGGAAGGTCGGCGCGCCCGAACTCATCGCCGAAACGTTCAGCAGCCGCATCTGGAAGGTTGATCGCGAAGACGGCTCACCGGCAATCGTCAAGGATCTAAAGCCTTTCGACGATGTCGAGGACGAGTTGCGCGGCGAGCATTTCCTCGCCTGGCGACGCGGCGAAGGCGCGGTGCGGCTGCTGGGCCGCGATGGCCACCGCATGCTGCTCGAGTATGCCGGCGAAACCTCGCTGTCACAGATGATTGCGGATCAGGGCGACAATGCCGCCACCGCGATCGCGGCGGAGGTAATGGCCAAGCTGTTCTCGCCGTCGAAGCACCCTGCCCCACCGGACCTTCAGCCGTTGCGGACCCGGTTTTCCAGCCTGTTCAAAAAGGCGAAGGCCGATCGCGCCGCCGGCGAAAAGAGCCTGTATGTCGAAGCTGCCGAAATCGCCGAACGGCTGTTGTCCAATCCGCACGACGTACGGCCGCTGCATGGCGACCTGCATCACGACAACATCATGCACGGTCCGCGCGGCTGGCTGGCGATCGATCCGAAGGGCGTTCTCGGCGACCCCGGCTTCGATGCCGCCAATGTGTTCTACAACCCACTCGACCGAGACGATTTTTGCATCGATCCGCGGCGGATCGCGCATATGGCGCATGTCTTTGCCGCAACGCTCGGCCAGTCGCCGCCCGCGATACTGGACCACGCCATCGCCTATGGCTGCCTGTCGGCTGCATGGCACCATGAAGATCGCAATGCGGTCGACGAAAACCGCGAGCTGGCTATTGCCACAGCAATCCGGCGGGTGCGGCTCAGCCTCAGAGAGCAATCTCATGAGGCAGCGGATAAGCGCCCTTGGTGCCGCGCCAATGCGCGGCGGCGAAGCCGAGCAGGAACAGCGCAAATGCCTGATGCGTCAGGGCCATGTGCAGCGGCACCTGCATCAATAGGGTGCCGACGCCGATCGATGCCTGCACCACGACAATCAGGAACAGAAGCGTCGCACGTCGGGCATGCGTCGTGCCCGGCAGGCGCCGGCGTGTCGCAATCATGTGCCAGAGCGCGACCGCGAAGATCGTGTAGGCGCCGACCCGGTGGACGAATTGCACCGTCTTCGGGTTTTCGAAGAAATTGCGCCATGCCGGCTCCAGCAGCAGCAGGTCGCCGGGGACCAGCTTGCCGTCCATCAGCGGCCAGGTGTTGTAGCTCAAGCCGGCGTCTAGCCCTGCGACCAGCCCGCCGAGATAGATCTGGACCAGCGCCAGCAGCACCAGGAAGCCGGCCAGACGCTGTGTCGAGCGGTTGGCGGCCGGTTCGGAGTGTGGGGCCAATCCGCGCGCGACCACCATCGTCGCCGTGAAGATCAGCGCCGCCAGCGTCAGATGCGTCGCCAGCCGATATTGGCTGACCGAAACCCGGTCAACCAACCCGGACGCCACCATCCACCAGCCTATCGCGCCCTGCAGGGCGCCGAGAAGGAGGATGCCCGACAATTTCGTTCCGAGCCCGCGCTCGATGCGGCGCGTCGCCCAGAAGAACAGCAGCGGCAGGGCGAAGACCACGCCGACACTACGCGCCAGGATGCGGTGCACCCATTCCCACCAGAAGATCGATTTGAACGCCTCGATGCTCATGCCGTTGTTGAGTTCGGCATATTGCGGGATCTGCTGGTAGCGCAGGAACTCCTCCTGCCACTCGGCATCATTGAGCGGCGGGATGACGCCGTGTATCGGCTGCCATTCGGTGATCGACAGGCCGGAATTGGTGAGCCTTGTAGCGCCGCCAACCAGTACCAGCGCAAACAGCACCAGGAGCACGACATAGAGCCAACCGCGTACCAGCGCGCGGTTGCGAAGGTCGCGATCGCGGGCGGCGAAAGGCGCGGCATCGGATATGGCAGCAGCCATGGATTTGTCCCGGCAGTTGAAGTCGCGGATTGGTGAACCATCGCAACCCGGCTTGCAAGACCGGACAGCGCGGCACGCCGTCGCGCCGTTTCTGGCGGGTTGCGCGTATTGGCTGTTCGGCCTAAGCGATAGCGATCAACGAGATCGCGCCATGCCCATTCGCCTGAAAAAGCTGATCGGAAGCTTCCTGCTGGTAGTGCTGGTCATAGTCTATGCGCTGGTCGCCTCGATCGTGGCGGTCGCCCAATTGTCGCAGTCCGGGCCGCTGGCGCACTTCATTTTCTTCCTGCTCAGCGGGCTTTTGTGGGTGCTGCCGGCGATGGGCATCATCAAATGGCTGATCCTGGAGCCGCGACCGAAGGGGCGAGGCAACAGTTAGATCGTCACCACCGTCTTGCCGGCATTGGCCAGCGGCGTCGTCACGCCCGACAACATTGTTCGGATGTGGGCGACGCTCTGATAGCGGCCATTGACCGAAATGCGCGGCAGGGCGTGCAGGAAGCCGGCATGCTCGGCGCGGAGTATGCCGTGGCGGGTCGTCACCGCCGAGGCGTATCCGGCATCGCGGACTAGGCCTACTTCGCGGCGGCCGACGGCACTGGCATAACCGTAGGGATAGGCGAAATGGCGCGGCTCCTCGCCGAGTTTGGCCTGCAATATGCGCTTGACGTCGCCGATCTCATGTCTCGCATCGCTCTCGGAAAGCCGCTTCAGATTGCAGTGATTGACGCTATGTGCGCCGATCGTCACCAGCGGGTGCCCGGCCATGGTGCGGATCTCGTCCCAGTTCATCAGCGTGCTCGGGCGCGGACCACCCAACTCGATGCCGTTCGAGCGCGCCAGATCCCGCAACACCGCACGCTGGTCCTGCTCGCGCACCTTCAGCGTCAGATGAGCGTGCAGGCGCGCATTGGCCTGGACCTTTTTTCCCGGACTCGAGCAGTCGATTGTCACCGGGCCATCCGGCGTCGTCAGCGTCAGGCGATCGCGCGCATTGACGATGTCCTCGACCACGTCCCACCACAAATCGGCAGCGCCGTCGATCAGTCCCGGCGCGACGTAGATGGTGATCGGCGCGCCGTGCTTCTCCAGCACCGGCAGCGCCTCGGTCATGTTGTCTCGATAGGCGTCGTCGGCGGTGATCGTCGCAAACTGGCCGTCCTTGTCGCTGGCCTTGATGCGCTCGATCGCCTCGTCAAGCGTGACGAAACTGTAGCCGTTCGCCTTCATGTCGGCGATCACGATATCGAGAAACCCGGGCGCGATGTTCAAGTGGCGGTTGACGCCGTTCGGCTTTTCCGGTGTCGCGGTAACCCGATGCAGCATCAGGATGGCGCCAAGGCCGCCGATAAACGGCTTGGCCAGCGGCGCGAGACCGGAATAGCGGGCGAGATTGAGCGCCAGTTTGCGGATTGCCTCGCCCCCGTCGATCATTCATTCACCTTTTGCGCCTAAGCTCATCAAGCATGGAATGCGCCTGCGCGGGACCCCCAATCGCGACGAATACGCCCTAAGGATTGAGGTATGGTTGACGCCACCGCGTCATTTGACGGCAATCGGCTGGCAAGCAGCGAGGCGTCGCCGTGTGCCTTGCCGGCCGGCAAAGCCGGCCTGTCAACCTCGGTCGCCGATAGTGCGGCGTTGGCGGCGTACGCAGAATTCTGCCATTCCGCGCTTTTTGCCCCTGCGCAAAGCGCCGGCTGGATCCTGAACTGGGCCGCACATACCGGCGCCGACGTTGTCGTTGCGACGCTGCGCGCCGAGGACAGGCCGGTTTTCTCACTGGCGCTGGAGGTCACTCGCAGTGGAGCGTTCCGCGTCGCCCGGTTCATGGGCGGCCGCCATGCAAACGGCAATTTTGCCGCCGCCGACCCGCAATGGCTGGCGAATGCCGATAGCACGGCGATCCGCTCGATGCTGGCTGCGATTGCCAAGGCGCGGCGCGACATCGATCTTGTTGCGCTGGAGCGGTTGCTGCCCGATCTCGACGGCGTTGCCAACCCGCTCTCCGCCTTGCCGCATTTTTCGAGCCCCAATCTGTCGCTGGCCGCCGGTCTTGTGGGAGGATTTGACGCACTGCTCACCCGCGTGAGCGGCAAGCGCAGGCGCAAGAAGCATCGCTCGCAGGCGCGCAAGTTCGAGGCCGTTGGCAGCTATCGTCGCATCGAGGCGAGAACTGCGGACGAGGTGCACATGCTGCTCGATGCCTTTTTCGAGATGAAGGAATTCCGCTTCCGCAAGATGGGCATCGCCAATGTTTTCGGTGAGGCGGAGGTGCGCGCTTTTTTCCGCTCGCTGTTTGCCGACGCGCTTCAAGAGGAAGATCCGTCCTTCGTCCTGCATGGGCTGGAAGTCGCCGGCAAACTTCGTGCAGTCACCGGGTCGAGCCGTTCGGGCAAGCGGCTGATCTGCGAGTTCGGGGCGATTGCCGAGGACGACCTCGCACACACCAGCCCGGGCGACTTCCTGTTCTTCGAGAACATCCAGGAAGCCTGCGAGGCGGGTTTCGAAATCTATGATTTCTCGGTCGGCGACGAACCCTACAAGCGATTGTGGTGCGATATCGAAACGCAGCATTTCGAGGTGCTGGTTCCGCTGACGCCGAAAGGTCGTGCGCTGGCGCTTGCGCTCAGGCACGGCGCAAGCCTGAAGGCATTCATCAAGCACAGCCCAATGGTCTGGAAGCTGACCAAGCTGCTGCGCCGTAAAGCCGTGGGGCGGAGGACAGCACCGGCCGCAGGCGAAGACGACAGCTGATTTCGATTTGAGAGAAAACTGCCTCAGGCGGCCGAGCGCCGTCCCGGCATTGGGCCCGGCGCCACATGGCCGATGGGCGTGACCAGCGTCAGGTCGGGATAGCCACTCTCGATGAGCGCGACCGCGGCCTGCGTCACCTCGTCGTCCGGTTCAAGCATGGAGAGCAAAACCTCGGTCCCCTCGCCCACCAGGCGGCTGATGCCTTGCGCGTCGGCCGGTCCGCATTCGACCACGACCAAATCATAGGCGGTGGTCAGCGACTGCATGATGATCGGCAGCCGGTCGGCGGCGCGCATGGCGCGGACCGGATCGGCTGTGCCGACGGGAATAACGTGGCAGTCCGAATAGAGATCGGGGTGGATCACATCGCTGAACTGCGCTTGCGAGGCGAGCAGATCGGTGATGCCCGGAAACAGCCCGCTGTCCAGCATCGGCCGCGAGGCAGCACCCGAAGCGGTGAGATCAAGCAGCAGCACGCGTAGCCCGGCGTCGGAGACTGCGCGCGCCACCAGCACTGCCGAGGCAGCCGCCTCGTCGCCTTCCGGCGACACGAATATGGCGCGGGCGGCACCGGTGGCGATCAGTTTTTCCGCGGCCTTGTCGATGTCGACCTCGCCGAGGATAGAACGTGCCGGTTCAATGTCTCCAGCAGCCATTTCAGAGTACTCCGGTTCGATTTTCTCGGCAGCCGCTTCCGCCACCGCGACGGGTTCCGACTCCACTTTGCTTTCAATGATATTGTCGTCGTCGGCCTCATCGATCTCAACGACTGCCGGTTCGGACCGGCCAACCGACGGGTCGGGCTCGGCCATCACGCGTTCGGCCTGGACAGCCGGCATTGCAACCTGCTCGATGCGCTCGAAATGGGCACCGGCGGCCGGACGCATGGCGCGGCCGGAAAACAGTTCCTGCAGCAGCGTGACGATCGCCATGATGAGCAACGAGCCGACAAAGGCCGCACTGACAATCGGACCAATCTTGGGGAAATAAGGTTCGGCCGGCACCTGGGCCTCCGAAAATACGCGAGCGTCGACGGGCAGATAGTTGCGATCCTTGCGTGCGGCCGCCTGGAGATAGCTGGATGAATAGAGATCGAGCTGCTGACGCTTGGTCGCGGCATCACGCTGCAGCGCATCGAGTTCCACCTGCTCTTCGCCGGCGCGGGCGGACGCCGCCTTCAGCGTGTTGACGTCTGCCACGAGTTGAGCCTCTCGCGCCTTCGCCGTCTCGGCCTGCGCCATCAGACCTTTCATGATCTTTTCCGCTTCGTTGCGGATCTGGCGGTCGAGATCCGCGAGCTGCGACTTCAGCGCGCGGATGCGCGGATGGTTGTCGAGCAAGGTGGTGGAAAGGTCGGCTATGTTGTTCTTGAGTTCGACTTGCCGCTCGCGCAGGCGCTGGATCAGTTCGGAAGACAACACCTCCGGAACGGCATCCAGCGAGCCGCCATTGCGCAACGCCCTGCGCACGCTGTCAGCGGTCGCTTCCGCCGAAGCGCGATTGGCGCGCACGCGTGACAGTTCGCTCGACAATTCGGACAGCTGCTGGGTGGCAAGCACCGAATTGTTGCCGCCCATCAAAAGATCGGACTGCGCACGGAATGCGGCAACCTTGGCTTCCGCCTCCTTCACCCGGTTCTGCAGATCCGCGATTTCCGGCGCCAGAAAGTCGGTGGCGGCGGAATTCGATTCGAGCTTGGCATTGCCCTTGGAGGCGATATAGGCGTTTGCAATGGCGTTCGGGATCGCGGCGGCAAGCTTTGGATCCTCTGACGAGAACTCGATTGCGATCGCGCGGGTTTTTTCAACGCCATAGACGTTGAGCTTCTCATGCATTGCGTCCAGCACGCGCTCTTCCAGCGGAATCTCGAACGGATCGCTTTTCAAGCCAACAAGGACAAGGGCGCGGCTCAGCGCCGACATCTTCAGCGCCTCGTCGAATTCGGGCAATTTCGCCAGGTTGAGCTTCGCCGCCACCTGCTTGAGGATGTCGGGGGACGAGATGATCTGGACCTCGGTGGCCACAGCCTCTTCGTCGGGAATCGACCGCTCGTTGCCGTTGGCCCCGGCTGGCCGCGTGAACTCCGATTCTCGAGGCCCGATCTCCAGCTTGGCTGCCGACTTGTATTCGGGCGTTGCAAGCCAGGCGAGCGCAAAGGCCAGGCCGGTTACAACCAGTGCGACGACAAGGATGCGCAGCCAGTTTCGCGCCAGGCTGGCGAAAAGCTGCCTGAGATCGACGTCGACATCTGCGGCCGCGGATTGAACGGACATGCATCCCTGCTCCGGTACTGAGTCAGCATGCACCGTAAACAACTATGGTAACTCAGCCGTTAATATCGCGGTAAGAACCTGTCAGGCTCTATTAACAAGCCGCAAACAAGAGGCTGAAAACCATCTGCATTCGTCGATCCGGCCCGCATCGGCCGCGCGCCTTTACCGGCCATTAACCCTAACAGGATGATAACCGAGCTCGATCGTTAAGGTTTGCCGCAGAGTCGCCGGCTATTCAAAGGTACGTGTCCGCTCATGAAAAGCACTGCTCCCCTTTTCCGCGCGCTGCTTGCCGTATCGATGCTTTCGGGCTGCTCCAGCTACCGGCCGACGCCGGCCGCATTCCATGAAGTTCTCGACCAGCCCTATCGCCTCGGCGCCGGCGACCGCGTCCGCGTAACCGTGTTCGAGCAGGAAGGACTGACCAATACCTACAGCGTCGACCAGTCCGGCTATCTCTCGCTGCCGCTCGTCGGCAACGTGCCGGCGCGCGGCCACACCGCCCAACAGCTTGAAAGGGAGATCGCCGAGAAACTGCGCCAGGGTTATTTGCGGGATCCCGATGTTTCGGTCGAAATCGATCGCTACCGGCCGATCTTCGTCATGGGTGAAGTGGGTGCGGCGGGGCAGTATTCCTACGTTCCAGGCCTGACCGTGCAGAAAGCCGTCGCCATCGCCGGCGGGTTCACGCCACGCGCCAACCAGGAAAGCGTCGACATTACCCGCGACATCAACGGCAAGGTGATAACCGGACGCGTGGTGACCTCCGACCCGCTGCTGCCCGGCGATACAGTCTATGTTCGCGAACGCCTGTTTTGATGTGCTGACAAAGTGGCGGACACACTCAGGATCGTCCACTGCTTTCGCTCACCGGTCGGAGGCATCTTCCGGCATGTGCGCGACCTGACCGAGGCTCAGGTCGCCGCCGGCCATGCCGTCGGCATCGTCTGCGATTCGACGACGGGCGGCGATTTCGAGGAACGGCTGTTCGAACAGATGAAAGGCAGCCTGGCGCTCGGCATTCACCGCACCCCGATGCAGCGGCATGTCGGGCCAGGCGATCTCGCCTCGGCCCGGCGCACCTACAGGATCATAAAAGAATTGCGGCCGGACGTGCTGCACGGGCATGGCGCCAAAGGTGGCGCCTATGCCCGTCTGTTCGGCTCATTGTTACGGGTATCCAGGTCTCGCGTAGCCCGCCTTTATTCGCCGCATGGCGGCTCGCTTCACTATGACGAGACCACCGCCATGGGGAAGCTGTTCTTCGCGCTCGAGCGCTTCATGGCTCGCTTCACCGATTGCCTGCTGTTTGTTTCCGATTATGAGCGGCGGACTTATCGCAGGAAGGTCGGCGAGCCACCCATTCCGAACGCTCTCGTCCACAACGGCCTGCGCGCCGCCGAGTTCGAGCCGGTGCGGACCGAGCACAATGCGGTTGACCTCCTCTATATCGGCATGATGCGAGACCTCAAAGGCCCGGACATCTTCATCGATGCGCTGGGGCTAGCCGCGACACGACTCGGCCGCCCATTGAAAGCGCTGATGGTCGGCGACGGCGACGACCTGCCGCGCTATCGCGCCCAGGTAGATCAGCTCGGCCTCGAGGTCAGCTTCCTGGCGCCGATGCCGGCCAGGCTCGCCTTCAGGCTGGCCGAACTGGTCGTCGTTCCCTCGCGCGCGGAAGCCATGCCCTATATAGTTCTGGAAGCGCTCGCCGCCGGCAAGCCGATCATCGCGACGGCGGTCGGCGGCATACCGGAAATCTTCGACACCGGCTCGCCTGTCCTGATCCGGCCCGACCCGCGCGAACTTGGCGACAAGATAAGCGCCGCATTGGCCGATCTCGACACCTACAAAGGCCTGATGCCCGGCCTCGCCGACCTCAAGGCACGCTTCGGCGCCGATGTAATGGCCGCCGAAATCGAAAAGGCCTATTTCGCCGCGCTCAAAAAATAGAACAACGGGTTTCCACCGGGCTGCTCCTGGTGAAAGCGTCTCCAAAGCCATCCGTTGTTTCAAGGGTTTCTTAGCTCTCTTTTGCTATTCACCTGAGGGAAACCTGCGGACGCCCCATGAACGAAATCGACCCAGCGCGCCGTTTTTCGCTAGACGCGGTGCGCAAATTCGACGCCCCTGCCGAGAACAATACGGCCGGCGGCATGAACGATGTTGCCCGCCAGGTCGCCTCGCAATACCGGCGCGATACGATGTCGCCGATCATGGTGAGCGGCGTCCTGCGCATGGTGGAATTCGCGCTGCTGTTGGTGTCAGGTCTTGCCGTCTATTTCTATTATGTCGGCTTTTTCAACTATCTTGCCTGGCAATACTCACTGACGATCGCCGCCACCTCGTTCCTCGCGGTCGTTCTGTTCGACGTCACCGACCGCTACCAGATCGTCGCGCTGATGCGGCCGATCGCCAATTTCGGCCGTCTCCTGCTGGTCTGGGCCGGAACATTCGCCTTGATGGCGCTCACCGCCTTCACCATGAAAATGTCGGAAGACTATTCGCGCCTGCTCTTCGGCACATGGTTCGTCGTCGGTTTCGTGCTGATCCTGGGTCTCCGACTGGTGATGTCGAAGCTGATCCGGCGCTGGGCGCGCGACGGGCGGATGGAGCGCCGCGCCGTCATCGTCGGCGGCGGCAAGGCGGCGGAGGTATTGATCCGCTCGGTCGAAAGGCAGCCCTACAACGACATCCGCATCTGCGGCATTTTCGACGACCGCGGCGACAAGCGGTCGCCGCCGGTTGTCGCCGGTTATCCCAAGCTCGGTACAATTTCCGAACTCATCGAATTTGCCCGCATCGCGCGCATCGACATGCTGATCGTATCGCTGCCGCTGACCGCCGAATCGCGCGTGCTGCAGTTATTGAAGAAGCTGTGGGTGCTGCCGGTCGACATCCGGCTATCGGCGCATTCGAACGCGCTGCAGTTCAGGCCGCGCGCCTATTCCTACATCGGCTCGGTGCCGATGCTCGATATCTTCGACAAGCCGATCAACGACTGGGATTCGGTCGCCAAGCGCGCCTTCGACATTGTCTTTTCGATCATCGGCATCATCGTGTTCTCGCCGGTGATGCTGGCGACCGCAATCGCGATCAAACTCGACAGCAAGGGGCCGGTGCTGTTCCATCAGAAGCGGCACGGCTTCAACAACGAGATCATCGACGTCTACAAGTTCCGTTCGATGTATACCGACAAGGCGGACCCGACGGCCAAACAGACCGTGACCAAGAACGATCCGCGCGTCACCCGCGTCGGCCGCTTCATCCGCAAGACCTCGATCGACGAACTGCCGCAGTTCTTCAATTCGCTGTTCGGTTCGCTGTCGCTGGTCGGGCCGCGCCCGCACGCCATTGCCGCGCAGTCGCACAACCTCCTCTACAATGAAGTGGTCGACGGCTATTTCGCCCGCCACAAGGTCAAACCCGGTGTGACCGGCTGGGCGCAGATCAATGGCTGGCGCGGCGAGATGGACACCAACGAGAAGATTCGCATGCGGACGGAATACGACCTCTATTACATCGAGAACTGGTCGCTCTTGTTCGACCTCAGAATCCTGTTCCTGACGCCGATCCGCCTGCTCAATACGGAAAACGCGTATTGATCGCGACAGCCTATGAATTGCCGGCGGCGGCGGTCAACGCCAAGCTGATTGCACTGATTGCGTCGGGGGCGGTTTTCCTCGGCGTTTTCCTGTCCGGTTTCGTCATTGCCGAGCCGGCGCCGTACGATCTCTACATGATCGGACTGATCGTGGTGTGGCCCTTGTTCGGCATGCGTGTACAGCGGGCGGCGGTGCCACTTCTGGTGCTGCTGGCTATCATGAACATCGGCGGTATGATCTCGATGACGCAGATGTCGGACCTCGCCGGCACGCCGCTCTATCTCGCCGTCTCGCTGTTCCTGGCCTTAACCGCGGTTTTTTTCGCTTCGGTAACGGCGGTCCGGCCCAGTCTCTACCGGGTGATCTTCGTCGCCTATGTGGTATCGGCAGTGCTGACTTCGCTGGTCGGCATAGCCGGCTATTTCCATGCCTTTCCAGGAGCGGAGATCTTCACCAAATACGACCGTGCCGCCGGCGCCTTCCAGGACCCGAACGTGTTCGGTCCGTTCCTGGTGCTGCCGGGCATCTACCTGCTCTATCTGCTGCTTACCGGCTCGGTCGCGCGCATGCCTCAAATGGCTATGCCGCTGCTGATCATCACCGCCGGCATCTTCTTTTCCTTTTCGCGCGGCGCCTGGGGCATGTTCGCCGTTTCGGCGATCCTTTTGACCGGTGCCTTGTTCCTGCAGAGCGCCAGCGGCAAGTTCAGGCTGCGCGTCGTCGTCATGACCATCGCCGCCGTCGGACTGCTGGTCATCGCAATGATCGTCATCCTGCAACTGCCAGGAGTCGCCGAAATGTTCTCGAACCGCGCACAGCTCGAACAAAGCTACGACACCGCCCGGCTCGGCCGCTTCGCCCGCTATACGATCGGCTTTCAGATGGCACTGGAGCATCCGTTCGGCATCGGCCCGCTCGTCTTCGGCAAGATCTTCGGCGAGGACACGCACGACATCTGGCTGAAGATGCTGATGGATTACGGCTGGCTCGGCTTCGTGTCGTTCCTGACGCTGACGTGCTGGACGATCGCCGCCGGCTTCCGCATTCTGCTGCGCGACCGGCCGTGGCAGCCTTATCTTCTATGCGCCTACGTCGCCTTCATCGGCAATATCGGGCTCGGCACCTTCATCGACATCGACCACTGGCGCCATGTCTACCTGCTGCTCGGCTTGATCTGGGGTGCCATCGCGCTCGAATACCGCCACCAGTGGCAGCTGCGGGCGACGCAGCGACCGGCAATCCCCGTCGCGGTTGCTTCAGGCAAGACAGCAACCGAATTCGGTTGACCGGACCCGGTCTATCACGATACATCGCGACCGGTCCGGAGTGTAGCGCAGCCCGGTAGCGCACTTGACTGGGGGTCAAGGGGTCGTCGGTTCGAATCCGGCCACTCCGACCATTAAAATCCAAAGGCTTAGCCAGTTTTCCCCCAAAACTGGCTGTACAGACGATAGCCGCACTGCAGCAGCGCAACATACGCAGGCGTGATCTCATCGAGGGAACCGATCACGCATCACTCGTGCGCGAGGCACGGAGGCTGGCGTCTAGCCAGAAGCCACCGAGAAACCGCGCGGTAATGGCTAGGTAAGCTTTGCTGCGTACGCCAGCCTTTATCGTGAGAAAAGGTCCCGCCGCACATGCCAGAACGGCGGGACTCGATCAGGCGCCTTGCATCAGGCAGGGGTGACTCGGGGGTTGGGCATGCCCGGTGCGCGCGGATCGTAGTGAACCCTAGGCGCATCAGCTGCAATGCGTCCACCAACCGTCGGTTGGAAAGAACTAATTCATCCGGACGGCTGGCCTGGCCTGAACAGGCGCGCGCTCAAGGCTCGGTTTCTTCCCGGGGAGGAGCTTTTTGGTCAGGACAATCAGGATAGGGCAATTCTTCACACGGAGAGGGCCTGTCGCCAACGCTGCGATAATGTTCCGCGAGTTTTGCGAAACCGTAGGCGAAGGCGAAAAGAAGCGCGAGGACAACCGCTATTCGGACGGCCATACCGTATTGTAGCAGGATCCTCCCATTGGAGCGCGCGGCGTTTTGGTACGTTTGAATGTTGAGTTCGAAAAAGGTTGGCTCTAGTTGAATTACCGTCGTCCGCAGTTGTAAGGGCGAGCGGACGCTACGAAGATGCCACGCGCTTTCGCCCTTTTCGGGAGAGATGCAATGTCGCTTCAAGGAGTTGCCTGTCCTGCCGAGCTGACCATGTTGACCAAGGCACTTGATGCCCGATGCCGTGAACTAGGCCTCGCTGATGGAGATCCAGGCAGAGAAGTGCTCGGCCGCAGAGTGATGGATTTATTTGAAAGTGGTCAGCTCAGCGCCGAAGATTTGAGACTGGCTCTGAGCGGCGAGATCTTTAACGCCAAAAATCCTCCGGCCGGAGCCAGTGGGCCTTGATACGGCAAGCGGCTATCCGCGCAGCCATTTGAATCACTGGCCCGGCGTCGGCTTCCGTGTGCGCAGGAGCGCGTGTGAACAAATGTGATTTTGCGGCCGGTGCCAGACGGGCTAACTTTACCCATCGAACGAAAGAGGAGAATGATCATGAAGACATTCCTCGCAATAGTCGCGGCACTGACCATGTCCATATCAGCTGCCTCTGCGGATTGCCCCGCGCATTCCAAGGTCCAGGCATCGGTCGACACGCAGACGAAGACAGCAAGCGTCGAGAACGCCGATATGTCGACTGTCACGGACGTTCAGGCGATCAAAAAAGAAGAGCCACAGAAGACCGAGTAGCGGTAACGCTCAGCGGATCCCACGACCCGGATAAATGGCTACTGGCACACATCCACCCACTCGGCGTCGACGAGTTCGGCCAGGCGTTGCGGGCTGAGCCGCACGGCGGCATTCGTCGCGCCTGCCGCCGGGACGACCTCGTCAAAGGCGCCTAGCGAGATGTCGCAGTAGACCGGGAGCGGCGCCGGTAGGCCGAACGGGCACACCCCACCGATGGGATGATCGGTCGCGGCGAGCACCTGCTCGGCGTCCAGCATTCGCGCCTTGCCACCAAACCGGTCCTTGAATTTGCGATTGTCCAGCCTGGAGATCCCGCTGGCCACGATCAGCATCGTCTGGTCGCCGGCGCGCAAGCAGATCGTCTTGGCAATCTGCGCCGGCGCCACGCCATGCGCTTCGGCGGCCAGAGCCACCGTCGCCGAGCTTGCCTCCGTGACGATGACGTCAATGTCGGGCGCGTGTGCGGCGAAGAAGGCGCGAACGGATTCGAGGCTCATCTCCAGCAATTTCCGTCTGGCGTCGCCGTGGCGGCCGGCAAGTCCACTACGTGGCCGAAAAAACGAAGCCCGCCAGGGCGACCCATGGCGAGCTCGTGGAATAAAAGCATGACACGCCGCTACGACACGGATCGCCTTTTGGCAGGCAACACGGCTTCGTCAAACAGAGCGCTTTCCGGAAGTTGAAGCGCGGAGGCAATACGCCGACGTTTCGAGGGATCGGCATCCTTGCCGCTTTCAACATCGGCAATCTCATAGGCTGCCAGCCCGCACGCCAGGGACAGCTCTTCGATGCTGTATCCACGGGCTTCCCGGGCGGTTCGGACGGCACTGCGTTCAGGCGTAACCGCGCTCGCCGCCAGTTCGGAGTAAGGTTCGCGTTTTGCTATTTGGGGCATTGGCAACTCCGTGGGATGAAAGAGTTAGATCAAATCATGTTGTTGCCTGAGACGATCGGGAGAATGCCCGCTCGCCGGTGATTTGCCAAGCATCAAAGATAGCGTCACGGCATCGTGAACCGACGCCGGAATGGATGGCGGATGCCGGCGAGCTGACATCTGGCCGGATCCTCAGCAGACACAGTTCGGAAACAAAATTCTACAGGCCGGAGAAACTGCCGAAAAACTCCAAGGCGATAGTCCCAACCGCAGCGCTCGAGTCACCGACCTGAGTCAGTGACGCTCAAATTCCGCCTGCGCAAAAAGGAAACGATGTCATGAAGAAGCCTCTTCTCTCCGCTCTTGGACTTGCAATCGCACTTGCACTCTCGATGCCGATCATCGGCGCAAGCAGCGCGAATGCGACGACGATGCACACCACCGTCAAGAAGCATCACCGCCATCACTACCATCACCGCGTCCACCACTACCGCCACCATCACAAGAAGGTTGTCGCGAAGAAGTACTGAAAACACCCTCGGGCGAACAACCCGCAGTCAGGCGTTCTGGCCCTGGATCAAGGGCGGCGCGCTTGCCGGGTTTGCCGTGTCGGCGAAAAATGGCGGCGGTCCGCTGACCACCGCCATTTGCTTTTCTTAACGTGCCGACCTTGAACGCGCTCGCGGCGCGTTTTGCTGTCGGCCGCCGAGGAACAGACTGGCGACGAGCCCGACCAGAACCAGCCCGACAGCGGCCGCCGTCGCCGGGTGATCTCGGGCGGTCTTCTCGATCGCCCGGCCTTGCCTTCTGATTGCCGGCAAGGCGTTGCCGAGCCGCTCAGTGATATCCGAATAGTAATCCGACGCGGTATCGCGCCCGTCTTCGTAAAAGGCGCCGCCCTGCTTCAACACGGCTTTCTTCAAGGTGGCCAGTTCCCTGGCCAAGGCCGCGACCTGCTTGTTGAGATCGGTGTCGGAGATGCTCGAAAGCGATGCCATGACGTGCTTCCTTCATCTGCAGAAGGAAGCCTAACGCATGACCCTGAAGACCGTTCCGGTCAACCCGGCGGGCTCTAGCGAACCTGATCTAGCAGGCGCTTGCATTCCAGGAGGTCGAACAGCGCCTCCTGCAGCAACGCGCGATTGTCACGGGAAAGTTTTGACGTGTCCGGCGGAACCGGACCTTCCTCGTCGGTCTTGCCTATACCGAAAAAACGACGGCTGGGTTTCACCCTCGGCTGGCCAACCAGCATTTCGTCGTCCGGGCCGCGCGGCTGCGCCGCTTGCGTCAGCGGTACCGTGTCGGCCTGTCGACGCTGCGAGATCGCCTCGACCGCCGCCATGTCGCCACTGCCGACGGCGATCAGAAACTGGTTGCCGTTCTCGCGCAACAGCTTCTGCACGCCCTTGATCGTATAGCCCTGGTCGTAGAGCATATGACGAATACCCTTGATCAGTTCGACGTCCTGCGGACGGTAGTAGCGGCGACCGCCGCCGCGCTTCATCGGCTTGATCTGGTTGAAACGCGTCTCCCAGAAGCGCAGCACGTGCTGCGGCAAATCCAGATCCTCCGCGACCTCGCTGATGGTGCGGAAAGCATCAGGGCTCTTGTCCATGGACGAATCCTCACGCTAGAGCATGATCGCAAAAGGCGGGAACCGGGTTCGGGCGACATCACGCTTAACAAAGAGAGCAGCTTTCCGTCCCGGCGGAACGGATCACACCCAAATACCGATCCGGCCTACCGAATCGCATCTTATTTCAGCGGTTTATGAAACAATATTCAAGCCCGGCGCAAAAGCAGGGTTCATTTTTCAACCGAAGCCTGGAGCATGATTCTTGGCAAAGGGGGATTGGGCGGCTACTTGCTACCCTTGGCTTTGCTGTTTTGATGGGAGCGCAGGATACGGTTCTTCAGTACGTTCGACGACTTGAAGGTCATCACCCGGCGCGGCAGGATCGGCACTTCCTCACCGGTCTTGGGATTGCGCCCGATGCGCTCGTTCTTGGAGCGGACGTGGAAGGTCGCGAAGGACGACAGCTTCACCGTCTCGCCGCGAACGATCGCCTCGCAGATCTCATTCAGCACCGCCTCGACAAGCTCGGCCGATTCAGTACGTGACAGCCCAACCTTGCGGTAAACGGCTTCGGCGAGGTCGGCGCGCGTAAGTGTCTTTCCCCCCATACGAACCGTCCCATCAGCTCAAAAACATAAATCGATACAAGCAACGGCAGAACCTAAGTAATTGATCCGTCAAGGTCAAGGACCCGAACCCGATAGTTCGGCACTTACCAGCGGAGCAGGACGGCA
This sequence comes from Mesorhizobium sp. M0968, assembly GCF_040319065.1. NCBI lineage: Bacteria > Pseudomonadati > Pseudomonadota > Alphaproteobacteria > Hyphomicrobiales > Phyllobacteriaceae > Mesorhizobium > Mesorhizobium sp. M0968. The sequence goes on from NZ_JAMYNL010000005.1 coordinate 309,709, forward strand.
CCCCAGGTGAAGCCGCCGCCCATCGCCTCGAGCAGTACCAGGTCACCCCTTCTGATGCGACCGTCGGCGACGGCTGCGGACAGTGCCAGCGGCACGGAAGCCGCCGAGGTATTACCGTGCAAATCGACGGTCACCACCACCTTCCGCTCCTCTATCCCAAGCTTTTTGGCCGAAGCGTCAATAATTCGTTTATTGGCTTGATGCGGCACGAACCAGTCGAGATCGGCGGCGCCGATGCCGGCCTGTGCGAACGTCGCCTCGATGACGTCGGTGATCATGCCGACCGCATGCTTGAACACTTCGCGGCCTTCCATCCTGAGGTGCCCGACGGTTCCGGTGGTCGACGGCCCACCGTCGACAAAAAGCTTGTCCTTGTGGATGCCGTCGGAGCGCAGGCTGGCCGCCAGAACGCCTCGGTCGGCGATGCCGCCTGCCCCCGTGCCTGCTTCCAGCACCATCGCGCCGGCGCCGTCGCCGAACAAAACGCAGGTCGAGCGGTCGTTCCAGTCGAGAATACGCGAAAATGTTTCCGAGCCGATCACCAGTACCCGTCTGGCCAAGCCGCCGCGGATATAGAGGTCCGCGGTCGTCACTGCATAGACGAAGCCGGAGCAGACCGCCTGCAGGTCGAAGGCAAAACCGTGGTGCATGCCGAGCCGGTTCTGGATCTCGACCGCGGTCGCGGGAAAGGTGTTGTTGGGCGTCGAGGTCGCCAGCACGATCAGGTCGATGTCGTCAGCCGTCAGGCCGGCACTGTCGAGGGCCGCGCGCGCTGCCGCCTCGCCCAGCGAGGCCGTCGTCTCGTCGTCGGCCGCAATGTGGCGCTGGCGAATGCCGCTGCGCTGGACGATCCACTCGTCCGACGTCTCGACCATGCCTTCGAAATCGGCATTCTTCATAATGCGGCGGGGCAGCGCGGCGCCCGTGCCGCGCACGACGGATCTGATCAATGCTCTTTCCTATTCCTTTGCGTCGATGACGACGTCGGATTTCCGGATTGTCTGGGCATTCGGATTGCGGGCATGGAACAGGTCGAGATCGGCTTCGATGCGGTCAAGCAGATTGTTGCGCACCATGTCGTAGCCAAGCTCGATCGCCGCCGCGAAGCCATCCGAATCAGCCCCGCCATGGCTCTTCACCACGATGCCGTTCAATCCGAGGAAGACGCCGCCATTGGAGCGGCCGACATCCATCTTCTCGCGCAGGCGATCGAAGGCGGTCTTGGCGAAGATATAGCCGATCCTGGCCATCAGCGTCCGGTTCATCGCCGCGCGCAGATAGCCGGCGATCTGCCTAACGGTGCCTTCCGCCGTCTTCAGCGCGATGTTGCCGGCAAATCCCTCGGTAACGACGACGTCGACACTGCCCTTGCCGATGTCGTCACCCTCGACAAAGCCATGGTAGTTCATCGAGGCCATGTTGGCCTCGCGCAACATACGACCCGCCTCCTTGACCTCTTCCTGACCCTTGATCTCCTCGACGCCGACATTGAGCAGCCCGACGCTCGGCCGTTCGATGCCGAAAACCGAGCGCGCCATGCCGGTGCCCAGAATGGCAAAGTCAACCAGTTGATGCGCATCCGCGCCAATGGTGGCGCCGACGTCCAGCACCACGCTCTCGCCGCGCAATGTAGGCCAGAGCGCCGCGATTGCCGGGCGATCGATGGTCGCCATGGTGCGAAGGCAGAATCTGGACATTGCCATCAGCGCGCCGGTATTGCCGGCCGAGATGCAGGCGTCGGCAGTGCCTGCCTTGACCGCCTCGACGGCCTTCCACATCGATGACTTCCAGCGGCCATGGCGCAGCGCCTGGCTCGGCTTGTCGTCCATCCGCACTGCGATCTCGCAGTGCACGAACTCACTCACTTCCGCCAGCTTGGGGAATTTGGCGAGTTCGGGCCGTACCACTTCTTCGCGCCCATAAATGACGAAGCGTATATCCGGACGGCGGGTGGCGACAGTCATGAGCGCCGGGATGACCACGCTTGGCCCGTGATCGCCGCCCATGGCATCGATGGAAATCCTGATCACGCGGTGTTCATCTCACGGTTGATTGGCCAGCGGGCTTGCCAAGGTGCGGGGCTCGCGAAGGTTCGGCGAAAATAACGGTTTTGGGCTGCCGCACAACCAACTTTTCTCAAATTGGGTCAGCCATCAGGATTTTCCCAACAGTGATCTGAGCTTTTGCTGGAATTCATTCTCCACAGGCTCGGCATCGCCGGCGGCCTCCAGCGATACACCCGGCTTGCGCGGATATGGATCGATCGCCAAGCCAAAGAACTGCTCGGCAAGCGCCCCGACGTCGATCGCATCGCCGGAAAAGGTTTCCGGGCTGTCCGGGCCTTCGGCGTCGAGCAGGATCTCACCGCCGCCGTCGAAACCTTGCCGCCCGAGCTTGGATTGCTCCGGCAGGAACAGCGCTTCGACCGGCTCGTCGATATGCGCCTCGACCGGGTCGAGGGTGACGATGCAGGCCTGCGTTATATCGGCCTCAACATGGCCGCTGACTTTCACCCCGTTGCGTTTCCAGGGCTCGACCAGGAGTTCGGCGCGATAGTTCTCGACCGAAAGCAGCTCGTGCTCGACGGCCAGCAGGGCGCGCTGGCCAGCGTCGGCATCGATCACCACCGGCAGCCCCTTTTGCGGCAGCCGGGCGACATTTGCCAGGAATGACACTGGGCTGTGGGTATCAGGGTATTTCATCTTCGCCTCCACTTCGCCACCTTCATCGGCCTGCCGTCGCTCAAGCGTTGGCCACGGGAAATGACACCGTTCCGGAAACGATCGATTCGGTCGGCTGTTCCGCGAGTTGCCTTGATGCATCGGCGGCATAGAGTGCCAGTTGCGACGCTTGCGGCCAGGCGCCGGCATCCGGCCTGACATTGCGGGCAAGGGCGACGGCGAGTGCATCATGGTCATTTCTTTGCAGCGCATCATCATAGGCGGCGGTACGGCCATAGAACATTTTCGCCAGTTTCCGCATTCGCTTCGGCACGCCGACGTCGCCAATGCCCAATTCACGCAACGAATGTTCGACATCCATGAAGAACTCGTCGATCAGCACCTGCGCAACCTCTGCCGCAGCACCGCCCTCGCCTCGCAACCGGTGCTGAAACAGGAACATGTGCAACGACAGCATCTCGAAGCGGCCGAGCGGCGTGTCCGGTACGTTCCAGGCGGAATAAAACACCGTTTGCCGCGCCGCCGCCACGATTTGTGCGTAAAGCGCCTCGGTGATGGCGCGGTTGGCATGTCGTTCGCGGCCAAAGAGGCGCTGGAACATTTGAGGGTGGTCTCCCGGGACCGTTTGTTGAAGTGGCCTTGTTGCATCGGCAAGCAAGCTGGTTTACCGGTTTTGCGGCCCAGCGCAAGTTGCGGCCAGCTTATGGAGTTGTAGTTGCGCGCGCTGAAATTCAAGTCGACTTTCCTGCCCAAGCCCGGCGGTGCGGTTTCGCTGCTGGTGATCGCTGCGGCACTTTCCGCCTGCAATTCGTCCAAGATGATCGGCGATCTCAATCCGAGCGAGACGCTGACGCAAGGCTACGTCATAGACCAGCAGGCGATCGACCTGGTGCCGGTCGGCTCAAGCCGCGAACAGGTGCTGCTGGCGCTCGGCACTCCCTCGACGAAGGCGACCTTCGATAACGAGGCCTTTTATTACATTTCGCAGACGCGCAAGCGCTATGTCGCCTTCGACAAGCCGCGGCTGGTCGACCAGCATGTGCTGGCGGTCTATTTTGGCGATGACGGGCGCGTCACCCAGATCGCCAATTACGGCTTGAAAGACGGCAAGGTGTTCGACTTCATCTCGCGCACCACGCCGACCGGCGGCAAGGACCAGAACTTCCTCAGCCAGATCATCAGTGGCGCCAGCAAGCTGGCGCCTGGTATTCCCGGCGCCAGCGGCGGCAGCACGCTCGGCGGCAGCTGATCCACCCGAGGGTGTCGGCTTCCTTCCATTCCTTTCGCTTCCCTGTAAGCGGCATATCTCAGGCAATGAAGAACCCGCGGGAGCGATCCCGCGGGTTTTGTTTTAAGGCCATAGCGGCCGAGCTTAGCCGTGCGCGAGAACGGCCAGCAACAGCAGCGCGACGATGTTGGTGATCTTGATCGCCGGGTTGACCGCTGGGCCGGCAGTATCCTTGTAGGGATCGCCGACCGTGTCGCCGGTCACCGAAGCCTTGTGCGCTTCGGAGCCCTTGATGTGCTTGAGGCCGTCCTTGTCGACGAAACCATCTTCGAACGACTTCTTGGCGTTGTCCCAGGCGCCGCCGCCGGAGGTCATCGAGATGGCGACGAACAGGCCGTTGACGATGACGCCGAGCAGCGAGGCGCCGAGCGCGGCAAAGGCGGATGCCTTCGAACCGGAGATCAGGAGGACGCCGAAATAGACCACCAGCGGCGCCAGCACCGGCAGCAATGACGGAACGATCATCTCCCGGATCGCTGCCTTGGTCAGAAGGTCGACGGCTCGCGCATAGTTCGGCTTCGAGGTGCCTGCCATGATGCCCGGATCCTCCCGGAACTGCTTGCGCACCTCCTGGACGATAGCACCCGCGGCGCGGCCGACGGCGGTCATGGCGATGCCGCCGAACAGATACGGGATCAGGCCACCGAAGATCAGGCCGGCGACGACGTAAGGATTGGAGAGGTCGAAGGAGACGTCGCCCATACCCTGGAAGTAGGGGTATTTGTCGCCATTGGCGGCAAAGAACTTCAGGTCGTTAGAGTAGGCCGCGAACAGCACCAGCGCGCCGAGGCCGGCCGAACCGATGGCGTAGCCCTTGGTTACCGCCTTGGTGGTGTTGCCGACAGCGTCGAGCGCGTCGGTTGACTGGCGCACTTCCTTGGGCAGGCCGGCCATTTCGGCAATGCCGCCGGCATTGTCGGTGACCGGGCCGAAGGCATCGAGCGCGACGATCATGCCGGCGAGGCCAAGCATCGTCGTCACCGCGATCGCCGTGCCGTAGAGGCCGGCGAGCTGGTATGTCGAGATGATGCCGCCGACGATGACGATCGCCGGTAACGCCGTCGCTTCCAGCGAGACCGCGAGGCCCTGGATGACATTGGTGCCGTGACCGGTGACCGAGGCCTGGGCGATGGAGTTCACCGGACGCTTGTTGGTGCCGGTATAATATTCGGTGATCACCACGATGAGTCCGGTCACCGCAAGGCCGACAAGGCCGCAGATGAACAGGTTCGTGCCGGTGATGGTCATGCCGGCGACGGTGCCGATCTCACCCCAGCCGATGCATGCCGAGGTGGCCACGGCAAGGCCGACAATTGACAGCAGGCCGGTGACGATCAGGCCCTTGTAGAGCGCGCCCATGATCGAGCCGCTGGAACCGAGCTTGACGAAGAAAGTGCCGACGATCGAGGTGAGAATGCAGGCGCCGCAGATGGCCAGCGGATAGAGCATGGCCGCGCCGAGAACGTCGGTGCCACCGAAGAAGATGGCGGCGAGGACCATGGTGGCGACCACGGTCACCGCATAGGTCTCGAACAGGTCGGCGGCCATGCCGGCGCAATCGCCGACATTGTCGCCGACGTTGTCGGCAATGGTGGCCGGATTGCGTGGATCGTCCTCGGGAATGCCGGCTTCAACCTTGCCGACAAGATCGCCGCCGACGTCGGCGCCCTTGGTGAAGATGCCGCCGCCGAGACGGGCGAAGATCGAGATCAGCGAGGCGCCGAAGCCGAGCGAAACAAGCGAGTCGATGACGACGCGATCGTTTGGCTGCAGACCCATGAACTGGGTCAGGATCAGGTAGTAGATCGAGACGCCGAGCAGGGCCAGGCCAGCAACCAGCATGCCAGTGATGGCGCCCGACTTGAAGGCGATCTCGAGGCCGGCAGCGAGGCTGTTGGAAGCCGCCTGCGCGGTACGCACATTAGCGCGCACCGAGACGTGCATGCCGATGAAGCCAGCGGCACCCGATAGAACGGCGCCGATCAGGAAGCCGATGGCGGCGGTGATCGAAAGCAGCCACCAGGCAAGCAGCAGGACCACGACGCCGACGATGGCGATGGTGGTGTACTGGCGCGCCAGATAAGCCTGAGCGCCTTCGCGGATGGCCGCGGAAATTTCCTGCATGCGTGCATTGCCCTGATCGGCCGCGAGGACCGAACGTGTCGCCCAGATGGCGTAAAGGACTGAAAGCAGACCGCAGGCGATGACAGCTGAAATTATGGTCATTGCCGAATTTTCCTCGATTGGTGGCCCAAAAGAACCCCTCCCCGGGCCGTTGAGACAGGGGACGAATTTTCCGCAACCGGAATCCGTCCCTTCGCAGCGGCTTATGCGAAACAGGGCTCGGAACGTCAAGATATTGTTCCGTTCCTGTCCGGCTTTCGCCCAAAAGATCCCGGGTTTCGCCCAAAAGGCTGGACGGCAGCGCCTGTCGACACTGCCATCCGGTTAGATCGGTTGAAATCGGCGAACAGTGGTCAGGCTTTACGCGGGTCGCCGTCCGGCTGGACGACGAAGACCAGCACCAGCAGCATGGTGATGTAGAATTTGAACGCCGCCTCCTGACCATTCCAAGTCGAAGACTGCCACATGGCGAACCACTCGCCGCCAACGACCATGAAGCCGAAATACCAAACGAGGAAGCCCATTGTGGCGGCAATGATGGCGAACTTCTTGGCATCGTTGAAAGCCTGTCCGCTGGCGTTGCGCGCCTGCCAGAGTTGCCAGGCGGCGATTAGGTAAAGCAGGCAGGTCAGCGCCTCGCCAATGATGATCAGCCAGTAGCCAGCCGTCCACAGCGACGGGTTGGTGATCGAGCGGTACATCAGTGCATTGCCGGGAAAGGTCGTGTCCATGCTCAGCACATGCTGGACAAAGGCGAAGTTTGAGCCGTAATCGGTGATGTTGCCGAAGGCGACGAGGAAGGCGAAAGCCGCCAGACACAAACACATGACGATCTTGGAGAAACGCGCGGTCATGGCAAGAACTCCTGCTGAAAGATCGGGGCATCGCACTCATCAATCGCCGAGTCCCGAAGATCGCGCAACGGGTGGGCCAGTGATCATCGTGCTCACAGCCATCGCGAGACATTATGCCGGCAAGCAAGACATTGCCGAGACTGTCGAAGCCCTCGATCTCGACAGTGATTGCGCGGTGGGCGACTTGGTCTCTGTGGTTAGAGCCGACACACAGCACGATTTCGCCATCATCCGCCGCCGCTGGATCACCGGCGAGACTGGCACAACGCTGGAACTGACGCTCGATCATCCGACGCGGTCGACCGGCCACTGAAAAAAGAGCGAACTTCGCCCCGAGACGCTACTCGGGCTCGCGTCCCATGCGCCGGGCGGTGTAGCGCTCGACCGCCGACAGCCCGTCATAGATCAGCACGGCAAGGGCGGCGACGATCAGGCCACCCTGCAGGATGAAGGCGAGGTTGTTCGACAGCAGGCCTGCGATGATCACCTCGCCCAGTGTCCTCGCCGCTACCGTCGAGCCGATGGTCGCGGTGGCGAGGCTGATCACCACCGACAGCCGGATACCACCGAGAATGATCGGCGCGCTGAGCGGCAGCTCGACCTTGACCAGTCTTTGCCAGCCGGTCATGCCGGCGCCACGCGCCGCCTCGACTACGTTGGCCGGCAGCGTCGTCAGGCCGGTCAGCGCATTCTCGAAGATCGGCAGCAGTCCGTAGAGAAACAGCGCAATCAGCGTCGGCTTTTCGCCGAAGCCGACGGCCGGCACGGCAAGCGCCAGCACCGCCACCGGCGGAAAGGTCTGGCCGATATTGACCAGGCTGCGCGACAGCGGCAGGAATTCGGCGCCGGCTGGCCTGGTGACCAGAATGGCGAGCGCGACCGCAACGACCGTCGCGGCAACGGTCGCGATCAGCACGGTCCGCAGATGCAGCAGCGTCAACGTCAAAAGGCTGCCCTGATTGTAGATTACCGGCGCGTTGTTCTCTGTCAGCGGCTTCAGCAGCGGTTCGAACCAGCCGGGATTGGTGACGAAGGCAATAAGCACCACCACCAGGGCAAGCCTGAGCAGCAAGGGAGGCCAGGCTTTCATGCAGGCCTCGCCGCGCGCTTAACCAGCCCGTCCACAGTGACGCGGCCAAGCGGCTTGCCGTCGGCATCTTTCACCGGAAGTGCCGGGCGGCCCGACCACAGGAGTTCGGCGAGCGCGTCGCGTTGGCTGGCGTCACCGGGGATCGCCTCGCCTTCGGCCGTGCCTTTTTCCACCGCGTCGCGCACCCGGCCAAGCGACAACAGCCGGAACGGTTTTTCACTGGCGCCAACCAGGGTCTCGACAAACGCGCTGGCCGGTTTCGCCAGTATCTCGGCCGGCGCGGCATATTGCACTACTTTGCCGCCATCCATCACCGCGATCTTGTCGCCCATGTGAACGGCCTCTTCCATGTCATGGGTGACGAGGATGATGGTGGTGCCGAAGCGTTTCTGGATCGCCAGCAGATCCTCCTGCGCCTTGTTGCGGATGATCGGATCGAGCGCGCCGAAGGGCTCATCCATCAACAGCACGTTGGGTTCCGCGGCAAGCGCCCGGGCGACGCCGACGCGCTGCTGCTGACCGCCGGAAAGCTCATGCGGATAGCGTGGCCCGTAGGCTTGCGGGTCGAGCTGGTATAGCGTCATCAGCTCGTCGACGCGGGCCTTGATGCGGTTGGCGTCCCAGCCGAGCAATACCGGCACAGTGGCGATGTTCTGCGCCACCGTGCGATGCGGAAACAGCCCGTGGCCCTGGATGGCATAGCCTATGCTGCGGCGCAGCTCATAATCCGGCACCGAGCGGTTGTCGACGCCATCGAGCTTGATCACGCCCGATGTCGGCTCGACCAGCCGGTTGATCATGCGAAGCAGCGTCGTCTTGCCGGAGCCGGAGGTGCCGACGATGACGGCGATGCTGCGCGGCTCGATTACTATCGACACGTCGTCGACGACTGTCGTCTCGCCGAAGCGCTTGGTGACGCTTTCGATCTCGATCATGCCGTTTCAACCCTGCGCTTGCTGGCGCTCATTTCGATCACTGCATCGAGGATGATGGCAGCGGCGAAGGCCAGCACCACCGTCGGCACGGCACCGAGCAGCACCAGGTCCATCGCCGTCTGGCCGACCCCTTGGAATACGAACACGCCAAAGCCGCCGCCGCCGATCAACGCGGCAATCGTGGCGAGGCCGATATTCTGCACCAGCACGATGCGGATGCCGGTGAGGATCACCGGGAAGGCCAGCGGAAACTCGACGCCGAACAGCCGCTGGCGGTCGGTCATGCCCATGCCGCGCGCTGCGTCGTTGGCGGCACGCGGCACACCGGCAAGGCCGACCACGGTGTTGGCCACTACCGGCAGCAGTGAATAGAGGAACAAAGCGACGAAAGCCGGCGCTGTACCGATGCCGCGAATGCCGAGCGCGGCAGCACCCGGCACATGCGAAGCGACCCAGCCGAGCGGTGCAATCAAGAGGCCGAACAGCGCGATCGAAGGAATGGTCTGGATGATGTTCAGCACGTTGAGCACGCCGGCCCGCAATTTCTCGACGCGATGGCAGAGGATGCCGAGCGGCAGGCCGATAATCACCGCTGCCGCCAGCGAACCCAGCGCCAGCGTCACGTGCTTGGAGCCTTCCGCCCAAAAACTATCGGCGCGATTGAAATATTCCTTGAGGATCGACAGGCTGTTCCAGCTTCCCGAGACGAGCAGCAGCCCGATCGCCGCGGCGGCGACAACAAGCACGCCGATCCGTGCCTGCGGCGACAGGTTCAGCCGCGTAAGCACGTCGGCGAGCAGAAGCGTGAAGGCGAAGATAAGCAGCCAAAAGCCCGAAGCCGGCGAGATACGGGCGAAGGTGTTGCCGGCGGGTGTCAGGAAACTGCCGGCGACGCCGATCAGCAGCGCCAGCGCTGCAAGCGCAACCACACTGGCGGCGAGGCGCAGAGCAAGCGGCGTTTTCAGCAGCGCAATGAGCGCCGCTGCGACGACAATCGCCATCAACAGCGGACCGACCGTCGCAGGCAAAGATTCGAGGATCGAGCGCGCCTCGCCGGGTACGATGCGATTGGCGCGGAAGGTGGCGAATGGCGCCGCAAAAGCCGCATAGGCCGATATCGCCGCGATGACCACGCCGAGCTTGTCGAACCGGATGCGCACGCCCTCCCCCATCGGCCGATCCGGCGCACCTCGAAAGCGGAGCGCCGGAATCGCCTTACTTCAGGAAGCCGTTCTTTTTCAAAAAGTCCTCGGCGACGCCCTTGACCGGCTCGCCGCCAACCTGCACGCGACCATTCAACTCCTGCAACGTGACGAGATCGAGCTTGGCGAACACCGGCTTCAGCAGCGTCTCGATCTCCGGATGCTCCTTCAGCACCGCCTCGCGGATGATCGGCGCCGGCTGGTAGACCGGCTGCACACCCTTGTCGTCCTCAAGCACGACGAGGCCGGAGGGCGCGATGCCGCCGTCGGTGCCATAGACCATGGCGGCGTTGGCGCCGTTGGTCTGGTTGGCTGCGGCTGCAATTGTCGCCGCCGTGTCGCCGCCCGACAGCGTGATCAACTGGTCCGGCTTCAGCGTGAAGCCATAGGTCTTCTGGAAAGCGGGCAGCGCGGCCGCCGAATTGACGAACTCGGCGGAGGCCGCCAGCACCACCTTGCCGCCGCCCGAGACATATTTGCCGAAGTCGGAAAGGGTGACGAGCTTATTGGTATCGGCGACCTCCTTGCGCAGGGCCATCGCCCAAGTATTGTTCGCCGGTGACGGTGACAGCCAGACGATCTTGTTGGCGTCGTAGTCGAGCTTCTTGGCAGTCTCGTAGGCCTTGGCGGCGTCTTTCCACACCGGATCGTCGGCCTTCTCGAAGAAGAAGGCGGCGTTGCCGGTGTATTCCGGATAGATGTCGATCTCGCCGGCTGTAATCGCCTTGCGTACCACAGGTGTGCCGCCGAGTTGGATGCGGTCGGCGGTCTGGATATTGTTGGCGTTCAGCACCAGTTGGATGATATTGCCGAGCACGCCGCCCTCGGTGTCGATCTTCGACGACACCACCACCTGGGCACTCGCCGAGGCCAACGCAACTCCGAGCGCCAGTACAGCGCCGGCCAGAACCTTGATTGAAAACATCTCACAAATCCCTTGCTGTGAACCGGAATACGGCTGCCGCATATGAGCATGGCTTCGATGCCCCGTCGGGGTACACGGTTTCATAAGAAAGGGGATGGGCGCAATAATTTTGTTCGGATGCGAGTGACTCCGCCGTTGCCTCGTCCCGACAGCGTGACGTCAGCTGGCCGCGCGCAAGCCCGTCATCTTCAACACGCCCAGTGCCACGAAGCACAGCACGACGACCGGGAAAATCATCCAGTTCAACATCTCCCAGCCCCAGGCATTGTAGACCGCCCCCGACATCAGCGAGGCGAAGGCGACGGAGCCGAACAGGACGAAATCGTGAAACCCCTGGACCTTGCCTTTTTCGGATGACTGGTAGCTGTCGGCCACCATGGCGGTGGCACCGATGAAGCTGAAGTTCCAGCCAAGGCCGAGCAGGATCAGCGCCGTCCAGAACTGCCACAGTGCCAACCCTGACAGCGCCACTGTGGCGCAGCCAATCAGCAGCACCAGGCCGATCGCCACGATCCGCTCAGCGCCGAAGCGATAGATCAGCGACCCCGTGAAGAAGCTCGGCGCGAACATCGCCATCACATGCCAGGAAATGCCGAGCGTGGCGTCGTCGGTCGAAAGGCCGCAGCCGACCATGGCCAGCGGCGCGCCCGTCATGACGAAGCTCATCAGCGCGTAGCTGCCGACGGCGCAAAACAGCGCTGCGACGAAGCGCGGCCTGGTGACGATTTCCGAGAGCGGCCGGGCGTCGCTGTCGGCGATTTCCACCTTGTCGGTTGCCTTGGCCGGGATGCGCAACAAAGAGAGAATGGCGGCGCCGACCGCCGCCAGCACCAGGATGGACGCAAACGAGCCGGCAAACTTCACCGGCGAGAACAGGTCGCCGGTGAAGATGACGATCTGCGGTCCAAGGATGGCGGTGACGATGCCGCCGGCCAGCACGAAGGAGATGGCGCGCGCCTTGAATTCAGGCGGCGCATTGTCGGCGGCGGCAAAGCGGAACTGCTGGACGAAGGCGCCTCCGATGCCGATCACGGCCAAGCCGAAAGCGAATAGCCAGAAGCTGGCATGAAACAGCGCCAGCGTGGCGACCAGCCCGCCAAGCGCCGTGACCGCTGTGCCGGTCATGAAGCCGTCGCGCTGGCCGAGCCGGCGGATGATCGCCGCGGCCGGCAAGGAACCGAGCGCCACGCCGACATTGAAACCGGTGATCGGCGCGGTTGCCAGCGACTTGTCAGCATCGAGCAGGTACTGCCCCGCCAATCCGCCCATGGAAATGGCGATGGGTGCGGCCGAGCCGATGATCGCCTGCGAGGCTGCGAGGATGAAGGCGGTGCGACGCGCTTCCTTGCCCGCCCCAACGGCGACGATAGCAGTCATGAGGCGTCCTTGCCGCGGCCCTCGCCACGCACCCGGCGCGACACGCGATCAAGCACCGCATTGACCAGTTTCGGCTCGTCTTCCTCGTAAAATGCCTTGGCGATGTCGACATATTCGGAGACGATAACCGCCACCGGCACGTCCTCGCGCTGCATCAGCTCGTAGACGCCGGCGCGCAATATGGCGCGCAATGTAGAATCGAGCCTCGACAGAGGCCAGTCCTCGGTCAGCGCCTGTCGGATGACTGGATCGATGGTCTTCTGGTGCTCGACAACGCCGGCAAGAATGGCGCGAAACCATTGCGCGTCGGCCTCGCGATAGAGCGCGCCGTCGACTTCCTTGCCGAGCCTGAACGCCTCGTACTCGGCGGTGATCTCGAAGACGCCGCTGCCGGCGACATCCATCTGGTAGAGCGCCTGCACGGCGGCCAGACGGGCAGCACCGCGCTTGTTGGCGTGGCGCACCGTGGGCTGGCCGGGCGAAGCGGGTTCGCTCACGAGGGCGCTCCCAGCTGTTCCTTTAGAGCGATCATGGTCAGCGCCGCACGCGCCGCAAAGCCGCCCTTGTCGCCTTCCGAACGCCTGGCCCGTGTCCAGGCCTGTTCGTCGTTTTCGGTGGTCAGGATGCCGTTGCCGATGCAGACCGCATCCTGCACGGACAGGTCCATCAGGGCACGGCTGGATTCATTGGCGACGATATCGAAATGATAGGTGTCGCCGCGGACCACCGTGCCGAGGGCGACGAAGCCGTCATAGTTCGTCCCGCCTTCGGAGGCACCGTCGAGCGCGAAGGAAATCACCGCCGGGATTTCGAGCGAGCCCGGAACGGTGACGACATCGTATGTCGCGCCCGCTTCCTCGAGGGCCTTTGTCGCGCCTTCGAGCAACGCGTCGGCAAGGTCGTCGTGAAAGCGCGCCTCGATGACAAGAACGTGGGCCTTCTTCTTCGGACGGATGAACGCTTTGCCGTGTTGGGATGTGCCTGCCATAGATGTCTCCGGGGATCGCCGGTGACTTAGGCCGAAGCCGGTTTGATCGCAAGCGGAAGATTGCCGAAGGAACTTTCAAGGCCAACTCGGCGGCGGTCGCACCAGGGAATGGGCTTTATGGACGAGCGCCTCAAAGCCCCTCTTTAGCCGCCTCCACCAGTCGCGCCGCATAGCGGGCCATGGTGTCGATCTCGAGATTGACGCGATCGCCGACCTGGCGTTCGCCCCAGGTGGTGACCGTCAGTGAGTGGTGGATCAACAGCACGTCGAAGCGGCTGCCTTCGACCTTGTTGACGGTCAGCGAAGTGCCGTCGAGTGCGACGGAGCCCTTGGGGGCGATGAATTTGGCCAGCTCTCGCGGTGCATCCAGGGTGAAGCGAACGGCGTCGCCTTCCTCCTTGCGCCCTACGATCTCGGCCATGCCGTCTACATGGCCTGAAACGATATGGCCGCCAAGCTCGTCGCCGATCTTCAGCGCCCGCTCCAGGTTGATGCGCGTGCCGGATTTCCAGCCCATCGCGGTCGTCAGCCTGAGTGCTTCTTCCCAGGCCTCGACCTCGAACCAGCGTGCGTTGGCGCCGTCTTCCGGCAATCCCGTCACCGTCAGGCAGACGCCGCCACAGGAAATCGAGGCACCGATGGCAATGGTCTGCGGATCGTAAGCGGTGTCGATACGCAAACCGACGCCTTCCCTGAGCGGCTTCACGGCAGCGACGGTGCCGACATCGGTGACGATTCCAGTGAACATTAGTTTGGCCCCGTGAACATCAGGTCGGTCCTAGATGTCTCTTATCCATTCCGCATATGTATCTTCGCCGAAACGCATGTTGCGCAATTTGCGAAATCCCGGCGGGATATTGTTGGCATCGATCGGCGATACAATGCCGCCCTCGCCGATCGCGTCCGGCCCCTGAAACAGCACGATACGATCGACCAGTTGTTCGTCGAGGAACGCCTTGGCCACCCTCGCGCCGCCCTCGACCAGGACGCTTGCCATGCCGAGCGCCGCCAGATCCTCGAACAGTTCCGGCAGCGCGATATCGCCTTCATAGGTCTCAGTACCGATGAAGCGAACGCCGGCACGTTCGAGCGCGGCGCGCCGGTGCGGATCGGCCTCGGCGCAGGCAGCGACATAGAGCGGCACACGGTCGACGCCGGCGACCAGTTTCGAAGTCTCGGGTAGCCTGATCTGACGGTCGAGTACGATGCGCGCCGGCGAACGGCTCTCCAGTCCCGGAAGCCGAACCGTCAGCGCCGGATCGTCCTCCAGTGCCGTGCCGATGCCGATCAATATGCCATCGGCTTCGGCGCGCATCAGATAGACTTCGCGTCGGGCGATATCGCCGGTGATGGAGAGCTGTCCCTCGCCTTTCACGCCGATCTTGTTGTCGCTCGAAAGCGCAAGTTTCAGGATCACTTCCGGGCGTTTTTTCAGAGATCGAATTAAATAGCCGGCCATCTGCTCCGCAGCCTCGGCCGCCAACACTTTTTCCACCACTTCGACGCCGGCGGCACGCAAGATTGCATAGCCCTTGCCGGAAACACGCGGGTCAGGATCGCTGGCAGCGCCGACCACACGCGCCACGCCGGCACTGACCAGCGCATTGGCGCAAGGCGGCGTGCGGCCGTGATGGGCGCAGGGCTCCAGCGTTACATAGGCGGTGGCGCCGCGCGCCAGTTCGCCGGCCTCTGCCAAAGCCTCGGTCTCGGCATGCGGCCGGCCGCCGACGGCGGTGACGCCGCTGCCGACGATCATCGGCCCGTCGCCGTCATCGCGCACGATCAGCGTGCCGACGGAAGGGTTGGTCGAGGTCCGCCCGGCATTCTTGCGCGACAGCCTGAGGGCTGCCGCCATATAGCGGCGATCGAGGACCTCTTGTTCAGCCGTGCGGCGTCCGGACCCTGCCATGCTCAGCTGGCGTCCTCTTCGCTCTTCAGCTCTTCGCCCCTGAGCTCGTCGGCTTTGAGCTCGTCGCCTTTGAGTTCGCCCAACACGTCGTGGAAATCCTTGGCCTCGCGGAAATTGCGGTAGACGGAGGCAAAGCGCACATAGGCGACATCATCGAGCGACTTAAGCGCCTCCATGACCAGCCGGCCGACTTCCCCCGAGGCCACCTCGGTCTCGCCCGAGCTTTCGAGCTGGCGCACGATGCCGGTCACCGCCCGATCGATACGTTCCGGGTCGACATTGCGCTTGCGTACCGCGATCTCGACAGAGCGCAGCAACTTGTCGCGGTCGAACGGCACCTTGCGTCCAGACTTCTTCACCACGACGAGATCGCGCAATTGGACGCGCTCGAAAGTGGTGAAGCGGCCGCCGCAATCCGGGCAGACGCGCCGCCTGCGGATCGCTGCACCGTCTTCGGCAGGGCGCGAATCCTTCACCTGCGTATCTTCGGACTGACAGTAGGGACAGCGCATGGAGAGCCTTCGGTTCGCGATTCTCGTAGTGCGAACGGCTTAGAGGTTTTTGCCACGATGGCAAAGTATGGCCGATGACCGATCGCGTCTCAGAGATAGCGAGGCACGAGGAAAATTGCGAGAGCGGCAATTAGTTGGACGGCAATACGCCAATCAGGGAGCGACGTCGCCGGTCGGGAAGCCGCAGGACGTGCCGAGATAGCGATAGGCCTTGGTGAAGCCGTCCATCGATATCGTCGCGACCGGCTTGTCGGCGAAGCTGACATCGAGGGCGCTGGTACGGCGCATGGCACGCAGTATGGCAACCGTGGTCTCGGGTTTGTTGTCCATCATCCACTGTCCGTCGGCGATAATATGAAAGCCAGCCTTGATCTTGTCGTTGACGTCGCGGAACACCGCCGGGATGTTGTCCCCCTTGGGCAAGTCACTGTTTCTCACGGCGACGATGAGGCTCGGATAGCCCTCGGGTGGCAGTACGTCGCCATTCGAGATGGCCAGCGTGAGGGTGCCACTGGTGCCGTTAGCGTCGAAAAAGACCGTCGAGGCGGCGCAGGTCTTGCGCACGTCCTCACCGGTGTTGACCTCGTCCACCGTGGTGGACCACCTGCCAAAAGTCTCTGTCTTGGGTGCTGCCGGCGTCGGCTCGGTCTGCGCCAAGGCCGCGCCGAGTAGCTGAGAGGTCGCTAAGGTGAGCAAGGCAGCGCCAACACTGGTGAAACGGAAAATTCGCATCATCATCAAACGTCTCCGAGATGCAGCCGTGGCCAGTTGATCGGCGCCGTCACAGTTGGGGGCTGACGCCCTGCGTCAACCAAGGTACGGGTAAAGCGGAAAACGATCCGTCAATGCCGCCACCTTGGCCTTCACGGTTGCCTCGACGGCCGCGTTGCCTTCGTCGGAATTGGCGACCTTCAGTCCATCCAGCACTTCGGCGATCAGCTTGCCGATCTCGCGGAACTCGGCCTGACCGAAGCCGCGCGTGGTGCCGGCCGGCGTGCCGAGCCGAACGCCCGATGTCACGAAAGGCTTTTCCGGATCGAAGGGGATGCCGTTCTTGTTGCAGGTGATGTTGGCGCGGCCAAGGGCAGCCTCGGCGCGCTTGCCGGTTGCGTTCTTGGGACGCAGGTCGACCAACATCAGATGGTTGTCGGTGCCGCCGGAGACGATGTCGAGACCGGTTTCCTGCAGACTGGAGGCCAGCGCCTTGGCATTGGCGACGACGCTCTCCGCATAGATCTTGAAGCTCGGCTTCAGCGCCTCGCCCAGAGCCACCGCCTTGGCGGCGATCACATGCATCAGCGGTCCACCCTGCAGGCCGGGGAAGACGGCCGAATTCATCTTCTTGGCAATATCCTCGTCGTTGCAAAGGATCATGCCGCCGCGCGGCCCGCGCAGCGATTTGTGCGTCGTGGTGGTGACCACATGGGCATGCGGCAGCGGCGACGGATGCATGCCGCCGGCGACCAGGCCGGCGATGTGGGCCATGTCGACCATCAGATAGGCACCGATCGAATCGGCGATCTCGCGAAAACGCTTCCAGTCCCAGACACGTGAATAGGCTGTGCCGCCGGCCAGGATCAATTTCGGCCTGGTCTCATGGGCGGTCTTCTCGATCGCATCCATGTCGAGCAGATGATCGTCCCGGCGTACGCCATAGGAGACGACCTTGAACCATTTGCCGCTCATATTGACCGGCGAGCCATGTGTCAGGTGTCCGCCGGAATTGAGGTCGAGGCCCATGAAGGTGTCGCCGGGCTGCAGCAACGCCAGGAACACCGCCTGGTTCATCTGGCTACCGGAATTCGGCTGGACGTTGGCGAAGTTGCAGCCGAACAGCTTTTTCGCGCGTTCGATGGCCAGTTCCTCGGCGACATCGACGAATTGGCAGCCGCCATAGTAGCGCTTGCCCGGATAGCCCTCGGCATATTTGTTGGTCATGATCGACCCCTGTGCCTCGAGCACGGCACGCGAGACGATATTTTCCGAGGCAATCAGCTCGATCTCGTGGCGCTGGCGGCCGAGTTCGTTGCGGATTGCGCCGAAAATCTCGGGGTCGGCATCGGCAAGCGTGGTTTCGAAAAAGGATTCGAATTTGTTCGACACTGCCGCTGCTGTTGCCATGGGCTGAAATCCTCAAGGTTCGGGGTCTGTCGCGCCATTAACACAGTTGCTTTCGGCCCGCCACGTTTGCAGCGCGAAATTTGCTGGCCGGATTGCGCCAGAGAGACTGGCAGCCTCTATTTCCATTTCCTTGCCTGCCGGCCCTTCAGCAGGGCCTCGGTGAGCGTGATCTCGGTGAACAGCGCCTGCATCGTATGGTCGTTAATCTGGCCGCTGCGAAACATTGCGCGAACCGCTGCGCGTTCGGCCTCAATGCCCGCCAGCCTCAATTCGAGCTCCAGCCGTCCGGCCTCGCGGGCCTCGGCGCGCGCCTCGTCGGCCTCGTCGGAGGCAGCGATGCGGCGACGGTAGCCGGCGACGATGCTATCGGCGGCGGCAAGCCGGGCGCCGGGTACTTCCCCTTCATCGCCGTCGGTCGCGCCGGCCATGCTCTCGATGCGGGCGATGGCGGCGTTGGCCGCGCCCACGCGCGCAAGACGCTCCTCGGCAGCGCCAGGATCCTCGCCCGGCTCGACCAGCCCCCGCGCCACCTTGGGCAAGGCAAGGCTGGCTATGAGCAATGAGCAGATGATGACGCCTGCGGCGAGGAAGATCACCACGTCGCGCGCCGGAAAGGGCGAACCATTCGGCATGGTGAGCGGCAGCGACAGGATGCCGGCCAGCGTGATGGCGCCGCGCACGCCGGCAACAGAGCCGGCGATCCGGACGCGCAGCCCGAACGGCTCGGCCTTCTGCTCGCGTAATCGCGCCGAGACGCGCGTCGCGATGTCGCCGACCCAGATCCACAGGAAGCGCAGCCCGATCAGGCATAGTGTCAGCGCGACCACCGTGGCGATTGGCTGGATGACCGGATAGCGGCTGCCGAGCTCAGGCGGCACGTTGCCGATGATTTCGGGAAGCTGCAACCCGAGCAGGATGAACAGCGCGCCGTTGAAGACGAAGGATAGCGTCGTCCACAGCGATACGGTCTGTATGCGCGCCGAGACGCCGAGAAAGCGGAAAATCCCGGAGCCGCCGGTGAGCACTCCGGCCGTGACCGCCCCCAGAATGCCCGAGGCGCCGACATTCTCGGCGCCGAGATAGGCGATGAACGGCAGCAGGACCATGACCAGCACCTGCGCCTCGGACGGCACGCCGCCGATACGGTTCAGCAATTGCAGCACCTTGGCGGCGACGAACAAGGCAGCCACGCCGGCCAGGATGCCGGCAGCGACGGCATAGAGGAAAGTCACGGATGCCGCGACGAAGGAGAAGCTGCCGGTCAAGGCAGCTGCCACCGCAAAGCGGAACATCACGAGGCCCGACGCATCGTTGAGCAGCGCCTCGCCCTCCAGGATGTGCATCAGCCGGGCCGGGACCAGGCTCTTGTCGACGATCGAGGAGACGGCCACCGCATCGGTGGGCGACAGCACCGCAGCAAGTGCGAAAGCGACGACGAGCGGGATGCTCGGGACAAGCCAGTGCAAAGCGTAGCCGAAGCCGACAATGGTGAAGAAGACCAGCCCGATGGCGAGGTCGAGGATCGGCCCGCGCAGCGCGATCAGTTCGCGCTTGGGCGCACCATAGGCGTCGCTGAACAGCAGCGGTGGGATGAACACTAGCAGGAACAGCTCGGGATCGATCTCGACATGCATGCCGCGCACCGGCCAGGCGAGCGCTGCACCGATGGCGATCTGCAGTACCGGCAGCGGCACCCGCACCAGCCGGACCAGCGCGCCCGAAACGGCGACGAAGATGAGCACGACCAGAATGAACATTGCGACATGCATGATGCGATTTCCGACTACAGCGCCGCGTCCTTTTTCCGGCAATCGGCCCAGCAAAGCTTTCCGCGAAAGACTCGGCAACGAAAAAGGCCGCCTTCCGGCGGCCTTTTGCAAATGAACTCAGCTGCTTAGAGCGCGGATGTGATCTGCAGCTCGTTGGCTCCGTCGAGGCCGTAAATGTCGTCACGGAACTGGACCACGCCCGGCCCTGTCGACCAGGCCGAGACGTAGAGAAAATAAACCGGCACCGGATTGGTGACCTGCACCGGCGTGTTCTCCCCGGTCTTGATCGCCGCCTCGAAATGCTGGCGATCCCAGCCCGGTGTGTCGCGCAGAATCCAGGTGACGAGGTCGCGCACGTTCTGAACCCGCACGCAGCCAGAGGAATCGAAGCGCATCAGCTTGCCGAACAGGCTCTGCTGCGGCGTGTCGTGCATGTAGACGCCGTCCGGGCTGGGAAAATTGATCTTGACTGAGGCCATCGCGTTGCCGGAACCGGGATCCTGGCGGAAGCGGTATTTGGCGGCATCATCGGTCGACCAGTCGACCGTCATTGGGTCGACCTCGCTGCCGTCCGGCGCAAACAGGCGGATATGGCTGTCCTTGAGATAGTTGGGGTCCTTCCGCATCAGCGGAATGATATCCTTGCGCACGATCGAGACCGGCGCGTTCCAGTACGGATTGACGATGATTTCGTTGATCTTGGAATTGACGATCGGCGTCTGGCGATCGATCTTGCCGACGATTGCGGTGTGGCGCAGCACAACGCGGTCGTTCTCGACAGCCTCGATCTGCGCCGCCGGGATGTCGACCAGAACATAGCGGTTGCCAAGCGTGCCGGCCCGCTCACGCAGCCGTTGCAGATTGGTCTGGAGCTGACCAAGCCGAACCGGCGCCGACACGTTCATTGCCGCGAAAGTATATTTGCCCGTGGTTCCGTCGGCCGGCAAGCCGTGCCGCAACTGGAAGCGCTTAAGCGCCGAGTCGACGTAAGAATCGAACGCTTCCGAGAGCCCGGCGCTCTGCGCCAGATCGCCCGATATCATCAAGCGCCTGCGCAGCGGCACCACATCGGGATCCTCGACGCCAAGCTGCAGCTTCTTGGTGTCTGGAACCTGTTCCCAGCCGCCTTGCGCGACGATATTCTGATACTGCATGATCGCCTGCTCGGTGAAGGACACCGTCTGCAGGCTGAAGATCGGCAGCGTCGAGGCAACCTTGCCGCCTTCGCTGGCACGCGCATCGAATTGGTCGTCCCAATTGCCGCGCGCCGAGGATTTCAGGATATCCCCGATCACATCCTGTGCACTGGCGCGGCCGGCGACCATTGCGGCTGCGAGCGCGGAGGCTCCTGAAAGGAAGAAACGGCGGCTGGTTCTCATGGACGTTCCAGACATTCTTGCTACAATTCAACCCACCGGGCGGTCTCGCCCGCACTCTAGAGTTGGCTTCTTAACAATTAGCCAACCATGGCCCGCATCACTTCGGTGTAAAACCACATGGGAAGTGACTTGAGCACAGGACAAATGCACGGCTTTGGCCCCAGCATCACCCGCATCTTCGGTTCCATTGGAATATGGCGGCAACGTGGCTGTTGCTCGAATTTGGATCGGCCGGCCTGACGAAACGGCAAGACCGGTGCTTTTCGGCACCGGCCTTTGGTCCACTCCGCGGCAGCACTTCCGTAGTCCAGCTTCAAATCTAGATGCGGCGGATGCGATTACATTCGGTAGGCGATGGTATCGTTCCAGAACCGATCCAGGCGCTGCAGGGCGCGGTTCATCTGCTTGAACTCCTCCGTGTTGATGCCGCCAACCTGCTCGATCGAACCGACATGGCGCTCGTAGAGGCCGGCGACGACTTCCGCCACCTCATTGCCCTTCGGCGTCAGCGAAACCCGCACCGAACGGCGGTCGATGCGCGAGCGCTGGTGGTTGATGAAGCCGAGATCGACCAGCTTCTTCAGATTGTAGGAGACGTTCGAGCCGAGATAGTAGCCACGCGAGCGCAGTTCGCCGGCGGTCAGCTCCGAATTGCCGATGTTGAACAGGAGCAGCGCCTGGATGGCGTTGATGTCGGAGCGACCGTTGCGGTCGAATTCGTCCTTGATCACATCAAGCAGACGGCGATGCAGCCGCTCGACCAGCTGCAGCGATTCCATGTACAGCGAACGGATCGCCTCGCGGCGGTCATCGGATACGTTGGCGGTCTTCGCCGCCGGACGCGAATTGATCATTGTCTTTGCCTCTCGTTTGTCGCCCGGTGATTTTTTGTTCTTCACCTTGATCGCGACACTATCGAATACTCATAAAATTCGACTTAAACGCCAAGGCTAACAAGAGCTTACCGGTAAGGGGTTTCGAAAGAGGCTTAACGGACGGTCACCCGAGCAAGGATAATTAACCTAAAGATTTAGCCAACGATCCTGGCCGGAATTGCTATCGCCGGGGTTGCCGCTTCTGGATCCAGATCACCACGCGGAACACTATGTAGAGCAGCGCCACCGCAAGGTGCGAGGCGACGATCAGCGGCCGGTGGCCGAACAACTCGGGGAAGCCAGCATACATGACGCACTCGGTCACCGCGCAGATGAACCAGATCACCGGCCCCCAGGACGCCAGCATCCACAGGCCGGCGGCAGCGAACGGAAAAAACACCGCCAGCACCACCGCCGCCACCTGCCAGTGTACCGGCATCAGGTCGAAGCGCCACAACGGGCCGGGGTAAAAGCCGATCAGCCGGATCCAGTACAAGATGCCGAACAGCAGACAGTAGCCGGCGATGACGCGCTGGAACCAGGCGAAGATGACCTCGATCGTCGAGGGTTGCAGCACCACGCGTCTCGAGGCGACCTCGCTCACAGCTTCAGTTCCCGTTCGCCGAGCGGTGCGAAATAGGCGTCGACGTTGGCGGCGCTGACGTCATCGATACCTGCCGGCCGCCATTGCGGCGTCGAGCCTTTATCGATGATGGCGGCGCGGATACCTTCATAGAAGTCGTGCCCGGCAAGCATGCGGTTGAGGATACGGAACTCCATTTTCATGCACTCGTCCATCGACAACGTCTGCCCGGCGCTGATCTGGCGCCATGCAACATGCAGGCTGGTCGGTGAACGTGTGCGGATGGTGGCCAGCGTCTTTGCCGCGAACTCGTCGGCAGCGGCTGCCCGCTCCAGACTGGCGACGATATCGGCCAGCGACGGCTGCGCGAAATGCCGGGCGATGGCTTCCAGCGTCGGCCTGTCGGTCTCGCGCCTGGCCGAGATGAAGCAGCCGCGCAGCACCGATTCCGGGTCGCCGCTTTCCGCCAGACGGTCGAGGAAGCCGGCCTGGTCCTCCGCCTTGATCGTATGGGTGGCGAGGCCCGAGCACAAAGCATCGCCATAGCGGATGCGGTTGCCGGTCAGCGCCAGATACATGCCGAAGCTGCCGCCGAGATCCGGCAACAGATGGCTGGCGCCGACATCCGGGAAAAAGCCGATGCCGACCTCGGGCATGGCAAACTGGGCGTTCTCGGTCAGCACTCGCTGCGAACCATGGAAGGAGATACCTACGCCGCCGCCCATGACGATCCCGTCGATCACCGCGACATAGGGTTTCTTGAAGCGGGCGATGCGGGCGTTCAGCCGGTATTCATCGGCGAAGAAATCGACCGGAGGCCTTCCTGCGCGGCCGGCTTCGTAGATGTGGAGGATGTCGCCGCCCGCCGAAAATGCCCTGCCCTCGGCCTTGACGACGACAACGTCGACGCCGTCGTCGCGCTCCCAACTGCGCAGCGCCTTGTCCAGCGCCTTGACCATGCGGTGGGTTACGGCATTGAGCGCCTGCGGCCGCGTCAGCGTGACGACGCCAGCCCTGCCCAATCTTTCGAAGCGAATCTCGTCGCCTCCGCCAAAATCCATCGCCAGAGAATCCCTCCCCGCGCCCGCCGGGAGTGAAGTGCTAAAGCGTGGCGCATGGCCGCGTCAATGGCGGCGGCCAATCCGCTGCATGGTCGTCGGCGTCACCCAGTGCTAATGCTGGCGCTTTGAACCGGAAGGTTGAACCATGCCTTGGTTGCCGCGCCTTGCTGTTGTGGTGGTCGGCCTGATCGCTGCGAACACTCCTCCCGTATCGGCCGAAACCGTCGACGAGCTCTATCAATCGCAGACCATCGTCACCGGCCAGGGCGAGGTCAACAGGCAGATCGGTTTCAAGGCCTGCCTCGATGCGGTGCTGGTTCGTGTGTCCGGCGATCAGCGGCTGCCGAAGAGAACTGAGATGGCGGCGCTGCGCGACAAGGCCGGCAGCTTCGTTGCCGAATTCCGCTATCGCGACCGTCTCGAAGGCATTCCGGTCCATGACGAACAGGGCACCCATGACCGGCCGCACGATCTCACTTGTCTGTACAGGCCTGACGTTATCGATCCGGTGCTTGCCGCGCTTGGCAGCAAACCATGGCTTGGCGAGCGGCCACACCTGGCAATTTTCCTGGCGGCGGAGCAAGGCACAAGGCAGTTCGCGCTGACCGCCGACGATGAGCGCGGGGCGGCGATGCGCGAATCCTTCGTCAATGCCACCGGTCCGCTGGTCATGCGGATTGTGTTTCCCGAAGCGTCGCTGCTGTCGGCCTCGAAGCTTGACGACCAGGCCCTGCGCTATGCCGATATCACGACGCTGGACCAGCTTGCCAGGAAGGCCGGAGCCGACCAGGCGCTCGCCGGCAGTATCGTCTGGAGCGACAAGGAACTGGGCTGGATAGCCGACTGGCGGCTTGCCTTGAATGGCAAGAGCTACAATTGGCAAGTGCGCGGCGTCAGCTTCGACGAGGCATTCCGCGTCGCCATGCGGGGTGCTGCGCAGATCCTGTCGGGCAATGGCCAACCAGAATAGCGCCCGACAGGACCGCTGGCACAATCGTGTCGCATTGGTCAGCAGCGGAGGCTCGTGGTAAAAGCCGCCTGATCCGGAGTTTTTGCGATGAACAAATTCACCCCTGCAAAGCCTGCCGGCGCGCGCAGCGTCGACGAGATCACCGGCAGCCGGCGGCTGCGGCGCATGCGCAAGGCCGATTGGTCGCGCCGCCTTGTCCAGGAGAACCGGCTCTCGGTCGACGATCTGATCTGGCCGATCTTTGTCGTCGACGGCAGACAAGTGCGCGAACCGATCGCCGCCATGCCCGGCGTGTTCCGCCTGTCGCTCGACCTCGCCGTCAAGGAGGCTGAGCGCGCGGCCAAGCTTGGCATTCCGGCGATCGCCACTTTCCCCAATGTCGAGCTCGGCCTGCGCGATCAGACCGGTTCGCACATCCTCGATCCGGAAAACGTCATCAACCGTGCCACCCGCGCCATCAAGCACGCAGTGCCGGAGATCGGCATCATCACCGACGCCGCGCTTGACCCGTTCACCTCGCATGGCCATGACGGCATCTTGCGCGAAGGCATTATCGTCAATGATGAAACGGTGGAGCAAGTGACGGCGGCGGCCGTCATCCAGGCGGCGGCGGGGGCCGACATCATTGCCCCCTCGGACATGATGGACGGCCGTATCGGTGCCATCCGCGATGCGCTCGACGCCAATGGGTTTCAGGATGTTGCGATCATGTCCTATGCGACCAAGTTCGCATCCGCTTTTTACGGCCCCTATCGTGAGGCGGTCGGCACCGCCGGCCTGCTCAAGGGCGACAAGAAGACCTATTATATCGATCACGCCAATTCCGACGAAGCGGTGCGCGAGGCCGAGCAGGATCTCGCCGAGGGCGCCGACATGCTGATGGTCAAGCCCGGCCTGCCCTATCTCGACATCATCCGGCGGCTGAAGGACGAGTTGCAGATGCCGACCTTCGCCTATCAGGTCTCGGGCGAATATTCGATGATCAAGGCCGCCGCCGCCAATGGCTGGATCGATGGCGAAAAGGCGATGCTGGAATCGCTGCTCGCCTTCAAGCGCGCCGGCTGCGACGGGATTCTCACCTACTTTGCGCCCGAAGTGGCGGCGATGCTCAAGGGGTGATGCGCCTTTGTAGCGTCTACATCGAGCAGTGTTCCTTCGTCCAAAGCGCGACGTGGAACGCCGCAGGACATCGCTTCAAGTTTACGCTGCCCTGCCGGGCATTTTCTCCCCGTAAAGTGGCAGGGAGAAAAGACGCGTTCGTAAAAGATTTCACCAATCTCCAGCGTTGCAAAAACATCGACGTTGCGGCCAGCCCCTTCTCCCCGTCACTATACAGGGAGAAGCTGCCGGCAGGCGGATGACGGGCGGCGCCGACATTGAGATTGGTTATTCCAACATGATTTGGAAGCGATTACCCCGCCGGCGATTCAAGATACCGCTTGCAAAATGCAATCAGTTAAGCTACCCCGATAACTGCTTGCATCTCACAATCGGTTATCGAGGAGGCTCTCATGTCCAAACTTCGCGTCAGCGCTTTCACCCTGTCGATCGACGGCTTCGGCGCCGGTCCCGACCAAGACCTGAAGAACCCGCTGGGTGTTGGCGGAGAAGCCCTGCACGAATGGATGTTCGGCACCCGCACCTTCCGCAAGATGGTCCTCGGCAAGGATGGCGGGACCACGGACACCGACGAGGCGTTCGCGGCACGCAGCTTCGAAAATGTCGGCGCATGGATCCTCGGCCGCAACATGTTTGGGCCGATCCGCGGCGAATGGCCGGATGACAGCTGGAAAGGCTGGTGGGGTGACAACCCACCCTACCACGTGCCGGTCTTCGTGCTCACGCACCATGCGCGTGATCCTATTGTCATGGAGGGCGGCACGACCTTCTATTTCGTGACCGACGGCATCCACTCAGCGCTGGAGAAGGCGAAGGCAGTGGCTGACGGTAAGGATGTACGGCTGGGCGGCGGCGTTTCTACGATCCGGCAATATCTCAAGGAAAAGCTCATCGACGAAATGCATCTGGCGATCTCACCGGTCCTGCTAGGCGCCGGCGAGAGCCTTTTTGCCGGCATCGACATGCCCAAGCTCGGCTATCGCTGCAGCGAGCAGGTCGCGACGCCGAAGGCCACGCATGTCATCATCGAGCGCACCTAGCTTGTTGCAGGGTGCCGCCATGGAGCGGCGCCCTCCTCGCCGCTTTAGTCAGTACTTCTCCGGCACATACTGTTTGCGCGGCAGTACCTGGCGCTCGTATTCGGGATTGAAGACGCGCTCCGCAGTGTGATCTCCTCGTGCGGCACCTCCTCATAGGGCACCTGCTTGAGGAGATGGTCGATGCAGTTCAGCCGTGCCTGTTTCTTGTCGTTGCCCTCGACGATGAACCACGGGGCTTCCGGGATATTGGTGCGGGCGAACGTTTCTTCCTTGGCCTTGGTGTACTGCTCCCAGCGCACGCGCGACTGGAGGTCCATCGGCGACAGTTTCCATTGCTTCATTGGGTCATGGATGCGCATCAAAAAGCGCATCTGCTGCTCCTCGTCGGTGATCGAAAACCAGTATTTGACAGGCGTAATGCCCGAGCGGACCAGCATGCGTTCGAAATCCGGAACGTCGCGGAAGAACTCCTCGACCTGATCCCGGCTGGGCAAAGCCCATTACCCGCTCGACGCCGGAGCGGTTGTACCAGGAGCGGTCGAACAGCACGATCTCACCGCCGGCCGGCAGATGCGGAACGTAGTGCTGGAAATACCATTGCGACTTCTCGCGCTCGGTCGGCGCCGGAAGTGCTGCGACGCGGCAGATGCGCGGATTAAGCCTCTGGGTGATGCGCTTGATAACACCACCCTTGCCCGGCGAGTCGCGGCCCTCGAAAACCACGACGAGCTTCTTCTTGTGATAGGCGACCCAGGACTGCAGCTTGATCAACTCGGATTGCAGCGTGATGAGATCGCGAAAATACTGCAGGCGGTCGATCGATGGCGGATGTGCATTCTTGTAGATCTTGGCGATCTCCATCGACAGCGCCGGCTCCGAGATTTCCAGCTCATAGTCTTCATCCAGCGTGTCGGCGAGTTCCGCTTCCAGCCAGTCCCTGGCCGGGGAATTCTGTTTTATCTCGGTCATTTACGCTGCTCCGCTTACAGGCCTTGCCGGCCGCTTCAGGCGCTCTGCCGCCCGGCCCGGCGGCCGGAAATCGAAGCGCTGGACCGATGTTAGTATAGGCCGGCAATGACGGTTTTATTGCAGCCACTACTGCGCTGGCTGTGCGTTCAATCCGCAAGATGTGATCGAGCTTGCCCTGCGGGGCGGGCGACAAGCGGAACGAATTGTCCTACAAATGCCCGGTTCACTGAGGGCTGTCGTTTGCAACGCCCTTTCCCGATAAATCGTGAGGATACGACATGGAATACCGCACTCTCGGCCGTTCCGGGCTGAAGGTTTCGACCCTGACCATGGGCACCATGACGTTCGGCGGCGGCGGCGCGTTTTCGGCGGTCGGCAAGACCGACCTCGACGAGGCGCGCCGGATGATCGACCTTTGCATCGATGCCGGCGTCAATGTCATCGACACCGCCAACGTCTATTCGAACGGCGTGTCGGAAGAGATCATCGGCGAGGCGCTCGGCGGCAAGCGCAAGGGCGACGTGCTGATCGCCTCCAAGGCGCGCATGCGGATCGGCGAAGGCCCCAATGATGAAGGCCTGTCGCGCTACCATCTGATCCGCGAATGCGAGAGGAGCCTGAAGCGGCTCAGGACGGATGTCATCGACATCTATTTCCTGCACGAGTGGGATGGCCTGACACCGCTTGAGGAAACCATCGCCGCGCTCGACACGCTGGTCGCGCAGGGCAAGGTCCGTTATGTCGGCTGCTCCAATTATTCCGGCTGGCAAGTGATGAAGGGGCTGGGGATCAGCGACCGTCATCACCAGCCGCGCTTCGTCACCCAGCAGATCCATTACACGTTGGAAGCGCGCGAGGCCGAGTATGAATTGTTGCCGATCTCGGTCGACCAGGGGCTCGGCGTGCTGGTCTGGAGCCCGCTTGCCGGCGGGTTGCTGTCCGGCAAATACCACCGTGACCAGCCGACCGCCCGCCAGCTCAGCGGCTGGTCGGAACCGCCGATCCGCGACGAGGACCGGCTGTGGCGGATCGTCGACACGCTGATCGATATCGGCAATAATCACGGCGTGTCGGCGGCGCAGGTGGCGCTTGCCTGGCTGCTCGGCCGGCCCGCTGTCAGTTCGCTGGTGATCGGCGGACGAACCGAAGCCCATTTCAAAGACAATATCGCCGCTGCAAGCCTTGTGCTTGCCGATGAGGAGCGCACACGGCTCGATGTGGTCAGCAGGCCGCCCGTGCTCTATCCCTACTGGCACCAGCAATTCACGGCAAAGGACCGGTTCGGGCCGGCCGATCTCGTTCTCGACCGCGACGGCGCCTGAAAAGCCGGGCTCTCCGGACTGCGCCGAGATATGGAGCCCGATCGTGCCTTGCGGTGTTGTGTTTGCGGTCCAATGCTCCTAGGCAAAGGCCAAGCACAACGAAAGGAAACGATATGGCACGAGCACCGAACTACGGTCAGGAACGCAAGGAACGCGACCGGCAGAAGGCTGCCAAGAAGGCGGAAAAGCAGGCTGCCAAGGTCGCAGCCAAGGAGCGATCGAAGCCCGAGGGCGAGAGCGAGTCCCAAACCAAAACCGAAACGGCAGAGTGATGATATCCGGGCTGCCAGGCGGGCCGGGCCTCGGTCAAATCCCGCTATGCCTCAGGCAGGCGCCTTGTCGCTGACGAAGACGTTCACTTCACGAGCGGCGGCAATGAAGGCCCGTCTTGCGTTCATGGCCGGCTTGTCGCCGGCCAGCGCATCATGACAGGCTTGCAACGCTTCGCGGTGCTTGGGGCTGCGCTTGCCGGGCCAATTGTTGAGGAGGTAGTCGGAAGCCTCGCGGGCCGTACGCAAGAGCTGATTGCTTCCCGCCGCGCCCTTGACGGTCACGGGTGTGTCAAATCGGTTGTTTTCCATCGCCGCTCTTACGCCATCGGCATTTGCGAAGCGAGACCGAAAGTAGCATTCTTCGCTCATCTGCTCTTTTCGTGATCAATGGCAGCCGATCCTCACTCAAGCGACGACGGCAAATCCACGGGCGCGCAGGCCGCGCCGGTCGTTGCGCAGCGAGGTCACCAGCCGGTCGCGGCTGCCGATGATATGGGCCGAAAGCAGGCGGGCGGCGGTATCGGCATCGCCGGCCCGCACCGCCGACAGAATGGCATGGTGTTCGGCCCAGGCGCGGCCGAGCGCTGCCTCGTCGCGAACCTCGAGCCAGCGGGCGCGCGACAGGCGCGTCATCGCATCGCGAACCGCTCTGAACAGGAACTCGTTGCCTGACAGGCGTGCCAGCTCGATATGAAAATCCCTGCCGACGCGATGCCGTTCCTCGCGCGGCGTCTTGTCGTCGCAAGAATCGAGCATCGCCTCGATGATTTCGACGGCAGTTCTGTCCTGCAAGGTGCAAGTCAGCCTGACTGCCGCGACCTCGACCGCCTCGCGATAGACGGCGATCTGCTCCAGCTCGGCAAGATTGATTGGCGAGACCGTCCAGCCGCGGCCGTCGCGGCAGATCAGGCCTTCGGTCTCGAGCCGCAGCAACGCAGCCCTGACCGGCGTGCGCGAGGCGCCGAAGCGGCTTTCGACCCAGCGCTCCGTCAGCCGCTCGCCGGGACCAATCTCGAGCCCGAGGATCATCTCGCGAAGCTGCTTTTCGACGTTCTGCATCTGCGACATTGGCGTTCCGTTCAGGTCATTCGTTCCGGCAATCGGGTCACTGGCCGGCGTTGGCCGATCACGCCGGCCTTTGTCGATCATGTTTGAGAGGCCCGCATTGACAGCGACGGGGCTTGCGTTCATGACAGATATCAGGTTGGTATCCCAAATTGGTATCCACAGCAAGTTTCATGCAAGCTGGCCGGACAGGACAGACATGCCGCAAGACGCCAACCGCGCCACGCACAACGTCCACTGGCGCCGCAATCTCGCCGTGTGTTTTGCCGGCTCGTTCAGCACGCTTGTAGCGATGACGCTGCTGTTGCCCTTCCTGCCGCTTTACGTCGAGCAGCTGGGCGCAGAGGGCCATGCGGCGATCGTGCAGTGGTCGGGCGTCGCCTACGGCGCCACCTTCCTTGCCGCCGCGCTGGTCGCGCCCCTGTGGGGGCGGCTAGGCGACCGTTACGGCCGCAAACTGATGCTGGTGCGCGCCAGTTGCGGCATGGCGCTGTGCATGTCGCTGACCGGCATGGTGCAGACTGTCTGGCAATTGGTGCTCTTGCGCCTGCTGATCGGCTTTGCCGGCGGCTATTCTTCGGGCTCGACCATCCTGGTTGCCATGCAGACGCCGAAGGATCGCTCCGGCTGGGCGCTGGGCGTTCTGTCGGCCGGTATCACCGCCGGTGCCCTGGTCGGTCCGCTGCTTGGCGGCGCGCTGCCGCCGCTGATTGGCATACGCGCCACATTCCTGCTCGCCGGCGGCGTCATTTTCCTGGCTTTTCTGGCAACCACCTTGCTGATCAAGGAGGCGCCTCGCCCGGTTGCCGCCAAGGCCGCGTCAGAAGAAAAAGTGAAGGACAGCTGGTCGCAGATTCCCGACAAGCGCCCCGTCGTCGCCATGCTGGCGACCGGCATGCTGTTGAGTTTCGCCACCATGTCGATCGAGCCGATCATCACCGTCTATGTCCAGCAGCTCATCGAAGATCAGTGCCAGGTCACGCTGGTCTCCGGCATCGTCATGTCAGCGGCAGCGCTCGGCGCCATCCTGTCGGCGTCGCGGCTCGGCAATCTCGCCGACCGTATCGGCCACTGGAACGTCATCGTTGCCGCACTCGCCGTCTCGGCGCTGCTGCTGATCCCGCAGGCCTTCGTTACCCAGGGCTGGCAACTCGTCGGCCTGCGTTTCCTGATGGGCCTAGCGCTTGGCGGTCTTTTGCCCTGCATCACCAGCGTCATCCGCCACAATGTGCCCGACGGGGTCGGTGGCAATGTGCTGGGCTTGTCGATCTCGGCGCAATATGTCGGGCAGGTCGCCGGACCGTTGCTCGGCGGCTTTGCCGGCGGCCATTTCGGTATGCGCTCGGTGTTTCTCGGCACATCCATTCTGATGGCGGGCGGAGCGGCCTATAACTGGCTGGTCCAGTCGCGCCGCGAGCGCGACATGCTGGCGGAAGCCGGCAAATCCTGACACGGTTCGCAGCACTATCTCAGGCGGTCGCCAGGAATCACGGAGGCGTGGACATGAGCACGGATGAACACGCGGCAGGCGGCCGCATTCTGGTTTTTGCCGGCGGCCTATGCGGCGCGGCTGGCGTGGCGCTTTCGGCGGCGGCGGCGCATCTCGGCGGCGCTTTGGTCGGTAAGGCCGCATCCTTCCTGCTCTTGCATGCGCCGGTCTTCCTTGCCGTCGGGCTGCTCGGTGGCAATAGCATCCTGCGAACCGGAAGCCTCATCCTTCTCGTCGGGCTTCTGCTGTTCTCGGGAGATCTTTTGGCCCGCGACTTCCTTGGCTCGCGGCTGTTCCCGATGTCGGCGCCGATCGGCGGCACGTTGGTCATCGGCGGCTGGCTGATGATGGCCGCCTCGGCGCTGGTGCGGCCGCGCCCTTGACGCGGCAGCCAGGTTCGCCGGTTCTGTCAGTCTTGGCGACGTTCGGGCCGGACTTGGCCGTCGCGTTTGGCCGTTTTGACCACACGCCGCCGCTCCGGCCGTTCGGTGGCCGGCGATATGCCCCAATAATTGCGATAGATGTCTTCGAACAGATGCTTGATCGGGTGCATGGCTTAATCTCCTTTTTGAATCGATCCAATCAGCGGGCACAAAAAATAGGCCGCCGATCAGCTCCGCTTGCCTCCTACGAGGAAACGCAGGTCGCGAATCCACGGACCGGTCCTGTCGCGCCCCTTGCGGGCCTCCGCGCTCGAGCGGATGCTCCAGTCGTTCCGGTAAATGTCCTCGAACAGATAATTGACGGGGTGCATGGCACTCTCCTCTTGTATCGATCCAATGTGCGGGCAAAACCGCTCTTGGATCGATTCAAGAATATGCGTCACAGCATAAATGTCAAGCAAAAATTTGAATCGATCCAAGGAAGATGTTAGGTAATCGGCACTACTGTCGGACAGGAGTCCTGGAGACGAACAAATGACATCACCCACCGAGGGCAGCAGGAGGCCCATCCGGCTGGCGGACATCGCCAAAGCCGCGGGCGTATCGCACGGCACTGCCTCCAATGCCTTCAGCCGTCCCGAAATCGTGCGCGAGGAAGTCCGCGAGCGGGTCAAGGCGGCGGCCGAGGCGCTGGGCTACGCCGGCCCGGATCCCAAGGGCCGGCTGCTGCGCGCCGGCAAGGTCAATGCAATCGGCGTCGCCACAACCGAGCCGCTGTCCTATTTCTTCGACGACCCGTTTGCCCGCGTGATGATGGCCGGCATCTCGGAAGCCTGCGACGCCACCGGCGCGGGGATAGCCCTCGTGTCGGCTGGCAACGAGGAAAAACTTGCCTGGAATATCCAGAGCGCCCTCGTGGATGGCTTCATCCTTTTCTGCATCGAGGGCGGTCCGCGTCTCGTTGAGCTGACGCGCGAACGAAAGCTCCCCTTCGTCGCGCTCGAGCTCGGCTCGCAGGACGAGACGGTCTCGGCGATCAGTATCGACAATGTTGCCGGCGGCCGGCTCGCGGCGCGCCATCTGGCGGAACTTGGACATCGCCGCTTCGCCGTGCTGTCGCTGGCCTTCGCCGACGACAGCACCGGTCTTGTCTCGCCCGAGCAGGTCCGGACCGCGGTCTATACCGGAACCCGTGACCGCCTCCTCGGCTATTTCGAAGAGCTTTCCCGGTTTGGTGTCGACACCGCCAAGGTGCCGGTCTACGAGACGGAAAACGATAAGGCGAGCACAAGGGCCGGTGTCGAAACCATCTTCGCCTCGGCGGAACCGCCGACCGCCATCCTGGCGATGTCGGACCGGATCGCGATGGTGGCATTGGAATGGCTCAACGCACGGGGCATCGCGGTTCCCCGCGATGTTTCCGTTGTCGGCTTCGACGGCGTGCCTGAAGCCGCAACTTGCGAGCCTCCGCTCACCACCATCGCCCAGCCGATCGCCGAGATCGGCCGCCGGGCAGCGCGAAGAATCCTCGACTTCGACGGCACCGTGCGGCGAGAAACGCTCGACGTCGAACTTGTCGTCAGGGCATCGTCCGGACCGCCGCCAAGTACAGGCTGACTGGGGCAGATCGGCTCCAAATCTTACCTATTG
This sequence comes from Mesorhizobium sp. M0968, assembly GCF_040319065.1. Classification (NCBI taxonomy): domain Bacteria; kingdom Pseudomonadati; phylum Pseudomonadota; class Alphaproteobacteria; order Hyphomicrobiales; family Phyllobacteriaceae; genus Mesorhizobium; species Mesorhizobium sp. M0968. The sequence goes on from NZ_JAMYNL010000005.1 coordinate 343,661, forward strand.
GCCGCCATGGGACCGATGCCAAAGGATGGACGGACAGGCGGCGCCTCGTTGCGGACCGGCTTGCCCTTGCCGGACCAGCCGATGGCGGACAGCCACTCCAGATAGAAGGCGAGCGCGAACTGCATGGCGATGCCGGCGGCGAGCAGCAGACTGTCATAGGCAATGCCGCCCGGGTTGATCAGCTTCATCACCTGCGCCGCCATGGCAATCACCGTGCCGGCAATGAAAACCGGCAGCGAGCGTTTGCCCAATATGGCGAGCGGATTGTCGCGGCCGGTGCGGAACAGGTTCGAGACGAAGGGCAAGGCGACGACCAGATAGCTCATCGCCAGGATGTGCAGCAGCCGCGGCAACGACAGGAACGTCTTGTCGAAACCGGTCAGCACCACCGGCAGGTCAAGCCATGACACATGCCCCCATAGCGGGCTGTGCACCCAGACGAGCGCCGTCAGCACATAAGCGGCCGCCGCGCCGACCAGCCAACGATTGACCGGGATGGTGCCGCCGCGCCGCACATGCAACACGCTGGCCATGCCGATATTGAACAGCAATTGCCATGACAGCGGATTGAGGAACCAGAAACCGGGCTCCGGGTAGTTCGGCGGCGCGATCTGGTAGATACCGGCAATCAGCCAAAGGGCTGCGGATACGGCAAGCGCCGCCAGCGGCCTGTAGCTGATGAACAGCAGGAAGGCCGGCGCCATCAACAGCAGGGCCGCATAGACCGGCAGTATGTTGTTGTAACCGAGCTGATGGCCGAGCGTGACGATGCCGACGAGGACTTGCGGCGGGTTCCTGACGAGCGGCTCGATGTTGATCAGGGTCAGAAGGTCCGGCCGTTTCGCAAACACCGCCGCTGCGCAGAAGATAGCCATGACCACCATCGTCGTGACGATGTGGGTGACATAGAGCACGCCGGCGCGGCGCCACATCTTCAGCGTTGCGACCAGCCGGTTTCCCGGCTGGAATTTGGTGCCGTAGGCAAGAGCGACGGACATGCCGGAGATCAGCACGAAGGCCTCGGCCGCATCCGAAAACCCGAAATTCTTGTAGGTCAGGGTTTCGAAAACGGTGCCCGGCACGTGGTCGATGAATATGGTCAGGAGGGCGAGAGCCCGGAACACGTCAATACGCGTATCGCGTTCCGGCGAAACTGGCATGGTCATCGATAAAAGGCCTTAAAGCTGGTTGTTTATGCCCGGCATGCGATCACTCGGGCGACCACCCGGCGCACACTGCTTCGATCCCCCCGCGGGGATTATATGGGCAAAGAAACGGACTGAAATGCGCCCGGTTCAATCAACTTTCGCGGAGCTTGAAAATATTTCGTTTTGAAGCCGGCAAATTAACGAAAGTAACGCGAAATCAAAAGGATGTGACTATGGCCGAGGAGAGCCTCGAAGACGGTATTCTGCAGGAAAATTCAGGCTTTTTCTACCGGCTCCTTCGACCCGCCAACTTACCCGGTGACTGGCTGTTCCTGTTGCATGGATCGGGTGTCGACGAGACGACCTTGCTGCCGCTTGGTCGGCAAATCGCGCCGCATGCTGTGCTGGTTGCGGTCCGTGGCCGCATTCCTCAGGAGGACGGGTTCCGTTGGTTCACGCGAATCACCCCGACGCGATTCGAGCAGGCAAGCATCCGCGCGGAGGCGGAGGCATTCGCGGGCTTCGTCGCCGGCGTCGCGAAGCGCCACAGCCTCGATCTCCGTCGCGCGACCTTTCTCGGTTATTCGAACGGCGCCAATTTGGTTTCAAGCGTCATGCTGCTGCATCCGGGCCTCATCGAGCGCGCCGCATTGCTGCGTCCGATGCCGGTGCTCGACGAGGTGCCGCCGGCCGACCTGTCGAAGGCGCGGGCGCTGATCATCGCCGGCGCCGCCGACCTGACCTACGTGCCATTCGCGCCGGTGCTGGCCGCTCTACTGAACTCGCATGGCGCCAAGGTCGAGGCCCACACCGTCGCCTCCGGCCATGAAATTGGCGATCCGGACGCCGACATCGTCAGGCAATGGCTGGCGGATCCTGCGGTCGCCGTTGCAGCGTCGGATCGATGAGCCCCGAAGCTACCCTCGCCCCATGCGGTTCCAGGCGTCCAGCCCGGCGATCTTGTAGGCTTCCGCCAGCGTCGGGTAGTTGAAGGTGTTGTTGACGAAGAAGTCGACTGTGCCGCCGAGATTGATGACCGCCTGGCCGATGTGGATGAGTTCGGTCGCGCCCTCGCCGACAATATGGGCGCCGAGCAGACGGCGTGTTTCGATCGAGAACAGAAGCTTCAGGAAACCGGTGTTGACACCCATGATGTGGCCGCGCGATGTCTCGCGGAACCGCGCCACGCCGACCTCGTAGGCGGCACCGCTCTCGCGCACCTGCTCCTCGGATTGCCCGACGGTGGAGATTTCCGGCACGGCGTAGATGCCGTAGGGAAAGGTTTCGGGCGGGGGCGGCAAGGGCACGCCGAAGGCATGGCAGGCGGCCACCCTGCCCTGCTCCATCGAGGTCGATGCCAGGCTCGGAAAGCCGATGACATCGCCGGCGGCATAGATGTTGGGCGCGCTGGTCTGGAAGGTCTGCGGATCGACCTTGATGCGGCCTCGCGAATCAGCCTCGATGCCGACGGCGTCGAGCCCTAAATTGCCGACATTGCCGGTGCGTCCCGCGGCATAAAGCACGATCTCGGAACGTATGGTGCGGCCGTCGGCCAGCGTCACCTCAGCATAGTCGGGTTTCGAGGCGATCTCCTTGACGGCACTGCCCAATCGGATGGTCATGCCGCGGTCGCGCATCTGATGGATGAAGTCGTCGACGATCTCGCGGTCGACGAAATCCAACATCGTGTTGCGCGGCTCGACCAGTGTCACCGGAACGTCGAGTGCCGAAAAGATTGTCGCATATTCGACGCCGATGACGCCGGCGCCGATCACCGTCAGCGTGCGCGGTAGCCGATCGAGCTCCAGCATCTCGTCGCTGTCGAAGATCCGTGTCTTGTCGAACGGCACGTCGCGCGGCCGGTGCGGCCGGGTGCCGACCGCGATCAGCGCATGGGCGAAGCCAACCTCGCTGTAGTCGCCGGTGTCGGTGGTCAGGCTGACCTTGTTGGGGCCCAGGAATTTTACCGCGGCGCGCGCACTCTTGACCGTGTTGCGCATGAACTGGTGCTGCAGCACCTCGACCTCATGGTCGAGCGTCTTGTGCAGGCGCTCGACCAGATCGCCGACCGAAATGTCCTGCTTGACGCGGTAGCCGCGTCCATAAAAGCCGCGCTCGCGCCAGCCGGAGAGGTTGAGCACCGTCTCGCGCAACGTCTTCGACGGTATAGTGCCGGTATGCACCGAAACGCCGCCGAGACGCCGGCCCCTGTCGACCACCAGCACCGACTTGCCGAGCTTGGCCGACTGCACCGCGGCGCGGCGCCCGGATGGGCCGCTGCCGATGACCAGCATGTCGTAGTCCATGTCGCCCCGTCCCCTCGGCTCGGCGCGCTTTGTGCGCCGCAGCAAACTAACGCTATCCGCGCCGTGAATTCAACAAGTCAGGCGGCCCCAGGCGCTCTGTCGCCATCTACACGGCGGCGAAAGGCTCGATCTTGATTCCGCCGCGAACCTTCACCATTTCATCAATACGCGGCCCGTGCATTAACCCGGGTTCGATTACGAGGAAATGACATGAACGCTCGCGTTCTCGACGGCGAAATCATCACCAGCAGGCTCGAAGATGTCCGCTCTTATGAGGGCGTGCGCACGCGGCGCATTCTCGCTTTCGTCATCGACTATTTCATCGTCGCGCTGCTCACCATTCCATTCGCGATCCTGGTGTTCCTGTTCGGGCTGTTGACGCTCGGCCTCGGCTGGATGCTGTTTTCCATTCTCGTGCCGACCGTCGCCATCCTCTACATCTGGAACACGCTCGGCAGTAAAGACCAGGCCACCACCGGCATGAAGATGATGGGCATCCGGCTCGACCGACTCGACGGCAGCCGCATCGACGGGCTGACCGCCGTCGTGCATTCGGTGCTGTTTTGGGCCGGTAATGTCATCCTTTCGCCGCTGGTCCTGCTGGTGAGCCTGTTTTCCGACCGCAAGCGCACGCTGCACGACCTGCTGCTCGGCACCGTTGTCAGCCGCAGTGGCCGCTGAGCAGACTTTTGAAGCGCGGCCGTAGCCTTTGCGCACAAATGTGAAGACGTCCAATCAACCAGGCTTTCACAATCCTGTTGAATTTTTCGGCGTCCGCGCCAAAGGTAGAGCGATTCGCAGGAGTATTTCCAAGGCTCGATGACGCAGCACCCGACCCAGTCGCCGCAGTTCTTTCTGACCGCGCCCTCGCCATGTCCCTATCTCGAGGGCCAGTTCGAGCGCAAGGTGTTCACACACTTGGTCGGCGACAAGGCCCCCGAGATGAACGATCTGTTGACGCAGGGCGGTTTCAGGCGCTCGCAGAACATCGCCTACAGGCCGGCCTGCGAGACCTGCCGCGCCTGTGTGTCCGTGCGCATCCTGGCGCAGGAATTCACCGCCAGCCGCAACATGAAACGGGTCATACAGCATAATTCGGATCTGGTCGGCGCCATGCACGACGCCGAACCCTCCACCGAACAGTATTCGCTGTTCCGCAGCTATCTCGACGTCCGCCACCGCCGTGGCGGCATGTCTGACATGACCGTGCTCGACTACGCCATGATGGTCGAGGATACCCATGTCGACACCAAGGTCATCGAATACCGTCGCCGCGGACCTGACAGCTTCATTACCGGCAAGGGCCAGGGCGAACTGATCGCCGTGGCGCTTACCGACAAGATGGCCGATGGCCTGTCGATGGTCTATTCCTACTTCAACCCGGACTTCGAGGACCGTTCGCTCGGCACCTTCATGATCCTCGATCACATCGCCCGCGCCAGGGCGATGGGCCTGCCCCATGTCTACCTGGGTTACTGGGTCAACGGCTCGCGCAAGATGAATTATAAGATGCGCTTCCAGCCGCAGGAGCATCTCGGCCCGAAAGGCTGGGAACGCTACAATCACGAAGCGGTTTCGCGCTGATCTTCGCTTTCGGTATTCACTCTTAAATTGTTTCGAGGAGGATGCCGCTGGGCTTCCGGCCGATCGGCTGGGAAACCGGGCGGGTCAATTTTGCGCCTCCAAGCCTACGCGAGAATTGCCGCATGTCTTCCCACAACGACCACCAGAGAGGCCTTCTGATCACCGCCATCGGCGGGCTGACGCTGACCGTCGACATTCCGCTGATCCGGCTCGCCGACGGCGAGGCGTGGACGATCCTGCTGTTGCGCACCGGCACGACCTTCGTCGCCACGCTTATCATCTGGGCCGCCTGGCGCTCGCTGAGCGCAAAGGCACCGCAGCTTGTGCCAGGCTGGTCAGGGCTCATCGTTGCCGGCCTCTACGGGCTCGGCTCGATCGCCTTCATCACCGGTGTCTACAATACCTCGACTGCCAACCTCGTTTTCATCCTGGCGTTCACAACCATGTTCGCGGCCCTTTTGTCATGGCTGTTCCTGAAGGAGAGGCCACGGCCCCTGACGCTTGCAGCGCTGGCACTGATGATCGTCGGCGTGACGATCATTGTCGGCGATTCCGTTGGAACCGGACATCTCTTCGGCGACCTGATGGCGCTATGCTCGGCTTTCATGATCGCCGCGGCCATCACCATCTCGCGCGCCAGCGGCAAGGATATGGGTTTCACGGCGCTGATCGGAGTGGTCCTGCCGCTGGCTGTCGCCACCCTGATGGTTTCCAAGGTGGGTTTTCACGTCAACGCGCCATGGTGGATCGTCTTCAACGGTGCCGTCATCATGCCGATCTCGTTCTTCTGCCTCGCCAACGGCCCGAAATACATCTCCGGGCCGGAGGTGGCGATGTTCTACCTGCTTGAAACCGTGCTGGCGCCGGTCTGGGTGTGGATGATCTTCGCCGAAACACCGACGCGCAACAGCCTGATCGGCGGCGCGATCCTCATCATGACCTTGATCGGCCATTCGCTCTGGCAGTTGCACGACGGGCGCAAGCGCCGCGCCACGTTCGCCGTCAGTCACCCGGCCTGATTCTTTTTCGCGGCGGCGCGTTCGGCAACAATTTCAATCTGCGGCGGTGCATCTTCCTGCTCCGCCGGTTCGGCGGCAGCGAGTTCATCGGTCAGTTCCACCTCGCGCAGCCATTCGCGCCAGATTGCGACCAGCAGGGCCATCAGCACCGGGCCGATGAACAGGCCGAGAAAACCCATTGTCTTGACGCCGCCGATCAGGCCGAAAAAGGTTGGCAGGAAGGGCAGCTTTATCGGCCCGCCGACCAGCTTCGGGCGCAATGTCTTGTCGACGATGAAGAGTTCGACCGCGCCCCAGACGAACAGCGCCAGCCCCGCCATCGGCGAGCCGCTGGCGGCGAGATAGATCGAGACCAGCGTGAACGACAGCGGCGCGCCGCCGGGGATAAGCGCCATGATGCCGGTCAGCGCGCCGAGCGTCACCGGCGACGGTACGCCGGCCAACCAGTAAGCGATGCCCAGCACCAGTCCTTCGCCGATGGCGATAACGGTCATACCGGTAACCGTCGACGAGATCGTCGCCGGCACCACGCGTGAGATCCGTCCCCATCGGGCCGGCAGGATGCGTTCGCCGAGGCGATCGACCTGCCCGGCGAAATGCTCGCCGTCGCGATAGGCAAAGAACAATGCGATCATCATGAACAGCAGCGTCAGCAAAAGTCCGAAGGCGCTGCCGCCGGCGGCAAGCGCGCCGCGATAGATGCTGCCGATATTGGCGCCGCTGATCAGCTGGATCAGTTCGCCGATACCGCCTGGATGGCCAACGTTGACCGTCCACTGTTCATTGAGCCATTCGCCTACTACAGGCAGCGTGGCGATCCAGTGCGGCGTCGGCGCGCCGTAGCGGTTGGTCTCGATAGCCCAGCCGACCCATTCGCGCACCTCGTTGATGGCGTAGGTGCCGGCAAGCGCGATCGGCACCACCAGGAAGGTCAGGATGAACAGGATCGCAAGCGTAGCGGCAATCGTGCGGTTGCCGCCGACGCCTGCGAGCAGCCGCCGATAGAGCGGCCAACTGGCGAAAGCGATAACCAGGGCGGCAAGGACCGGGAAAAGGAACCCGTGGAAGAAATAGACGCCAGCGGCGACGATCAGCACCAGGAGCCAGCGCGCTGCCGACAGCGGCGGAATGACAGCGGCCCTGAGCGGCGTCGACAGGCCAAACAGGCGCTGCTGCCGCTCCGGCTTCTGGATCCTGACTTCCTTCAAGCGCCCAATTCTCCCTAGCCCATCGCATCGCTTATGCACTGATATAGTGCAGCAATCGTGACGACATTCCAAATGTTTGGGTGGAGCTGCTAATCTCCCCCCTTGAGGAGGAGATGGCCGGCAGGCCAGAGGGGTCGCCGCGCGTGAGACGCCAGTCTCCTCTGTCTGCGATAAGGGTCGCGTCTGGACGTTCCGACCCCCTCTGTCGCCTTCGGCGACATCTCCCCCTCAAGGGGGGAGATTACCGCTTCACCCGAACTTGCCAGTCCTCGGGAAACCCTTCGGCACTATGCGGCCGGCCGAGGCGCGGGCGCCGATCCATTCGGCAAGCTCGTCACGCGATTTGGTGAAGGTGCGGTCTGCCGAATCCTGCCAGGACAGGCCGCTTGCCAGCGTGAAGGTCTTGAGGTCGAGGACACCGCCATCCTTGTATTTCTGAAGGCGCACGCCCTTGCCGCGTCCCATCTCGGGGATCTCGGCCAGCGGGAACACCAGCATCTTGCGGTTCTCGCCGACAATGGCGAGATGGTCGCCGGCGACGCTCACACAGCGCTGGGCTTCGTCGGGCGCCTTGACGTTCATCACCTGCTTGCCCTTGCGGGTGTTGGCGACGACTTCTTCTTCCGGCACGATGAAACCGTTGCCGTCATGCGACACCAGCAGCAGCTTGCGCTTGGGATCATGGACGAAAGCGGTGACGATATCCTGGTCGTTGTCCATGTCGACGATGATGCGGATCGGCTCGCCGTGGCCACGCCCACCCGGCAGCCGGTCGGCGCCGATCGTGTAGAACTTGCCGCCGGTGGTGAAGACCAGCACCTTGTCGGTCGTCTGGGCGTGGAAGGCGAGCTTGAGGCTGTCGCCTTCCTTGAAGGTCAGGGCCGAATGGTCGGTCAGATGACCTTTCATGGCCCTCAGCCAGCCCTTTTCCGAAACGACCACGGTGACCGGCTCGCGCTCGATCATGGCGTGGGCGATATCGGTCAGGTCATGCTCGGGTGCGTCGGCGAACTCGGTGCGGCGCTTGCCGATCTCGGTGTCGGGCCCGTATTTCTGGCGAACATTGGCGACTTCCCACTTGATCGTCGCCCACTGCTTGGCGTCGGACGCAAGCAGTGCCTCGATCTGCTTCTTCTCGCCGGTCAGGCCATTGAATTCCTCGCGGATTTCGAATTCCTCGAGCTTGCGCAGCGCTCTCAGCCGCATGTTGAGGATGGCTTCGGCCTGGGTGTCGGTCAGCGACCAGCGCACCATCATCACTTGCTTGGGCTCGTCCTCCTCGCGGATGATCCTGATCACCTCGTCGATGTTGAGGTAGGCGATCAAATAGCCGGCGAGGATCTCCAGCCGTCTTTCGATCTCGCCGAGGCGGTGCTTGGAGCGGCGGATCAGGACGTCGCGGCGGTGCTCCAGCCATTCCTTGAGCACACCTTTCAGCGACAGCACGTTCGGCACCTTGCCGCGCGACAACACGTTCATGTTGAGCGGAAAGCGGCTTTCGAGCTCGGTCAGCTTGAACAGTGATTCCATCATGATGCCGGGATCGACCGAGCGGCTCTTCGGCACCAGCACGACGCGGATGTCCTCGGCGCTCTCGTCGCGGATATCCTCGAGCAACGGCAGCTTGCGCGCCATCAAGAGCTCGGCGATCTTTTCGATCAGCCTGGCCTTCTGGACGCCGTAAGGGATTTCGGTGACGACTATGTTCCAGGTGCCCCTGCCCTGGTCCTCCTGGCTCCATTTCGCCCTGACGCGAAAGCCGCCGCGACCCGTTTCGTAGGCTTCGAGGATCGAGGCTCGGCTGTCGACGATGATGCCGCCGGTCGGGAAATCCGGACCTTGCACGAAATCCATCAGCTTGGTGACGGGCGCATCCGGATGATCGATCAGGTGAAGCGCGGCGTCGCAGAGCTCGGCCGCATTGTGCGGCGGGATCGAGGTCGCCATGCCGACGGCGATGCCGGACGAGCCGTTGGCGAGCAGATTCGGGAAGGCGCCGGGCAGCACGGCCGGCTCCTCGTCTTCCTCGTTGTAGGTCGGGCGGAAATCGACCGCGTCCTCGGTGATGCCTTCCAGCAGCAGCGTCGACACTTCGGTCATGCGCGCTTCGGTGTAGCGCATGGCGGCGGCGTTATCGCCGTCGATATTGCCGAAATTGCCCTGCCCGTCGACCAGCGGGTAGCGCATCGAAAAATCCTGCGCCAACCGCACCAACGCGTCGTAGATCGACTGGTCGCCATGCGGATGGAATTTGCCCATCACCTCGCCGACGATGCGGGCGCATTTGGCAAAACCCTGGTCGGGGTTGAGCCGCAACAGGCGCATGGCATGCATGATGCGACGATGCACCGGCTTCAATCCGTCGCGCACGTCCGGCAGCGCCCGGTGCATGATGGTCGACAGCGCGTAGGCGAGATAGCGCTCTTCCAGCGCCTTCTTCAGATCGACCGGCTCAATATTGTCGCCGCCGCCACTCTCGGGCGGCAAAAGCCTTTTTCCCATGGGCTGGCACTAGCCGAGCGGGTGATTCGCGGCAAGAGGCACACCGGTATGCGTGCTCCTAAAGCGCATCGCGTTCGACCGGCCCCATGCGACGCTTTAGGTCCTTGTTTTGATGCATGTCGTTATCGCAAAACCGTTGCACATTTTTGCGCGACACCCATTATGCAACAGGAATTGGAAGCGTCGCGACGCCGGCCAACATCAATCCGTTACATCCTGCTTCTATCGCAAGGCTGATGGATCGGGTTTGCCTTTGGCCGCGATTTTCGACCATTGTGCCGAGGCCCGCCTTTTTCCGGTCCAGTTCGTCACCGAATGGTGACGACGCGACGATTTGAAAAGAATTTCAGGACACTCTCAGGGGAGCTCTCGATGACGATCAGACACTCGACACTTATTAAAAGACACTCGACACTTGTTAAGAGACTGGCTTTTTCGACCTTTTTGCTGACGCTGCCGCTGAATGCGGCATTCGCGCAGGATACCGCGGTCGCCGACCGGCTGAAGGCTGCCCTCGCCGCGCAGGGTGTCGACCTCTCCTGGACCGGAGTAACCGGCGACACCTCCAGCATGATTCTGCAAGGCGTAGCGGTCAAACCGGCGGCCGAAAAGGAGGCGCTCAAGATCGGCGACGTCAAGCTCGAAGGTGTGACCGAAGCCAATGGCGGCTATCAAATCGCGACCGTATCGACGTCGCCGTTCGAACACAGCGAAGATGGCGTCACGCTCAATCTCAGCCCCTTCGTCATCCACGACATGACGGTTCCGGCCGAAGGCGCAACCGGTCCGCTGGGCTCGCTGATGATGTACAAATCGGCCGAGCTCGACAACATGACAGTCAAAGTGGCTGACAAAACTGCTTTCTCGATGGACGGGCTTGCCATCGCAATCACGCCGCCGGCCGACGGCAAGGCCATGGCGTTTTCCGGCACTACGGAAAAATTCGCTGCCGACCTGACCCTGGTCGAAGATCCGAAATCCAAGGAAGTCATCAACGCACTCGGCTACCAGAACATAACAGGCAATCTTGAGATGGAAGGCACCTGGCAGCCTACCGACGGCAGGATGGACTTGTCGAAATACGAAATATCGGTCGACAATGCCGGCACGCTCGGCATGACCTTCGATCTCGGCGGCTACACGCTGGACGTCATCAAATCACTGCAGGAGATGCAGAAGAAGATGGCAGCGCAGCCCGAAGGCGCCGACAATTCGGCGCAAGGCATGGCCATGCTCGGGCTGCTGCAGCAGCTTTCGTTCAACAGCGCCTCGATCCGCTTCGACGACGATTCGCTGACCAAAAAGGTGCTCGATTATGCCGGCAAGCAGCAAGGCATGTCCGGCAAGGACATCGCCAACCAGGCCAAGGCGATCGTGCCCTTCGGCATGGCGCAGCTCAACAATCCGGAACTGACCGCGCAGGTTTCGGCCGCGGTCAACAAGTTCCTCGACGATCCGCAAAGCATCGAGGTCTCGGCCGAGCCGCCGGCAGCGGTGCCGTTCGCGCTGATCATGGCGGGCGCCATGTCCAACCCGCTCGACCTGCCGAAAACGCTCGGCGTGACGGTTACGGCAAACGAAGACTGACCGAGACAGGCTTCAAGCAAAAAGCCCGGCAGCGATGCCGGGCTTTTTTATGAATCAACAGCACCGGTTCGGAGCGTTTTCTAAACCTCTTTCTTCGTCGCCACCACGCGCAGCGACAATTCGCGAAGCTGCTGCGGGCTGGCTTCCGACGGCGCGCTCATCAACAGGTCGTAGGCCTGCTGGTTCATCGGGAACATAGTCACTTCGCGCAGGTTCCTGGCGCCGACCAGAAGCATGACGACGCGGTCGATGCCGGCCGCCATGCCGCCATGCGGCGGCGCGCCATACTGGAAGGCGCGATAAAGGCCGCCGAAGCGCTCTTCGACCGTCGCGCGGTCCAGCCCGACGGTTTCGAACGCCTTGACCATGGTTTCGGGCAGATGGTTGCGGATGCCGCCGGAGGCGATCTCGAAACCGTTACAGACCATGTCGTACTGGAACGCCTTGATGCCGAGCAGATCCTCGCCGTTAAGCGCATCGATGCCGCCTTGTGGCATCGAGAAAGGATTGTGCGCGAAGTCGATCTTCTTCTCCTCCTCGTTCCATTCGAAGAACGGGAAGTCGACGATCCAGCACAATTCGAAGCGGTCGCGGTCGACAAGATTGAGCTCCTCGCCGGCGCGGGTGCGCGCCGCTCCTGCGAAGGAGACGAACTTCTTCGGATCACCGGCGACGAAGAAGGCGGCATCGCCATCGGCGAGGCCGAGTTGTTGTCGGATCGCCTCCGTGCGCTCCTCGCCGATGTTCTTGGCCAGCGGCCCGGCGCCTTCGAGCTTCTCGCCCTCCTTGCGCCAGAAGATGTAGCCGAGGCCGGGCTGACCCTCGCCTTGCGCCCATGAGTTCATGCGGTCGCAGAAGGCGCGAGACCCGCCGGTCTTGGCCGGAATGGCCCAGACCTCGGCCTTCGGATCGTTGGCAAGGATGTTGGCAAATACCTTGAAGCCAGAGTCGCGAAAATGATCCGAGACGGCCTGCATCTCGATCGGGTTGCGCAGGTCCGGCTTGTCGGTGCCGTATTTGCGCATGGCGACATCATAGGCGATGCGCGGAAACTTCTCCGTCACCGGCTTGCCGGCGGCAAAGGTCTCGAACACCCCCCGCATCACCGGCTCCATGGTGGTGAACACATCCTCCTGCTCGACGAAGCTCATCTCAACGTCGAGCTGGTAGAATTCACCCGGCAGACGGTCGGCGCGCGGGTCCTCGTCGCGGAAGCAGGGCGCAATCTGGAAGTAGCGGTCGAAGCCGGACACCATGATCAGCTGCTTATATATCTGCGGTGCCTGCGGCAGCGCATAGAAAGTGCCGGGGTGGATGCGCGACGGCACCAGAAAGTCGCGCGCCCCTTCCGGCGACGAGGCGGTCAGGATCGGCGTCGAGAATTCGGTGAAGCCGACCTCGCCCATCAGCTTGCGCATCTCGGCGATGATTTTGGTGCGCGCGACGATGTTCTTGTGCAGGGTATCGCGGCGCAGGTCGAGGAAGCGGTATTTGAGGCGGATGTCCTCTGGGTAATCCGGCTCGCCGAAGACCGGCAGGGGCAATTCCCTGGCGGCCGACAGTACCTCGATCTCGCGCGCGAAGACTTCGATCTCGCCGGTTGGCAAATTAGGGTTCACGGTGTCGGCGAGGCGCGCCTTGACCTCGCCGTCGACGCGGACGACCCATTCGCCGCGCAGGGTCTCGGCAATCTTGAAGGCGGGCGAATCCGGATCGGCGACGATCTGGGTCAGGCCGTAATGGTCGCGCAAATCGATGAACAGCAGGCCGCCATGGTCGCGCACGCGATGCACCCAGCCCGACAAGCGAACGGTCGAGCCGACGTCGAGCTTCCTCAATTGGGCACAGGTATGGCTGCGGTAACGATGCATTGTCATTCTTAAAGTCCGGATGTTGGGTTGCGGCCAAGGCATGATGGCCCAGCCTGAAAATTTGCGCGAAAAGCACATGAGAGGGTGCATTTGTCAAGGCAAGCGGCAGCCGGGTCGAGTTCGCGTTCTTCCCGCCCCTTTCCCACCGGCATCAATTTATGCTCGAGGCGTCAATCTGAGTTCGCTGCTCTGTGCCCGCAGTTCAACTATGCACTCACCCCTTCACCCCGCCCGCCGTGAGACCGGAAATGATCTTGCGCTGGAAGATGAGAACGAGGACGACGAGCGGCACGGTGACGATCACCGATGCGGCCATGATGTTGCCCCACGGGATCTCGAACTGCGAGCTGCCGGAGAGCAGCGCGATCGCCACCGGCACGGTTCGCTGCTCGTTGCTGGAGGTAAACGTCAGGGCGAACAGGAACTCGTTCCAAGCACCGATGAAGGCGAGAAGCCCGGTGGTCGCCAGCGCCGGCCACATGAGCGGCAGGAAGACGCGGCTGATGATGATCCAGGGCGTGGCGCCATCGAGGATCGCCGCTTCCTCCAGCTCGATCGGCAGGTCGCGAACGAAGGCGGTGAGCACCCAGACGGTGAACGGCAAGGTGAAGATCATGTAGGACAAGATCAGCGCGAACGGCGAATTGTAGAGGCCGAAGATGCGGATCAGCTCGAAAAGCCCGGCAAGCACCGCCAATTGCGGGAACATCGAAACGGACAGGATAGTGAGGAGCAGAGCCGAGCGGCCGCGGAAGCGGATGCGCGCCAGCGCATAGGCGGCGGTGACGCCGAGGAACAGCGAAATGACGACAACGGCGCTCGAGATGAAAAGCGAGTTCACGAGGTTGCGCAGGAAGGTCCCCTCGGTGAACACGGTCCTGTAGTTGCTGAAGGTAATCGTCTTCGGCCAATAGTCGATCTGGAAGAGCGCCGTCCCCGATTTCAGGCTGGTGATGATGGCGTAGTAGAACGGGAACGCCGCGACGACGACGATAACGGCGACGAGGAGGTAGAAAGCCGTGCGCTTGACGATCCACATGGTCAGTAGTCCCCCATGATCAATAGTCCCCCATGGTCAATAGTCCTTGTCCAGTCTTATCCGGCCGAGCCAAAGAACGAGCATGGTCAGCAGAGCGAGGATAAGGAAGAGAAGCGTCGAGGCGGCGGAACCGGAAGCGAACTTGTCGAACTCAAACAGGCTCTCGCGGGCAAACACCGACATCGACTTGGTGTGTATGTTGTTTGGCGTAAGCACGTAGATCAGATCGAAGATGCGCAGGGCATCGAGACCGCGAAAGATCATGGCCACCATCAACGCCGGTCGGATGAGCGGCAAAGTGATCTTCCAGAAAATTCTCCACGCGCCGACGCCGTCGAGCTTGGCGACCTCGTAGATTTCTTGTGGAAGCATCTGGAGGCCGGCGAGAATGAGAAGCGCCATGAAGGGGGTTGCCTTCCAGATGTCGACAACAAGGACGGCGACCATCGCCGTGTCGGCGCTGGCCGTCCAGGCGATCTTGGTGCTGATCAGGCCGAGCTTGAGCAGGACGTCGTTGATGATGCCGAACTGGTCGTTGAGCATCCACTGCCACATTTTCGCCGAGACGATCGTCGGGATCGCCCAAGGGATGAGGATCGCGGCGCGCACGATACCGCGGCCGCGAAACCTGGCGTTGAGCACCAGCGCGACGATCATGCCGAGCACCGTCTCGCAGGTCACCGAAATCACCGCGAAGCGCACCGTGTTCCAGACGGCGCGCCACCAGACCGGATCGGCGAGCAGCCCGTCATAGACGACGCGGCCGCTCGGCATTTGCACGACGGAGAAATAGTTGGCGAAGCCAACCCAGCGGCGGGCTTCGAGGTCGGCGAGCGAGGCGTCGGTGAAGCCGAAATAGATCGTGCGCATCAACGGCCAACCGGCAACGGCGGCGAGCACGATGAGCATCGGGGCAAGCAACAGCCATGCCGAGCGCGTACGTTGACGCGCCAGCAGCGAGCCTGAGCGCGGCGAGGTCACCAGGCGGTGCCCTTGAGCCTGGTCAAGGAGAACTCCAGATCGGCAAGGTTGTCGGCGGCTGTGCCCTCGCCGGAAATGGTGTTGTGGACGGCGGTCCAGAACTCGCTCGATGCCTCATTGTACCGGCTCTTGGCTTGGGCCGAGGGACGCGGCACCGCGTTGAGGACGACTTCCTTCCAGCGCGGAATCACCGGCTGGGCGCTGGCGATGTCGGCATCGTCATAGAGTGCCTGGATGGTCGGCAGATATGCCCCCTTCAAGGCGCGGTACTTCTGCATCTGAGGCGAGGCGATCCATTTGACCAGCTCGATCGCTGCATCCGGGTTCTTCGAATATTTGGAAACCGCGAGATTCCAGCCGCCAAGCGTTGCTGCCGGGTGCGCGCCCTCACCAGACCCCGGCGGCAGCATCGTCACCTCGAACTTGCCTTTGATGGGGGAGCTTTCGCTGTTGCCAAGCGCGTAGGCGTAGGGCCAGTTGCGCATGAAGACGGCGTTGCCGGTCTGCCAGACTCCGCGCGACTCTTCTTCCTGGTAGGCCAGAACGCCGGGCGGTGAGATGGTTCCCACCCAGCTCCTCGCCATTTCCAGCGCCGCAGCTGCTTGCGGATTGTTGATGGAGATGGTGCCGTCCGGCTCGATAATCTGGCCGCCGCCGTTCGACTTCACCCATTCGAGTGCATCGCAGGTCAGCCCCTCATAGGCGTTGCCCTGGAAAACGAAACCCCACATGTCCTTGTTGCCGGCCGCGCGCTCCTTATCCATGACAAGCTTGGCGGTATCGGCAAGTTCAGCCCAGCTGGCCGGGACCCTGGCGCCGTATTTGTCGAGGAGATCCTTGCGGTAGTAGAGCGCCGGAGCGTCGGTGAATATCGGCAAGGCGACGAGCTTGCCGTCCACGGTCTGCGATTTGATGATCGATGGGAAATGGGCGCCAACGACATCCTTGGTCGCTTCGGTCAGGTCGATGAACTGCCTTGCAAGCTGGGGGGCCCAGATGATGTCCGTTTGATAGACGTCGACGTCGCTGCTTCCGGCGGCAAGCCAGAGCCGGTATTGGCCAAACTGGTCCGTCGCCGAGGGGGGCAGCGGAACGACGCTAACCTTGTTGCCGGTCGTCTTCTCGTATTGATCGAGGATCTCGCGAAGGATTCTCTGGCCGTTGCCGGTATCTCCGGACACCATGACGAGGTCGACAGCCCGCGCCGGCCCGGCCGCCAGAACTGCGGCCACGGCAAATGCCGCAAATGCGGAATGAAATTTCATGATGGCGGACCTCCCTTTGGAGCTTCAGGCCGGGCAGCAGAAACGACGTCGATGCCTGACACCATCTCCGCACACCGGCAGCTCACAAGACGCGCATTCGCCCACCAGCACTGAACTACAAAGATACGCCTTGGTTCCCAACACGGAGGGTCCGGCGCCACGCGGTAGCGCAAGTTCCCCCTCGTTAATGCACCTAAAACGTGTCGCGTTCGATCGGCCTCGGCGACGCGCTTTAGGTTCTTGTTTTTATGCATGTCGTTATCGCAAAACCGCTGCACACTTTTGCGCGACATGCGTTAAGGCCCCCGGCTGGCCCCAACGCCACCGGGAATTGCCGCTGGCATTGGCGAAGGCGATGGTTCAAGAAGGATCAACGACAGGCTTTCCTTCATGTCCTCCATCCGCCCGCTGATCCCCCTCCTGATCGCCGCCGGCATCCTGCTCGGCGGCAATGGCCTGCAGAGCACGTTGATTGCGCTGCGTGGTGCGCAGGAAGGTTTTCCCGCTTCCTCGATCGGCCTGATGGGCACGTTCTATTTCGCCGGCTTCCTGCTCGGCTGCCTTGCCGTGACCCGCATCATGAAGTCCGTCGGCCATGTGCGCGCCTTTTCGGCACTCGCGGCGATCGCCTCGGCGGGAACGCTGCTTCTGGTGCTGGTCATCGATCCGGTGATGTGGTGCGCCGTGCGCTTTGCCGGCGGGTTCTGCTTTGCCGGCCTGTTCACCATCATGGAAGCCTGGCTGAATTCCGGCGTCACGAACACCGACCGGGCGCGGGTGCTTGCCATCTACCGGATGGTCGACATCGGCTCGGTGACGGGCGCCCAGTTCCTGATCCCGATCTTCGGCGCCGGCGGCTTTGCCATCTTCGCCATCATGTCGATGATGATCACCGTTTCGCTGGTGCCGGTTTCGCTCGGCGACCGCTCCAATCCGACGCCGCCGGAAGACGTCAAGCTCGATTTGGCGCGCGTCTGGCGGATCTCGCCGCTCGGCTGCTTCGGCTGTATCGCCGTCGGCGTCACAAACAGCGCCTTTCGCACCCTGTCGCCGGTCTATGCCGAGCAGATCGGCATGTCGGTCGCCGACGTCGTCACCTTCGTCAGCGTCGGCATTTTCGGCGGCGCCATCATACAATACCCGCTTGGCTATCTCTCCGACCGCTGGGACCGGCGCTCGGTGCTGCTGATGACGACGTGCTGTGCGATGGTGGCGGCACTGGCGCTGGCATTCGTGGCAGGCGGCAGCCCGTTTCTCAACTTCCTGCTCGTCTTCATCTTCGGCTGCTTCGCCATGCCGCTCTATTCGTTGTCAGCGGCGCATTCCAACGACCGCGCCGACAAGGGCGAGTTCGTGCTGATCAACGCGGCCTTGATGCTGTTTTATTCCTTCGGCGCCATTGGCGGGCCGTTCGTAGCCTCGACGGTGATGCAATTTTTCGGGCCGAGCGCGCTGTTCGTGTTCAGCGCCACCGTCTATGCGATCTTCGTGGCCGTCATCCTTTACCGGATGCAGGCGCGCTCCGCCGTGCCGGCCACCCATCGCAGCCGTTTTACGGCGCTGTTGCGCACTTCGACGGTTTTTGCCCGGCTGGCGAAGCGGAATGCCGATCCCGATGAACCCGCAAAGCCTGGATAGAGGTGCTTGCGCTTGACGAAAGCGCGCGCGGCTGAAATTGAAAGAGACCCTATCCCTTGCCAAAAGCGATTTGATGCACGTCATCACCACCCAGAAAGAACTCGAGACCGCTATTGCCGCTTTCGAAAAGGCGGAATTCGTCACCGTCGATACCGAATTCATTCGCGAAACGACCTTCTGGCCGATCCTGTGCCTGATCCAGATGGCAGCGCCCGGGGTGACCGCGCTGATCGATCCGCTGTCGCCCGACATCGACCTGAAACCGTTCTTCAGGCTGATGTCCAACGAGGCGATCGTCAAAGTCTTCCATGCGGCGCGCCAGGACATCGAAATCATCGTGCATCTCGGCGATCTGGTGCCGCATCCGGTGTTCGACACCCAGGTCGCGGCAATGGTCTGCGGCTTCGGCGACAGCGTCTCCTACGACCAGCTGGTGCAGCGCATCACCGGAGCGCGGCTCGACAAGTCCTCGCGCTTCACCGACTGGCGCCACCGTCCGCTGTCCGAAAAGCAGCTCGACTACGCGCTCGCCGACGTCACCCACCTGATCGAGGTCTACAAGCATCTCAGCGCCGAGCTGGTGCGGGAAAACCGCGCCCACTGGCTGAACGAGGAGATGGACGTGCTGACCTCGCGCGAGACCTACGATCCGCATCCCGAGGATGCCTGGAAGAGGCTCAAGATGCGGCTGCGCAAGCCGCAGGAACTGGCGATCGTGCAGGCGGTGGCCGCCTGGCGCGAACGCGAAGCGCGCGAGCGCGACGTGCCGCGCGGCCGGGTGCTCAAGGACGATGCTATCTACGAAGTGGCGCAGCAGGCGCCGCGCGACGCTGCGGCGCTGAGCAAGCTGCGTACCACGCCGAAGGGCTGGGAGCGCTCGTCGACGGCGACGGCACTGCTTGGCGCGGTAAACGCTGCCCTTGCCCTGCCCAGGGAAGAGATGCCGAAGCTGCCGAAGAGCTTCCAGCCGCCGGAGGGGTCAAGCGCCGCGGCGGAGTTGCTGAAGGTGCTGCTGCGGATCGTTGCCGAAAAGGAGGGCGTCGCATCCAAGGTACTCGCCTCCAGTGACGACATCGACCGCATCGCTGCCGAGGGCGAGGAAGCCGACGTGCCGGCATTGCAAGGCTGGCGGCGCGCCGTCTTCGGCGAGGCCGCGCTCAAGCTTGTGCGCGGTGAACTCGCCATCAGGTTCGACAAGCGCAAGATCGCTGTGTTCGACGTGCAGCCTTGATCTGCTCAGACCAAGCCGAGCAGATGCAGCGCCACCCATATCCAGCCAAGTGCGAGAACCACCGCGCCCAGGTAGAATGCCCTGCTGCGCAGGATTAGCTGATTGCTGGTCAAGTGGACCGATGCGTGAAAATAGCGAGAGACGACAAAGATCCACATCAGTGCCAAGGTCAGGTAATTGACGCCATTGGTCACGTGCAGCGTCAAGCATAAGACGTAGAAAAGCACCGGCAGTTCGAACTGGTTGCTCAGATTGTCGGCGACGGTGACGCTGGAACCAGGCTCCGTCGAGCGCGTCTTGAACTGACCGGTCTTGGCTTCGCCCGATCTGACCGCACCATAGCGGCGCCGGCCCATTACGATATAGACGATATAGACCAGCAGCACCTGCGCCAGCATCGGCCAGAAGATCGCGGTCTGGTTCAAGATGCCCCCTGTCTCTGTCACCCAGCCTTCAAGACCGTTTCTGAGCCATCAGAGTGAAAGCCGCAGTGACGGTCACTGGTATCGCCAGTAGGGCGAATTTGGTGACGATCAGCGCCGAGGCGAAGGATAGCGAATCCGGATTGGCCGACAGAAAATCGGACAAAAGACGAGCCACGGCGATATTCTGGGCATAGTCGGTAAGCAGGTAGGGCAGCACCAGCACAACCGCGAATATCGACTGGGTTTGCGCAGGCAGTGCACGGAAATTCTTCAGCCGCCGGCCCGTGGCCAGGATCAGGCTGACCATCGTCAGCGACAGCAGCGCCGGAAACAGCAGGTCGAAGGTCAGGTAATGCCAGACGAGAATAATTTCGCTGCCGCGCCGGCCGAGGGCTGTTAGCCAGGCCATGCCCTCATCCGGGGTAAAACCGGTATAGCGCATGTCGAGCGACGGCAGACCGCCGCTCAATCGGCGAAAATAGAGGAACTCCATCGCCGTCATGATGATGAAAACCACCACGGTGGCGACACAGAGTGCGGCCGCGTGGCGCGACAGCCGCAGGATCATTGCCGTCAGATTGCGCCAAGACGCATGACGGTCAGGCTCCGCCAGGATAATTCGGGCTTTCGCGGGTAATCGTGACGTCATGGGCGTGGCTTTCACGAAGTCCGGCATTGGATATCCGCACAAAAGTGGCGCGCTCGCGGAAATCGGCAAGGTCGCGGCCACCGACATAACCCATAGCGGCTTTCAGGCCGCCTGCAAGCTGGTGCAGCACGCCAGACACAGGTCCTTTGTACGGCACCTGCCCTTCGATGCCTTCCGGGACCAGTTTCAGCGTGTCGCGTACCTCGGCCTGGAAATAACGATCGGCGGAGCCGCGCGCCATCGCGCCGACCGAGCCCATGCCGCGATAGGCTTTGAACGAGCGGCCCTGGTGCAGATAGACCTCGCCCGGGCTCTCGTCCGTGCCGGCCAGCAGCGAGCCGATCATCGCAGCACTTGCGCCGGCGGCCAGCGCCTTGGCGAGATCGCCCGAATATTTGATGCCGCCATCGGCAATGACCGAAACGCCGGATTTCTGCGCCGTCTCGACCGCCGACATGATCGCCGAGAGCTGCGGCACGCCGACGCCGGCGACGATGCGGGTGGTGCAGATGGAGCCTGGTCCGATGCCGACCTTGACCGCGTCGGCGCCGGCATCGATCAGCGCCAAGGTGCCTTCCGCGGTGGCGACGTTGCCGGCCAGGATGCGAACCGAGTTGGACAGTTTCTTGGCCCGCGTCACCGCATCCAGAACGCGCTGCGAATGACCGTGCGCGGTGTCGATCACGAGAAGGTCGACGCCGGCGTCGATGAGGCGCTCGGCGCGTTCGAAACCGTCATCGCCGACGCTGGTGGCGGCGGCTGCGCGCAAGCGCCCCTGCGCATCCTTGGTGGCGTGCGGGTTGAGCTGCGACTTCTCGATGTCCTTGACCGTGATCAGCCCGACGCAATTGCCGTCCCGATCGACCACAACAAGCTTCTCGATGCGGTGCTGGTGGAGTAGCCGCTTGGCCTCGTCCTGATCGACGTTCTCCTTGACCGTGATCAGGTTCTCGCGGGTCATCAGCTCATAGACCTTTTGCGCCGGATCGGACGCGAAGCGGACGTCGCGGTTGGTCAGGATGCCGACGAGCCGGCCGACCGTGTGGCCGCCGGTGCCGCCGTTCTCGACCACCGGAATGCCCGAAATGCTGTAGGTGCGCATCAGACCCAGCGCATCGGCAAGCGTCGCCTCGGGACCGATGGTGACCGGGTTGACCACCATGCCGGACTCGAATTTCTTCACCTGCCGCACCTGCTCGGCCTGTTCGGCCGGCGAGAAATTGCGGTGGATGACACCGATGCCGCCGGCCTGGGCCATGGCGATGGCGAGCCGCGCCTCGGTAACCGTGTCCATGGCGGCCGACAGGATCGGCACGTTGAGGTCGATGTCGCCGGCGATGCGGGTGCGGATGTCGGTCTCGCCGGGCATGACCTCGGAATGACCCGGCTGCAGCAGCACGTCGTCAAAGGTCAGCGCCAATGCGCCGGTGGACGTCTCGATGATTTTTGCCATGGCCAGCCCTCGGAATGCAGGAAAGGCGCTCGCCCTGGATGGACAGCGCCGACTCGTCTTCTTCCCTTTCAGGATTGGCGCTGGCTCGTAACACGTCCCGTGGCCGTTGAAAAGCCGATGGTTGTGTAGTGGCGAAGCTGCATTTTGCCCCAGGGGCTGCGGGACTTGCGGTCGCACAAACGTGACAGCAAATTAATACGACATCCGGGCCAAACCATGATAACCGCCCTACCTGTCGGTTTGGCCCCCAGGGCCGGCAAGCAATCGCGACGCACATTTCAAGGCCGGATCCATCGTGAACCGCACCATTCCGCTTATCCTGGCGGTCGCTCTATTCATGGAAAACATGGATTCGACCGTCATTGCGACATCGTTGCCGGCGATCGCCATCGACATCCACACCAGCCCGATCGCGCTCAAGCTGGCGCTGACCGCCTATCTGGTATCGCTGGCGATCTTCATTCCGATCAGCGGCTGGATGGCCGACCGCTTCGGCGCCAAGAATGTCTTCCGCGCCGCGATCGCCGTGTTCATCGTCGGTTCGGTCGCGTGCGCCATTTCCAATTCGCTGCCGGCTTTCGTGGTGTCACGTTTCCTGCAAGGTATTGGCGGCGCCATGATGACGCCGGTCGGACGCCTGGTGCTGGTACGCGCGACGCCGAAAAGCGAGCTCGTCGCCGCCATGTCGTGGCTGACTGTCCCGGCTCTGGTCGGCCCCCTGGTCGGCCCGCCGGTCGGCGGCTTCATCACCACCTATTTTTCCTGGCACTGGATTTTTCTGATCAATGTGCCGATCGGGCTGATCGGCATCTGGCTGGCCACGCGTTTCCTGCCGAAGACCGACGCCGCGCAGACGCCGCCGCTCGATCTCATCGGTTTCGTGCTGAGCGGGCTGGCGGCATCGGGCATCGTGTTCGGCCTGTCGGTGGTCAGCCTGCCGGCTCTGCCGCCAGTCGCCGGCTTTATCACCGTTGCCGTCGGGCTGGCATCGGCGGTGCTTTACCTGCTGCACGCGCGCCGCGCCAAGAACCCGCTGCTGGCGCTCGAGCTGTTTCGCAATCGGGTGTTCCGCTCGTCGGTGCTCGGCGGCGGACTGTTCCGCATCGGCATTGGTGCCGTACCTTTCCTGTTGCCGCTGATGTTCCAGATCGGTTTCGGGCTGACGCCGTTCCAGTCCGGCATGATCACCTTCGTCTCGGCAATCGGCGCCATAGGCATGAAATTCGTCACCGCGCTGATCTTCAGGGTCGCCGGCTTCCGCCGGGTGCTGATTTCAGGCTCGCTCATCGCTGCCGCGTCCATCGCCATCAACGGTCTGTTCACACCCGACACGCCCTACGGGCTGATCCTCGCCATGCTGCTCGCCGGGGGCTTTATCCGCTCGATGTTCTTCACCGGCATCAATGCGCTTGCCTACGCCGAGATTTCGGCCGCCGACACCAGCAAGGCGACGCCGATCACCGCGGTGTTCCAGCAGTTGGCGATCGCGCTCGGTGTGGCGCTGGCCGGCGGCATCCTGGAAGTGTCAACCAAGATCCATGGTGGCCCGCTGACGCTGAGCGACTTCCACACCGCCTTCTTCATCGTAGCGGCGGTGTCGGCGGCAGCCTCGCTGTCGTTCATGCGGCTGGCCCCGGACGCCGGCAATGCCGTGTCTGGACATGGCCGGTTGACGCCGCCGAAGACACTGGAGCCGGTGAGCCCGCCGGGGAGTTGAGGACCCCTTCCCTTCTCCCCTTGTGGGAGAAGGTGGATCGGCGCGCAGCGCCGAGACGGTTGAGGGGTGTTGGAAGAAATGAGGCGATGATAACTGCAAGCGTGTTGCCAAGCTGGAACACCCCTCATCCGACCTCGCTTCGCGAGGCCACCTTCTCCCACAAGGGGAGAAGGAAAGGGCGCTACCCCTTAAAATCCTTCGCCAGCAAATAAAGCTCCACCGACTCATCGCGTGAGGCCGGCGGCTTGACGTGATGGACCGAGCGGAAATTCCGCTTGAGTTTCGCCAGCAATTCGTTCTCGGCGCCGCCCTGAAACGTCTTGGCGAGGAAATGTCCGCCTGGCTTCAATACCGACAGCGCGAAATCGGCCGCCACCTCGCACAGATGCATGGTGCGGATGTGGTCGGTCCGTTTGTGGCCGGTGGTCGGTGCGGCCATGTCGGAGAGCACGATGTCGGGCTGGCCGCCCAGCGTCTCGGCCAGCTTTTCGGGTGCCTGCGGATCGAGGAAATCCATCAGCAGCACCGGCGCGCCCGGCACGGCGTCCATCTCGAGGTAATCGATGCCGACGACGTTCGGGTGTTCCGCGGTCGACTTGGTACGCGCGGCGGCGACCTGGCACCAGCCGCCGGGTGCCGCGCCAAGGTCTATCACCTTCATGCCTGGCTTGAGCAGATGGTGCTTGTCGTCGATCTCGATCAGCTTGTAGGCGGCGCGCGAGCGATAGCCGTCGGCCTTCGAGCGCTGGACATAGGGATCGTTGATGTGGCGCTGCAGCCAGCGGCGCGACGATTCCTTCAGGCCGCTTTTCTTCTTGATCTTCGTCTTCAGCACGCGAATGCCGGCGGAGCTCGGTCTTTCCGGTTTCTTGGTCATTGCTTGATTGCTTGTTTGAGCATGATCTTGTCCGAAAACCGGCAGCCACTTTTCGGGATCATGCTCTGCCTCGCCGCCAGACGCCGTCATCGGCCATCAATTCGCTCAATATGCCCTCGCGCAGGCCGCGGTCGGCGACACGCAGCCGCTCCGACGGCCAGACGGCGCGGATCGCCTCCAATATGGCGCAGCCGGCCAGAACCAGGTCGGCGCGGTCGGCGCCGATGCAAGGGTTGGCGACGCGTTGCTGGAAATCCCAGCCGACCAGTTTTTCGACCATGCGGTCGACGCTGTCGCGATCCATCCACAGCCCGTCGACGCGGCGGCGGTCATAGCGTTCGAGATCGAGATGGACGCCGGCCAGCGTCGTCACAGTGCCCGATGTGCCGAGCAAATGGAATTTCGGGCTGGCCAGGAGGTGGCTCAGCCGATCACGCCCGTCGAAGGCGCGCAGCCGCATTGCGACATCCTCGACCATGGCGCCAAAGATCTCGCGTGTCACCGTGCGGCCGCCAAAACGCTCGGCCAGCGAGACGACGCCGACCGGCAGCGACGTCCACGAGACGATATGGTTGGCAAGCCTTGGCGAGCGCTGACCGGTGAGGTCGATCAGCGCGATTTCGGACGAGCCGCCGCCGATGTCGAACAGCACGACGCCTTGCGTGTCGCGCTCGACCAGCGAACCGCAGCCCGACACCGCCAGCCGCGCCTCGGTCTGGCGGTCGATGATCTCGAGCTTCAGGCCGGCCTCGCGCTCGACGCGCTCGAGGAACTCGACGCCATTGGCGGCGGTTCGGCAGGCCTCGGTGGCGATCAGCCTGGCTTTCCTGACCTTGCGGTTGCGCAATTTGTCACCGCAGATCTTCAGCGCCTCGACCGCGCGGTCCATTGCGGCGTCGCCGAGCCGGCCATTGGCGGTAAGGCCCTCGCCCAGCCTGACGATGCGCGAGAAGGCATCGATGACGCGGAACTGGCCATGGCGCGTCGGCACCGCGACCAGCAGCCGGCAATTGTTGGTGCCGAGATCGAGCGCGGCAAACACCGGCAATTCCTGCAGCGGCGGCGGTGTGCGGGCACCTTGCCCCGGCCTTGGCGGAGCTGAGGGCGGAGGCGCGTAAGCCGCTGGCTGGGGCGGGCGCGCGGCCGGGGCCTCGTTGGCGGCGGGCACCGAAGCGCCGGCCGCCAGCGGACGAGTCTCGTCGCGTGCGAAAACCTTGCGCCCGCGCCGGCGCTTGCGCCGTTTCTTGGGTTTGCCGTTCTGATGCGGGCCGTTCTGACCCTTGTGATCGTGGGACGTGTCGCCAGCCTGTCCATTGCCGGACCAGGGTTGCACCTGACGGCCGTAGCGTCCGGTGGATGGGCTTGCCTGGCCGGACGGCGTCGGCGAACCCCTGGACACGCCCACTTCCGGCGCGCCAGCGCCGGCGTCGTGGTCTTCCACTGTCGTTCCTTCCGGCACCGCGCGAACCGGAGACCGGACGCAGCAGGCGCTTTTACATGTTCAAGTTGCCGCCAGACTATCAGCGCACGGCCGGATCACCAAGAGCGCTCGCGGCGAATTTTGCCGGCGGCGTGAAGGCGGCGACGTCGGTGAGCCCTTGTCCCCTTGGGAGAAGGGAAGGCGCGAGCGCCACAACGCGCCTTCCCGGTTGAATAGCCGGCTTCAATGAGGCATTTCTGAAATGGAGGGTAAATCATTCGGCAACGCGGGCGGTTTGCCTGCTGCGAACCGGAAAACGGTACGGGCTGCAACGCATGATCGTCATGCCATGAACTGGAGGCGCTATTTCTGGCCCGTCATCGGCATCGCCGCGGTGGTGTTCTCGCTGTGGCTGCTGCTGCACGAATTGCGCGGCATCTCGCTTGACGATGTCTGGGCCGGCATAATCGCCATCCCGGCGCGCGGCTGGGTACTGGCGGCGCTGAGCTCGGTCATCGCCTATGCCTCGCTCGCCGGCTACGACCACATCGCGTTGCTGCACATCGGCAAGAAAGTATCGTGGCTGTTCGTCACCTTCTGCTCGTTCACCACCTACGCGCTGTCGCACAATATCGGCGGCTCGGTGTTTTCCGGTGCGGTGATCCGCTACCGCGCCTACGGCACCAGGGGCCTGACCGGGCAGGACGTCGGCATTCTGGTGGCGATCTGCTGGATCACCTTCGTGCTGTCGACGCTGTTCGTCTCAAGCATCGTCCTGCTGCTCGAGCCCGACGTGATCGACCGGTTTTCCGGCACGCCGCATCACCGGCTGTCGCAAGCAGCAGGGCTCGCCATGCTGCTCGTGGTGGCGGCCTACATATTCGGCAGTTGGCTGCATCTGAGACCACTCAGGATCGGCAGCTTTCAGCTGCATTATCCGGCGCTGCCGATCGTGGCGCGGCAATTGCTGGTCGGCCCGATCGAACTGCTGGCGGCGGCGGCGATCATCTTCTTCGCCCTGCCCGCCACCGGCAATCCCGGCTATTTCATCGTGCTCGGCGTTTTCCTGGTGTCGTTCTCGATCGCGCAGATCTCGCATGCGCCGGGCGGGCTGGGCGTGTTCGAGGTGGTGTTTCTCGCGGGCTTGTCACATATGGACCAGGTCGGCGTGCTGGCGGCGCTGCTGGTGTTCCGGCTGTTCTACCTGATCATCCCGCTGCTGATCGCGCTCGGCGTGGTGCTATTCTTCGAGCACTCGCAATACAGCCGCAGCGAGAGTTGAAGCACCGGAAGCCGACGATTGAACCCCAACACAGGGTTGACTATTTTCCGGCGGCGGCTACAAGGGCCGCGCGGCTGCCTGGCGGCCCACCCTGCGCGACAAGCGCCTGCTGGGGAATAGGTTAACGGTAGACCCACGGACTCTGACTCCGTTAGTCCTGGTTCGAATCCAGGTTCCCCAGCCAGTTGATTCTCTTTCAATAACATAGACACGATTTTGCCCGACACTTGTGTAGGGCGATGCTTGCGTCTGCGGTGATCTTGCGCGATGCTTCCCTTTGCCTGGGGAGGGCTGGGGATGAAATATAGAAAGTTGGCCGTTTTTGCGGCCGCATTTGCGCTTGCCGGCTGTCAATATAAAGCCGAGCCAATGCCAATCGCCGCTTATAACGTTTATTCGAGCTACGGCGAAAAGCTCCCTGGAAAATATCTGCTGTTTATAGACTCCGCCGCGCTAAATAGATCGATCAAGCCTTCGGATCTAAATTGCGCCGCTCACAGTTACCCGATCGATATGCGAAGCGGTTTCTCCGGATCTGTCCGCAAGACGCTGGAATCCCTCGTCACAGAACTCGAGATCGTGGATCAGCCAGTCGATGCCGCTGGCCTCGCGGAGCGTAAGAGCCGTGGGATGATTATGGTCAAAGGCGAAGAGATGAATGCCCGACTGCGGGTTGTACCAGGTTTTTGGTCTGCCGGCATAGAAACCGATGTTGACTTGGTTGCTTCGATAACTGTTGACGGTCGAAAAGGTCGATTGCTCGGTTCAACTGTGGAAGGTCAGGGAAATGCACAAGGCGATGCAGGTGTCCTCTGCGAGGGCGGCGCTAAATCGCTAACCGATTCCGCGGAAAAGGCACTGAAACAAGCGGTGGGCCGCCTCGGCGAAGCCCTGACCAATTCGGAACGGGTTCGTAACGGCGTTTGAAGGAAAATAGATGCGCTCGCTTGCATCTGTTCCCCGGAATACCGCTGATCAACGAAGCCTTGCCCGCGTTCCCGGTCTGCCGCGTCTCCCCGGCACCGTACCGGCGAGCCAAAGTGTTTTCACGTCCGAAGACTCCGAAGACTATGTGTTCCATAAGAACTGCTGATCGAGCATTACCGCGTCGCCGATGTCGCGGTTTTTCAATGCGCCCGTGGGCCGAGAGTATCGGCGAGCAAATCGGCAAAGCCGTGAGAACCCGGAAAACGAGGCAGGCGGCGAAAAGAAAAATGGTGCACTGTCACCGTAGTTCCTAAAACCTCTCCGGCAACCCTTCTACTCCCCGACAATGGACGTCGGCGGGCGTGCCGAGGTTATCGGATCGGCATGACGAAGGACGATCCTCCACGTGCCTTCCTCGCGCCGGAATATGGTGGTGACTCGAAGCGCAATCGGCACCAGTTTGTTGCCACCGCCGACCTTGGATTGGAGCCGCTCGACCTCGATGATGTATCCCAAGTCGGCTGTCGCATACTCCGAGATGCGCTCAAAGCCGATGGCCTTGCCGTGCCGGTAATTGGTGGCGGCCCGTTCCATGGTCTCAGCGGCCTTTCTCCATCCCTTCGCCGGCGGGCCAAAGGGATTGGCAATAATGACGTCGTCCTGTCGCGAGTAGAGGTTTTTCAAGGGCTCAGGATCGCCCTTTACGAAGGCATCCAGAGCCAGATGATCCTGCTCGATAAATTTGGTCAGGTCGGAGGCTAACATCTTAACATCGCCCCATGACTACAAAGAGAACTCTATCAAGCGCTTCATCCGCCCTTCGGCTTGCCGTAGGCGTTCGGGCCGATGTCCGGAGTATAGATCAGAATTACGGTGAGTGCACTGTTTACCATGTGGCTCCCGCCGCATGGTGCACCTTGCCCGCGTTCCCGGTCTGCCGCATCGCCGGCACCGTACGGGTGAGCCAAAGCGTTTTCACGTCCGAAAGACTATGGTTTCACAAGAACTGCTCATCGAGTATTGCCGCGTCGCCGATGGCGCGGTTTTCAATGCGCCCCTGGGGCCGAGAGCATCGCCAGGCAAATCGGCAAAGCCGTGAAAACCCGGAAAACGAGGCACGCGGCGAAAGGAAAATGATGCACCGTCACCGTAATCCCGGCGGCGGCTACAAGGCACGCGCGGCGATATCGTCGCCCTGCCCGCGCGGTTTTCAACAACCGCGCCTGCTGGGGAATAGGTTAACGGTAGACCCACGGACTCTGACCCCGTTAGTCCTGGTTCGAATCCAGGTTCCCCAGCCAAACCTCATTTTTCGCCAATTTGGCTCTCTCGTCCGGCCCAAAGTTTGCAGCGGCAGTTAAGGTTTTCGCAAGCATGTCAAAGGGTTGGCGGAACGTAGCGACCACTTCGCCATCCTCCCAGGTGCAGTTCGATAGCACGAAGTTGAGCAACCGGCGTTTTTCGCGCGGTTCCTGCGCCGAGAACAGGCTTTGCGCGTTCCGGGCGAGGTCAAGAAGCCGTTCGATCTCGCGGTGGCAGCGGCTCTGCTCCTCGCGCCACCTTTGCGCCGCTCTTGGGATAGACCAGACCCGCCGCGTGCGCCTTGCGCGCCGCTTCCTTCAACGAAACGTCGCCGCGCGCATACTAGTCAAACAGCCGCGCCACGACCGGCGAGAGCGCTGGATCGACGGCGATGATTCTTCTTGCCGTCCGGGCCGGTGATGTTGCGATAGCCCAGCGGCGTTTCGGTCGGCCAGATGCCACGTCCAGTTCGTCGACCGTCACCCGATCCTTGAGGTTGCGATAAGGCCGGTCGGTCTTCTCGACCAGCACCACGCGAACGGATGGATGCGCCTTGAGATACGCTACCATCTCGCCGAAGGCGGTGCGGCCTGTCTGCTTGGCAGTTTCAACGTCGATGTATTCCTCGGCCACCGCGAAGCCGTTCGCCGCCGCTAGACGAGTGTCATTAATAATAGCCGCTGCATTTTGTATCCCCCTGAATGGTTCGGCGGACCGACCGCACCGCCCGCTTTCATTGACGGAGTAAATCGCCAAGAAAAATGCACTCCCAATACATGCTTTCTGCCCACGAGTTAGCCTTTGTCTCACGCTCCCAAGTCCATTGAAATCGATTGATGGACAGGCGGTCGGGAGCTGGACATGTCGTGAGAGCGTCTGCTTTGACTTCTTGGGTCGCGCCTTCATAAAGATAGCGAAAGAACGCGTTGTCGGACGTGCGCCCAAAAAGAATAGCTGCGGCTTGATCGACTTTGCTAAGATCCACGTCGAGTCGTCTGGCGAGCATTATGTCGACACCCACCAGATGTTGAGGATAGCCTGGATCATCGACAGTTGCGGCGCCAATTAGAAATTCGCCAAGGGGCAGGAGTACATCTTCTGGCATATGAAGTTCGCGCATGATGCGCCTGCACAGCGTGCCATCGACGCTGAGTTTCCGCGCTACTTCCTCGATGCGAACACAATCGGCTGGGCGAAGTGTGCAGCGCTTATCTGGATCGTCTGTACAGAAGCGCAGCCAACCTAATTGGACACACGTGCCGCCGACCTTAGCGAGACATGGACGATTCGCCTCTAACCAGGATAACCAACGTGAGAATCTTACAGCATCACCGGTTTGAACAGAATATAGCAATACCCCCAACGACTGGTCAGGAGAGAACGATACGTCATAAGCAGGCGCCTCCCAACCAATCCGCCGCGGAGACCGCCACCATCGACCATTGGTTCCCTGGGAACGCGCGACTGCATCACATCCCTCTGATTCTCCAGCGGCGCAAAGCAGGCCATTGAAAAGAGTCATGTCACCATCGTCGCAGTCCAGGGGCTGACCCACGATTTCCTTGGACGGGAACGTCGGAGAGGCTATAGCGCAGAGGAAGGCATTTTGTCGCCAAAGTACATCGCGGTCGGTCAGATCGTCTGCGCGGGCGGATGACAATAAGCAGGCAACGGTGCAGCCAATGAACCACCCCACCTTGGCCAGTTTGTACCAATTCATCAGCAGACCTTTTCGCATGTCTATCGCTAAATCAGTTATTAATAGAAATCGTCCCGGCAGCACAAAGATACCGGGTCCAATCCGCGGTTTTCTTTATCAATGTTACCTTGACGCGATTGCCCGTGAACGCTATCGGGTTGCCCCCAACGTCAAGCTGATAACTGAAACTAGTCCCGTCCTTACGATCGCCCTGAAAGAGAATTGTCGGGCGCGCCGCGCTCCCGCCGCAGTCGGCTCGCGCTGCATTGAAATGCATGTCGACAGGGCCATCATAAACAAGATTGGTATCCACAGGATCGCCTACGGGGCCTTCCACCAACCAGACTCCGGCCAACGTCATCGCCTGTGACAGGACTGTCCGCACAAAACCGGGAATTCGTCTCTCTAGATCTGTGCATGCGGAAACATTGATAGCTATTGTCGACAAAATCCTCAAGACAGGTGGAAAATCAGAAGAGTATTTCACTGCGATTGTAGCTATCGCGATTGCGTCTTTAAGAGTTAATGCCGACACGTCTGCCTCTATCTGCTGCCGATTTGATATGGGATATAAAATATCCATCAAGGTTGCATCTACGTCCTCCCAGATATACATTAGGGCAGGCGCCCTGCTGAACTCTCCGGCGGCATACGCCTTTCTAAACAGATCCGAGAAAATGTCATGCGCTGCTATGAAGTCCAGCCCTAGCGGGCTCGCGTGGCAACCTTTAATTATATAGCCGCTGCTATCCCAACACTGCTTAGCGGCACTAGGAAAGGGGCAGTCGTAATGTTGTGACATCGTTGCGTGGTCCCAGTAGTCTTGGAACTGCGCGCAATCGCCGAATGAGAGTGCAGGGCAGGTTTGTGAAAAGCGAGGGGACTGGGCCGCAGCCGTCGGCGGACAAAGCAAACCAGCGCCCAATGTAAGAATTAGTGTCATCAAAAAAAAGAGCAAGCACCCGATCACGCTGGCTGAAGAGCGACGATGACCCCCAAGATAAGTGACCAATAAAGCACCCTTTCACTGTTCGACCATATCGATAAGCTTGGGACGTTACCCTGGATGGGCACGTGGAGAGAAGTACGGGTAGTAACCCCTACCAGCAGGCCTTCGTCGTGCTCCAGGTCGATCCGTTCACCGTGGCTGTCGCGTAAACACACCGAGGCGTACGACAGTACATATTATATTCCTTAATCGTTTTGGCACAGATTGATGTAGAGTTGCACGTTTGGTCTCCCGAGTCGCCCCCGACCTGAAAGTGCAGGGTTAGCGAGTCAACATTCACCGGTTGGCTGTTAATATCTTTACCCGTGGTTGTTTTAGTTTCGTAGTAATGCTCGTCATATAGATAATAACAATCTGTTTTTCCCTTGGAATGCAGCCAAATTGCACCCGAGGTAAGTACCGCTTCTGGCGACAATACGTCAAGCGAACCGTCAGTTTTCTCTTTCAATGGAAGTGCAATAGATGCGCTGGCTTCGCTCGATGTAAGAGGAGGCGCATCCGTTTGGCCGGCCGCAGAACCGATCATTAGCCCCATAGTTAAGATAAACGCTACAAAACGACCGCTCATTGCCATCTCCTTTAAAAAATAAGCGCGATATTACATCCCTCTGGGCCAAGCGTTATCTTCGGCGATGTTAGATGCCTGCTGCCGCCGATCGTGTGTGCCGACAGGGTCGTGGCATCAACCGCCAGCGGCGGCAGATAGCCGAACCACACGTCCCATGGCTTCAACCCGGTCACGAAGCAAACTCTATGATATCGCTGGTTTTTGGGAGGAACGGCAATTGCGTCCCCCGCCGAACCAGCAGACTCTGCTCGAACCCCAAGATCTTCCGAACGCTCGCGAGCGCCGCCTCATTCACCTCGATATACGCGACGATATACCATTCGCCGTTTTCTTCCCTGGCCATGCCCATCGGCTCGGCGCGCCACTTCAGCGCGCCATGGTGGGGCATGAAGTAGGTTTCCTGGATGCCGCCGACGGCGCTGAGGCCCTCGTCGAGAGCGTACTCCATCACCGCGCAGCACAGCTGCGTCAGCGTGCCCCTCAGTCCGGCAGTTCGTTTGTCGGGAACGACGAATGTGCGGGTCCATTCGGCCCAGTCGGGACGCCTCGGGACGCCCGATTTTTCACACATGTGAGAAAAAACCTCCGAGACCATGTGCGGCTCGCTCGTTGGGATCAATCGAGCCGAAGTCACTACGCGACCATCTTCAATACCAAGCAGGTAAGTCGCCGCGTCGGTATCGAATTGGTCTAGCTCGCGACCGTCCGGGCTCGGAGGGCGCCAATGTTTCTGGTGCACGAAGAAGTCGTGCCGGCGGCGCAGAAACTCGTCGAATTCGTTTTCGTAGAGATGCTTGTTATGCGCATTGACTACGTGGGCCGTTATCATGGCGCGATCCCCCGATCGTTCTCGCAGGGATACTCGCAGTCGCGCTAATATACGTCACCTGTCCGATGGGACAGTTGACGCGATTAGGGATGGATCAGACGCCGGCGCACCGCCTCGACGACCGCCTGCGTGGTCGTGCCGACGCCAAAAGCCTCGCGGGCCCGCGTCGAGTGCCATTTGACCGTGCGCTCGGTCAGGCCAAGGATCTGGGAGGTTTCCGATGAGGTCTTGCCGGCCGCGGCCCACAAGAGCACTTCTTTTTCGCGGTCGGTCAGCACGCCCTCGTGGTCGTCATCGTCATTCGCCAAGGCCTGGATCGACATGCCCGCGTATACCGCCATGGTCACCAGTTGCACCTGATGGCGCGGCGACAGGGTGCAGGCCTTCGCGGAAGAGGCAAACGACAGCACGGATTGCCAATGGTGAACGCTGAGCATCGGTACGGCGAAGCCGCTACAGATGCCGAACTCCGTCGCCTCACCGGCAACGCGTCGTGAGCCTTCCGTATCCGACCACTTTGCCGGGACTTCGGACCACAGGAACGGCTTCAGGGTCTTTGCCGAGTAAATGCAAACACCATCAGCCGCGGCATGCTCGGCCTCGACATAGCGTTCGAACCAGCCGGCCGGCCAGCCATTCAGTTCGACCATCGGTGCAAGCTTCTGCCCACCGAGCGGCACCCCGCTCAGGATAAGGTGCTCGAAGCCGAGATTCCTCACGGTCTCGAGAAGGTCGCCCAGCAGCGGCCCGGTAGCTGTATGTTTCCTGCAGCGTTCGACAAAGTCGAACACATCTGAATCGATCATGACACAGACCCCCCGTCTCCACGCCCGAAAACAAAGCTTATCTTAAATTAGAGACTTCGAATACTCCCAATAAGTGTGTCCGCGACGCAGGACGCGTGGACCAAAATCAGCTAAATCAGCCGGATTGTAGTCAGCAACACAGGACCCCCAAGCATGACGCCATCACTGCCGAAACGAAACGAGCCGTTCCGGGCTGGCGAAACCGCGCTGCTGCTGGTCGACATGCAACGGGTCTGGCTGGAGCCGGGTGCTGATCCGGCGCATCCGGAGCGCGGTCCCGATCACTATTTCTACCGGCAGACGGCGTCGCAAACGATCCCCAACCAGGAGCGCCTGCTGGCGGCGGCGCGGGCCAACGGCGTCGAGGTGATCCACACGATCATCCAGAGCCTGACCGAAGACGGCCGCGACTGCTCGCTCGACCACAAGCTGACGCCGATCCATATCGCGCCGAGCCGGCCGGAAGGCCTGCCGGTGCCGTCGCTGGCGCCGGTCGGCGACGAGATCATGCTGCCGAAGACATCGTCGGGCGTCTTCAACTCGACCAACATCGACTATGTCTTGAAAAACCTCGGAGTGCGTTATCTGATCGTCGCCGGCATCATGACCGACCAGTGCGTCGACATGGCGGTGCGCGATGCCGCCGATCGCGGCTATCTCGTCACCTGCGTATCGGATGCCTGCGCCGCCGCCTCGCAGGAGCGTCATGACGGCGCGCTCGAGGCTTTCGGTGGCTATTGCTGGGTCACTGATACCGCCACCGTTACGGGCCGTTTCGAAGCCTTGGGAAAAGCTGCATGACATCGACCGTCGAACCGCTGGTTGCCGTCGTCACCACCGATCTTTCGGCGATCACGCGCGGCCGCTCGGTCGTCGAAAGCAAGCTGCAGAAGATCGCCGCGACCGGCGTCGGCTGGCTGCAGGCCAATCTGTCGCTGACGCCGTTCAACTCCATCGTCGATCCCAATCCCTGGGGCTCGTCAGGCGATGTGCGGCTCGTTCCCGATCTCAACGCGCGGTTCCGCACGGCGCTGACCGGATCGGCGACGCCTTTCGACATGGTCGCCGGCAACATCGTCGAACTCGACGGCAGCCCGTGGGTCGGCTGTACGCGGACCATGCTCAAGGATGCGCTGGCGGAGTTGAAGGCGGCAACCGGGCTTTCCGTCATCGCCGCCTTCGAGCATGAATTCCATATCGAGGGCGACTTCGCACCGGCTCATTCGATGTCGTTGGCCGCACTGCGCCGCGCCGATCCGTTTGCCGCCAATCTTATGGCGGCGCTGGCGGAGGCCGGCGTCGCGCCCGAAGTGGTAATCGCCGAGTTCGGCACCGACCAGTTCGAGGTGACGTGCGAGCCGGCCGATGCGCTTGCCTCGGCCGATCGCGCCGTCGCCATCCGCGAGATCACGCGCGAAGTCGCGCGATGCGCCGGCTGGCGGGCGAGCTTCGCGCCCAAAACCGCTCCCGATGCCGTCGGCAACGGCGTCCACATCCATTTCAGTTTCGTCGAAGACGCCGGCAAACCGGCGACCTACGACCCGGCCCAGCCGGGCGGCCTTTCCAGCCGTGCCGCTTCGTTCTGTGCCGGTGTGCTGCGCCACCTGCCCGCGATCACCGCCATGACGGCGGCGAGTGTGTCGTCCTACTACCGGCTGAAGCCGCATAGCTGGAGCTCGTCCTACACTTGGCTTGCCGATCGCGACCGCGAGGCGAGCCTGCGCATCTGCCCGACGGTGACGATCGGCGGGCGCGATCCGGCGCGGCAGTACAACATCGAATACCGGGCGGCCGACGCCACCGGCAATCCCTATTTGTCGCTGGCGGCGATCGTGCGCGCCGGGCTGGAGGGGCTGAAAGCCAAGCTGCCGGCGCCGCCGCTGGTCTCGGGCGACCCGATACAGATGAGCGTTGCCGAGCGCAAGAAGCTTGGCCTCGTGCGGCTGCCGGAAACGCTGCCGATGGCACTCGACGCGCTCGTCGCCGACAAGACCGTCACCGGATGGTTCGCGCCGGTGTTCGTCGAGACTTTTGTCGGCCTTAAGCGGCATGAGACCGAGCGCCTCGCCGGTCTCGACCCAGTGGCGGTCTGCGATCTCTACCGGACGCTGTATTGATGGCTGAGCCGGTTGCCAACGCCATCCTACCGGAAGGTTGGCTTCCAGCGGTCGAAGCTATCAACGAAACGGGGCGTTCCGATATCGTTCTGATATGCGAGCATGCGTCCAATCATATTCCGGCCGAGTATGCGCGGCTCGGTCTCGACAGCCGCCATTTGCAGCGCCATATCGCCTGGGACATCGGCGCCGCCGCAGTGACCCGCCTTCTGTCGAAGCTGCTCGATGCTCCGGCTTTCCTCAGCTCCTATTCGCGGCTTTTGATCGATCTCAACCGGCCGCTTGGTTCCAGCGGCAGCATTCCGGTGCTATCGGAGGACACCGGCATCCCCGGCAATGTCGGCCTCGATCCGGAGGAGCGAAGCCGGCGTGCCGAAATCATGTTCGCGCCGTTTCATGACCGCGTGGCCGCCCATCTCGACGACCGGGCGAAGCAGGGCAGACCGACGCGCATCGCGACGGTCCACTCCTTCACGCCGGTCTTCCTCGGCATTGCGCGGCCCTGGCACGCCGGCGTGCTTTACGACCGGGCAGTCGATTTCGGCCAGGCAGTGCTTGCCGGCCTGCGCGCCGACGGTGCGCTCAACGCCGCGGCAAACGAGCCTTATGCGATCAGCCGCGACGGCGACTACGCCATACCGGTCCATGGCGACGATCGCGGCATTCAGGCCGTCCTCATCGAGATCA
The DNA here is from genome assembly GCF_040319065.1 of Mesorhizobium sp. M0968. Classification (NCBI taxonomy): domain Bacteria; kingdom Pseudomonadati; phylum Pseudomonadota; class Alphaproteobacteria; order Hyphomicrobiales; family Phyllobacteriaceae; genus Mesorhizobium; species Mesorhizobium sp. M0968. The sequence goes on from NZ_JAMYNL010000005.1 coordinate 380,807, forward strand.
GGCAGGACCTGCTGGCGGGCCGCTCCGGCATCGAAGAATGGGCGAAGCGGCTGGCCGCAGCGTTACCGGCGCAGACACAGGGTTTGTGAACAAGCTCGGCTGCTCGAGCGCAACGCGAGAGCCGAGCCGTCGATGAAAAGCCGGGCGAACCGTCCTTAGGAGAAGATCTGCGACAGCTCTTCGACGCTGGTGCCTTCCTTGACCTGACGCAGCTCGACATAGCTGACGGCGATGGCAACGGAAAACACGACTTGCTCGACCGCGCGCGCCAGAGCGTCCAGGAAGAACACGAGCGGAATGCCTAAGTGGGATAGGACGCGGCCCAACGTGAAATTTGTTGCGACCAAAGCTACGAACAGGGGGAACCAGAGACTGAGCAGAGACCAACGGCTGCCCTTGGAAAGATCGCGGCTGCGGCCCAAACTCGCGAATACCCCCAGTTTTTCCTGAATCAGAACCGGTATCGCTACAACCCAGAGAACCAACAACAAAAATCCCGGAACGACGAGCAGCACGAGGCCGACTGTGAAGCCAATGTTGACAATCAGCGAAATGCCGATTGCCGGCAGCAGGAGTGCCACGGCCGTCCCGATGCAATCACGCATCGACGGCCGCTTGCCGCTCAAATCCTCGATGGCAGCGCGCGTCAAAGCCACCTCCAGCAAGGACATGAGGACAATATAGCCGATCGCGCCAACCACCGTGAGCGCGACCCGTTGAACCGAGAATTCCGGGCCGCCATGCTCGACATTCGTAACGGTATTCCTGAACCAGAGCGCAAATACGAATCTCGGCAGGGCGGAGAAAATCAAGGCAAGCCCTAGGCAAAGAACGGGATTGCGTCCGATGACGGCAAAGCTGTCGTTGAAAACCCTGCCGATGCGAAATTTGTCGGGCTGTTCCAGCGTTATTGACGCCACGATATTACCTATCCAGTCCAGACCGATCCTGACGCGATGAAGGCAGCAAATCCCTTGCCGCTACGAGAAGATTTCCGCCAAGTCTTCGACGCTGGTGCCTTCCTTGATTTGTCTCAGCTCGACATAGCTAACGGCGATGGCAACCGATATTACCGTCGACACGACCGTTGACACAACGGCGCTTCCAATCGCGCCCACAATCAGGCCAACGGTCGAGAGGCTGCCGGTAAGGGCGAAAGCCAATCCAAACACCAAAGCGAATGCCATTTGGAAGGCAATCGCCACCAAGAACAGAATCAGCAAAAGGCCGAATAGTGACCAGCGGCTGCCCTTCGTCAGGGCGCGGCTCCGCGACATCGAGCCAAACACGCCAAGGCGCTCCTGGATCAGCACGGGTACGGAAACCGATATACCAAGCAACCACATGATGCCGGGAACAAGCAGCATCACGAACGCGATGATCGTCCCGAAGATCGGGATAATCAGCCCTGCGACGGCAATCGCAACAACCCCGAGGACCATGACGAAAAAGACCACCAGCCCGATCCCAAGCGTCGGGAATATGCAGCGTAAAGCTATTTGGATGCAGTCACCGATTGCCGGGCGCTTGCCGTTCAAGTCTTCTATCGTCGCCCTCACCAGTGATGATTGAAACAACAAAGCCAGCACAAGATATATCAAGCCAAAAGCCACCGATATTAACGAGTTGCGTAGAATCGCCGAGGGATCGGCAACAGCCAGAGTTTCGGGACTAGCAATATTGATGTTGGCAAAATTGCTGTAATTCCAAAGGTTAAGCACCAGTGCCGGAAGGGCGGAAAAAAGAGCCGCTAGTCCGACCAACAGACCCGGATTGCGGCCGATAACCGCAAAACTGTTGCTGAAAACCCTGCCGATGCGAAACTTGTCCGACCGTTCCAATGTCGTTGAAACCATGATGCGTCCCCCGCTTAATCACCGCATATCGGCTGGTGATCCCCGCATTAAATGTGCCAACATTGGAGGTTGACGTCTAGTCCACTTGCAATTGTCTTGCCGCATTGCCAGTGTCGGCTGGGGAACCACAGGTTGCAGGGGAGAGGGTGGCGTTGGCACAGCCAGGCACAGCGGAAGCCGAACGGCTGACCAATCTGCACAAGCAGCTGATCGCCGATGAGTCGATCCAGTTCGACCTGCCGGCCTATGTGCCGCCAAAGCCGCCCGAGTGGCTGAAGCCGCTGCAGGATTTTTTGTCGTGGCTCAGTCCCTACATGATCTATCTGTTCTGGGGGGCGGTGATATCGGGCGTCGCAATCATCCTGCTTTTGGTCTTCCTCGAGGTGAAAGGCATCGCCTGGCGGCTGCCATGGCAGCGCGCGCGGCCCGAAGTCGAAGACGAAGAAACCTGGCGCCCAGACGCCGGCGCCGCGCAGATCCTGTTGTCGCAAGCGGATGCGCTGGCCGCACGCGGCGACTACGACGAGGCGGTTCACCTTTTGCTTCGGCGCAGCGTCGCCGATATTGCCGGCCGGCTGCCGGACTTCCTGCGCCCGTCGCTCACCGCGCGCGACATCGCCAATGCCCCTTCCCTGCCGGGAAGGGCGCGCCATGCGTTTACCGAGATCGCCCGCATTGTCGAGGCGGCGCTGTTCGCGCGCCGGCCGGTCGGCGCGGAAGGCTGGCGGCAGGCGCGCGGCGCCTATGAACGTTTCGCCTTCCGGGATGCCTGGACGTGAGCGCACCGGCGGTCGAGGCACAGGAGCCGTTCAATCGAAAGACACTGTTTTGGGGGATTTTCGCCAGCCTGCTTGCGGCAGCCGGTTTCTTCCTGCTGTCCACCTATGCTCCCGATTTCCGGCAACCCGGCAATGGCGGCGCCACGCCGCTGTCGAAAAGCGGCGTCGGCTACGCCGGCCTGGCGGAATGGCTGCGGCTCACCGGCGAAGCGCCCTTGATGGCGCGGACCGAAGACGATCTTGCCAGAGATATACTGCTGATCGTCACCATCTCGCCCGACAGCGATCCGGAGGCGCTTGACCGCATTCTTGAGCTTCGCGATGACCGCGAGACTCTCTTCGTGCTGCCCAAATGGCAGACCTTGCCCCTCCAGCAGCATGAGGGATGGAAGATGAAAATCGAGCGTTTGCCCGACACCGCAGTCAACGATTGGCTCGGCCGGATCGCCAAGGCCAAGCTCGGTGTCGGCAGGAGCACCGTCGAGCAACTCGAGATCCGGGGCCATCTCGTCGCCGCGCCGCAAGACATGCAATGGGTTGCCGACGATCACCCGATCATTGCGGCAGGCAGCGGCAAGGCCGTCCTCATCGAATTCCAAGACAAACCCTTTTTCATCCTGACCGACCCCGACCTAATCAACAATTCCGCGCTTGGAGATGCCGACAAGGCGACCGCGGCGCGCGACCTGATCCGATGGCTGCGGCCTGGCAAGGGTCTGGTCATGTTCGACCTGACGCTGCACGGCGGGGCGCGGAAATATGACCTCGCCAAGCTTCTGGTCGAGCCGCCGTTCCTGGCGCTGACACTGACGATCCTGATCGCTGCGGCGCTGGCGTTCCTGCATGGCCTTGGCCGGTTCGGCCCGCCGCGTATCGACCAGCGCGCGATCGCCTTCGGCAAGCGTGCGCTGGTCGATACGACGGCGATGCTCATGCGGCGTGCCGGCCGGCTGGACGAGCTGGGAGGCCGCTATGCGGCCTTGATGCGGGTGCGCGCCGGCGCGCTGCTCGGCGCACCGCAAGGGTTGCAAGGCAAAGCGCTCGACCACTGGCTCGACTCTCGCGATAAGGAGCAAGCCGGCGGCTTCACGACGCGCTCGCAAGCGGCCGGCGAGGCGAAGAATCTGACGCAGATGCAACAGGCAGCAGAACGGCTGTATGACTGGACGGCAAGGAGGCTCGGTGAACGTCGATGATGTGAAGGCCCTGGCGACACGGATCAGGGAAGAAGTGGCCAAGGCGATCACCGGGCAGCACGATACGGTCGACCTGATGCTGACCGCCTTGTTTGCGGGCGGGCATATCCTGCTCGAAGGTCCTCCGGGCACGGCCAAGACCATGACGGCGCGCTGCTTCGCCCAGGCGCTTGGGATCGCCTACGGGCGCATCCAGTTCACGCCGGACCTGATGCCTGGCGATATCGTCGGGTCGAACATCTACAACTTCCAGACCGGGCAGTTCACGCTGACGCGCGGCCCGATCTTCTGCGATCTCCTGCTTGCCGACGAAATCAACCGCACGCCGCCCAAGACGCAGGCCGCACTGCTCGAGGCGATGCAGGAGCATGCGGTCACCTTCGACGGCACCACGCATTCGCTCGGCCGCAATTTCATGGTCGTCGCGACCCAGAATCCGATCGAGCACCAGGGCGTCTATCCGCTGCCGGAGGCGCAGCTCGACCGCTTCCTGTTCAAGCACCGCGTCAGCTATCCCGGCCCCGAGGAAGAACGAGCCATCATCGTCCATCACGGCGGCGGCTCCGCCTCGCACGACATCGCGCAATATGGCATCGAAGCGCAGACGGACCGCGAGACGCTGCAGGAGGCCCTTGAAGTCGTCGGCTCCGTCACCCTTGTCGACGATGTCGTCGGCTACATAGCGGCGCTGGTTCGGGCTACGCGCGAAAATGCCGATCTGGAGGTCGGGGCCAGTCCGCGCGCCGGCGCCATGCTGGCGCGGGCGGCGCGTGCGCGGGCGGCGCTGGACGGACGCGCCTATGTGATCCCCGACGACGTCAAGGCGCTGGCGGTGCCGGCGCTGCGTCATCGCGTCATCCTTTCGCCTGCCGCACAGATCGATGGCCGGCTGGTCGAGCAGATCGTCTCCGACCTGGTCGACCAGACGGAAGCACCACGTTGATCTATCCCAGCGGCCGAGCGGTATGGGCAGCTGCGGCCGGCGCGGTGCCGGCCTTCCTGGTCGCGTTGGCATTGCCGTCGTTCTGGTATCTGGGATTGCTGTGGAGCTGTCTGCTGCTTGCCTTCCTGGCGGTGGATGCAGCAGCCGGACGCGGACGGGCATCGCTGAATGCCAGCATCGATGCGCCGCACCAGGTCGGTGTCGGCGGCGAGTTCAGCGTGCACGTCGCCGCCCGTCACTCGGGGCCGCGCGCCGCGGAGGCCCGCGTCGGCCACGATGCGCGTCTGGCGCCGGTGGACGGCAGCGGCGGCGCCTTGCTGCCAACCGCCGGAGGCGGCTCGCTCAACCTCCGCTTCCAGGCGCTGCGGCGCGGCGTCGCCAGCTTCGACCGTCTCTGGGTGCGCTGGCGCGGGCCGTTCGGGCTGGTCTGGAACCAGGTCGTGCTGCCGGTGGAAAGCAAGGTTGCGGTGCTGCCCGACGTCAGCAGCGCCCGCGGCGAGGCGATCACGCTGCTGCAACATGCGGCGCTTGCCGAAGGCCATGCGCAGCGCCGCGCCGGTCAAGGCCGCGAGTTCGACGCGCTCAAGGACTACCAGCCGGGCATGGGCCGGCGGATGATCGACTGGAAGCGCAGCGCCCGCCACGGCAAGCTGTTGGCGCGCGAGTTCCGCATCGAGGAGAACAACAACATCGTGCTGGCCATCGACAGCGGACGCCTGATGTGCGAACCGGTCGACGGGGTGCCGAAGGTGGACCGGGCGGTGACGGCCGCCCTGCTGTCGGCATTCATCGCGCTGAAGGGCGGTGACATGGTCAGCCTGTTCGGCTTCGATGCAAGGCCGCGCGTTTCGAGCGGCGCGGTGCGCGGCCCCGCCAGCTTTGCGATGATCCAGAAACGGGCCGCCGAGATCGACTACTCCAGCGAGGAGACCAATTTCACGCTGGCATTGACGACGCTGGCGGCGCGGCTCGACCGCCGCTCGCTGGTCATCATCTTCACCGATTTCGTCGATCCGATCAGTGCGGAATTGATGCTGCGCACCGTGGGCCGGCTCACCGAACGGCATCTCGTGCTGTTCATGATGATGAAGGACACCGAATTGGAGGGCCTGGCCGACCTGCCGCCACGCTCCGGCGAGGATGTTGCCCGCGCGGTCGTTGCCGGAGGGCTCTTGCGCGAAAGGCAGGTCGTCATCGGCCGGCTGCGTCTGCTCGGGGCGCATGTGATCGAAGCCGACCACAATCGGCTGGGTCCGGCGCTGGTCGAGCGCTATCTGCAGTTCAAGCAGGAGGACTTGCTGTGACGGCGCCGGTACACGGCAATGCGGTGCGCGGCGACGCGGTACGCCAGTCGCTGGCCAGCTTCCGCCGCGAGCGCGAGGCCGACTGGAAGACATTCGAGGCGCTGCTGGCGCGTGTCGAGAAGCGTGCGCCGCGGACGCTTTCCGAAGAGGAGCTGCTGTCGCTGCCGCTGCTCTATCGATCGGCGCTGTCTTCCCTGTCGGTGGCGCGCGCGACATCGCTCGACAATGCGCTGGTCGGCTATCTCGAAGCGCTGTCGCTGCGCGGTTATTTCTATCTCTATGGCGCGCGCCGCGGGCTGCGGCAGCGCCTCGCCGATTTCTTCCTGCACGACTGGCCCGAAGCCATTCGCGACCTGTGGCGCGAGACATTGGCGTCGGTCGCGCTGATGGTGATCGGCATTGGTGCAGGCGCCTGGCTGGTGGCATCCGACAAGAGCTGGTTCGACGCGATCATCCCGCCCGGCCTGGCAGGAGGCCGCGGCCCCGACACCTCGGCCGAACTGCTGCGAGGCATGCTTTATGATGGCGACAATGGCTTTCTCTCAGGCTTTGCCGCCTATCTGTTCACGCACAACGTCCAGGTCGCAATCCTGGCCTTCGCCCTTGGCTTCGCCTTCGCGGTGCCGGCGGTGCTGCTGATGCTGTTCAACGGCTGCATGATCGGGGCGTTGTTCCAAGTCTATTGGTCCAAGGGGCTTGGCATGGAGCTCGGCGGCTGGCTGGCCATCCACGGCACCACCGAATTGTTCGCAATCTCTTTGGCCGGCGCGGCGGGCATGCGCATCGGCACCAGCATCGCCTTTCCCGGCGAATTGACACGCATGGCGGCAGCGGCTCGCGCCGGACGCATCGCCGCGAACGCCATGGTCGGGGTCTCGGTCATGCTGCTGTTTGCCGGGCTGCTCGAGGGCATTGGCAGGCAGACCATCACCAGCGACGTCACGCGCTACGGCATCGGCGGTGGCATGCTGGTGCTGTGGATCGGTTATTTCTACCTGTTCCGGGCGGTGCGGCATGGCGATCGTTAAACGCGCCGCCTTTGCGGCTATTCGGCCGCTGATCACGCCCGAAGGCGTCGATCTCCGGATAAAGTTGGCCGACGCCGGCACGCGGGCCTCCGCCTTCCTGCTCGACATCGTGTTCATCGCCGTGGCGGCAATCGTGATCACGATCGTCGCGCTGTTCGGGGTGGGAGGCCTTGGCAGCGAGGGATTTCAGCCGCTCTTCGTCGTCTGGATCATCCTGATCTTCTTTCTGCGCAACGCCTACTTCATCGTCTTCGAAGCGGGCCGGCGCGCGGCTACGCCCGGCAAGCGGATCGTCGGCATCCGGGTCGCGTCGCGCAGCGGAGACGGCCTGTCGATCGACCAGGTCATCGCCCGCAACCTGATGCGCGAGATCGAGGTGTTCCTGCCGCTGTCGATCATCGTTGGACGCAGCGGGACCGACCTCGCCGACACGCTGACGACAGTGTTCGGACTGGTGTGGACGCTGCTGTTTGCCTTGTTCCCGCTGTTCAATCGCGACCGCATGCGGATCGGTGATCTGTTGGCGGGGACCTGGGTGGTAGAGGCGCCGAAGCGCGCCTTGCTTGAAGACCTGTCGGCACGGCAGGATCCGGCGGCCGGCGCCTTCCGGTTCAGCCACGCCCAGCTCGATGCCTACGGGATTGCCGAACTCCACAAGCTGGAAGAGGTGCTGCGCCGCGACGACTATTTCGCCCTGCGGACGGTGGCCGAAACGATCGGACGCAAGATCGGCGCGGCACCCCAAGCCCATGACGCACGCGCGTTCCTGACGGCTTACTACGGCGAGCTACGGGCGCATCTCGAACGCAAGCTGCTGCTCGGCAACCGCAGGGCCGACAAGCATGCGCGGTAGCAGTTGCCGAACAGGTGCAGCTAGCGAGAAGCATCGGTGCTGCCCCTCATCCGCCTGCCGGCACCTTCTCCCCGTATAGTGACGGGGAGAAGGGAGATAGACGCAATGTCGACCACTATTCCGCAACGCTGCCAGTTTGCGAAACCATCTGCGATAGCGTCTTTCTCCCCGTCACTATACGGGGAGAAATGCCCGGCAGGGCAATGAGGGGCGGCGCCGACGAACCTGATGAGCCCCTCTCATGAGCCCCGGTTCAAATGCCACCCTCCCCTATCCCACCCACTTCTCATAATCGGACACCAGCAGGTGCAGCGGTGCTGTGTCCTCGTCGATGTCCGCGAAGCGGCCGATTGGTTCGCGGAAGACGTTGTCGGTGAGATCGTCGTTGACGGTCGAAACCTCGCCGATCAGCACGTCCTTGCCCTCGGCCCAGAAGGCGTGCCAGACGCCCGGCAGCAAGGTGACGCTCTGGCCTGGGTCGAGCTTCAGGAGCCCACCCGCAGGTAGTCTGTGGATGGTTCCGTCGACAGGCACCGATACTTCGGCCTTCGGATCGATGCCGCCATCGCGATCATGCATGAACAGCTCCAGCACCAGTTTGCCGCCGCCACGGTTGATGATGTCCTCGGCCTTGATGTTGTGGCGGTGCATCGGCGACAGCTGATCCTTGCGCGAGATCATGATTTTTTCGGCATAAAGCATGCCCATGCCCTTCTTCATGTCCTCGTAGCGGCCGTTGCGAACGGTGAACAGGAACAGGCCGAGCTCGTCGAATTTCTCCTGGCCGTAGTCGGTGATGTCCCAGCCAAGCCGCGACGAGAAGATTGCCGACGAATCCTGCCGGCGCGCCTTCATCTCTTCCGGCGACCAGTAGGCGAAGGGCGGCATGATGTAGCCGAACGAGCGGATGAAGGCGTCGGCGTCGCGGATGATGTCGTTGATGGCGGAGCGTTTCATGATCGTGGTTCCTTCCCGTCGCTTTGCGAGCGCTAGAACGGTTCATCGTTTCACGGAACGCCGAACCGCTCTATCTTTCTTTGGACGCAATTCCGGACGGAAAACCGTTTCACACTTTTCCTGGAATTGCTCAAACCGCATAGCCGAACGCGCATCCGGTGTCGATGCAAACTGCTGTCGCTGGCCCCATGACATGCGGTCCGATCAGGGCCATAAGGTCAACCAATTTTCCGATGGTGAGACCATGCGCAGCATAGACGACCTCGATACGCCGGCGATCCTGATCGATGCCGGCCGCGCCGAAGCCAACATAGCGCGGGCGCAGGCCCATGCCGACCGGCACGGGCTGAAGCTCAGGCCGCACATCAAGACCCACAAGCTGCCCTACTGGGCAAAGAAGCAGATCGCGGCGGGCGCCGTCGGCATCACCTGCCAGAAGATCGGCGAGGCCGAGGTCATGGCCGACGCCGGGCTGACCGACATCTTTCTGCCCTACAATATCGTCGGGCGGGCCAAGCTGGAGCGCCTCAAGGCGCTGCACGGCCGCGTAACCCTGTCGGTGACAACGGACAGCATGGACACGCTGATGGGGCTTGCCGCCACCTTTAGCGATCCCGGCCACCGCCTGCCGGTGCTGGTCGAATGCGACACCGGCATGGGCCGCTGCGGTGTGCAGTCGGCCGGCGAGGCAGTCGCGCTTGCGAGCGAAATCGACAAGGTCCGGGGGCTCGTCTTCGGCGGCTTGATGACCTACCCGGGGGCTGGCCGCGCCGCCGAGACCGAGGCGTGGCTGGCCGAAGCGCGGCAAGCACTTGCCGCAGTCGGCCTTGCTTGCGAGCGCATCTCCAGCGGCGGCACACCCGATATGTGGCGTTCCGGCGAACATAGCGTCGTTACCGAATACCGGCCCGGCACCTACATCTATCTCGACCGCTACCAGGTCGCCAAAGGCGTCGGCAGCCTCGACGATTGCGCACTGACGGTGCTGTCGACGGTGGTCAGCCACCCAACGCCGACACGCGCCATCCTCGACGCCGGCAGCAAGGCCCTGTCCAGCGATACGCTGGGGCTCGCCGATTTCGGCGAGCTGCTGGGCATTTCAGGCGCAAGGGTGACAAGCCTCAGCGAAGAGCACGGCAACGTCACGCTGTCAGGCGGCGCCGAGCTTCGCATCGGCGAGCGCGTGCGCGTCGTGCCCGACCATTGCTGCGTCGTCACCAACCTGTTCGACGAGGTGCATCTGATCGAAGGGGACAAGGTACTGGAAACGCTCCCGGTCAAGGCGCGCGGGCGGGTGGGATGAGTCCAGCTGGAGCGCGTGCGCTTCAGGTACAAAATCCTTCAAACGCTGGAGGGACAGCACCCCCCTCTGGCCTGCCGGCCATCTCCCCCTCAAGGGGGGAGATCGGTAGCTTCGCCTCTCTTTCAATCTCCCCTTGAGGGGGAGATGTCCGGCAGGACAGAGGGGGGCGCGAAGGAACTCGACGGCGGTCAGTTAGCCTGCCTTGCTGCGACGCGGCGCATCGAAATGACTCGGCGGCGGAGGATTTCCGTGCGCATCGCCGCTAGGTGCAGCGCGAAGAAAAGCACGGTGAAGCCGAGTGCCATCACCAGCAATGGCCACAACAGGCTTGGGTCGATGGTCGGGCCGCCGAGCCGGAACACCGACGCCGGCTGATGCAGCGTGTTCCACCAGTCGACCGAAAATTTGATGATCGGAATGTTGATGAAGCCGACCAGGGTGATGATGGCGGCGGCCCACGCGGCGCGCCCGGCATCGTCGAGCGCGCGGGTCAGCGCGATGATGCCGAGATACATCAGGAACAGGATGAAGACCGAGGTCAACCGCGCGTCCCATACCCACCAGGTGCCCCACATCGGCTTGCCCCAGATCGAACCGGTGATCAGTGCAAGGGCGGTGAAGACGGCGCCGATAGGTGCGGCCGATTTCAGCGCCACGTCGGCCAACGGATGGCGCCAGACCAGCGTGCCCAGTGCCGAGACCGCCATCAGCGTGTAGCACATCATGGCGAGCCAGGCGAAAGGCACGTGGATATACATGATGCGAACGGTGATGCCTTGCTGGAAGTCCTCGGGCGCCGTGAAGCTCATGTAGAGGCCGACACCGAGGACGATGGCGGCAACGCTCGCCAGCCACGGCACGACCTTGTCGGCCAGCCCGACGAACCGCGTCGGGTTGGCAAGGTCCATCCAGCCGGAGAGGCGTGAAGTCGTGTCGCTCATGCCGCCTTACATAGACCGCCGGCGGAGTTGCGGCAACCGCAGCGGCGAGGTCGGGGGCAGTTCCTCTTTCCTTCTCCCCTTGTGGGAGAAGGTGGCCGAGCGAAGCTCGGTCGGATGAGGGGTGCTGGACAGAATGGGGCGCTGGAATTCTGGCGCGTGGAGTTTCTTCCAACACCCCTCATCCGGCTCGGCGCTGCGCGCCGATCCACCTTCTCCCACAAGGGGAGAAGGGAAGCGCTCAAGCGGCTTCGTTCACCGGACGGCTGAGGCGGCGGACCTCCTCGTCGTTGAGCAGGCCGCCGGCGCGCAGCAGGCTGGCGAAGCGACCGTTGCGCAGCGACAGTTCGGTGAACCCGCCCATCTCGACCACCCGGCCCTTGTCCATGAACACGACCAGATCGGCGTCGCGAACGGTGGTCAGGCGGTGGGCGATGATGAAGGTGGTGCGGCCGCGCCGCAATTCGTCGATGGCGTCCTTGACGCGGTCTTCCGTCTCGACGTCGAGCGCGCTGGTCGCCTCGTCGAGAACCAGGATGGGTGCGTCCTTCAGCACGGCGCGGGCGATCGCGATGCGCTGGCGCTCGCCACCGGACAGCTGTCCGCCGCGTTCGCCGACGACCGTGTCGTAGCCCTCGCTCTTTGACAGGATGAAATCCTGCGCGGCGGCGGCATTGGCCGCGGCATGGACCTCGTCATAGGTCGCCTCCGCGCGGCCGACGCGGATGTTGTCCTCGATCGAGCGGTTGAGCAGGCCGGCATCCTGGAAGACGGTGGCGATCGAATGGCGCAGCGACTTGCGGGTCACCGTGCGGGTGTCGATGCCGTCGATCAGGATACGGCCGCCGGACGGGGTGAAGACGCGCTGCAGAAGGTTGATGAGCGTCGTCTTGCCGGCGCCCGTCGGGCCGACGATGGCGACGGTCTGGCCGGCCTGGACCTCGAACGACGCGTCGTCGACGCCCTGCCCGGAATTGCCGAACTCGAAGCAGACATTCTCGAAACGCACATGACCCGTGACGTTGACGAGATCGCGCAGCCCATCGGGCTCGGCGGCGTCGGATGCAGAGTCCTCGAGATGATAGAATTCCTCGAGCTTGGCGCGCGCCTCGGAAATCTGGTTGGCGAAGGCCGACATCTGGTCGAGCCGGGCAATCAGCAGCGTGGCAAAGCCGGTAAAGGCGATGACGTCGCCGATGCGCAACTGGCCGTGCGTCACCAGATAGGCGCCGATCAAGAGCACCACCATCATCGAAATCGTCGACGACAGGCGGTGCAGCGCGTTGGCCATCGCCCACCAGTCGAGCACCGGATTCTGTGCGTCGAGCAGGTTCTTGACGTAGCACTTCAGCGCCTCGGTCTCATGGCCGATGCGGTTGTAGCTCTGCAGGACGGCGACGTTGCTGACCGAGTCGGTCACATGCGCAAATACCTTGTGGTAGTGCCGCTCCACGGCCGCCTGGCCTTCCTTGGTGCGCCGCATCACCAGCCGTCCGATGCCGACATAGAGCGCGCCAAGCGCCAGCAGCACCATCGACATGCGGATATCCATGCTGAGCGCGGTGGGCACCAGCAGGACCAACGCAACCGCCGTCGACAGATGCTGCCGCATGAATTCCAGCCAGAGGCTGAACAAGGTCTCGACCGCGCGCAGGAGCGTGTGCAGGGAATTGGAGGTGCCGCGCTGATGATGCCAGGCAAGCGGCATGGTGATCACGCGCTCGAACGACTGGCAAAGAACCTCGCTGCGCCGCTGGTGGGCAAAGCGGTCGGCGCCGCGCGCCACCAGCACGAAGGCGATGATGTTGAACGCGCCGAGACCGGCCCACATTGCGAGCGTCGCGAATACCGAGCCGCGGTCCGAAATGGCATCGATCACCCGGCCGAACATGATCGGCTCGAGAATGGCGATAATGGCAAGCGCGACATTCGCCCCGCAGATAAACGCAACGCGTTTCCTGTCGGCAGCGAGATAACCAAGGGCTCGCCAGTAGATTTGCAGAAGTGACACTTCAGCTACTCCGCCAATTATTTATGGTGCAGTGCGTCATTTTTTGACTCGTATCGGTTGACGCGTCGCAAAACAATGCTCGTCTAGCTCTTCCGTTCCCATTCCGCGAACAAAAGATGACGACGCTTCGAAATTTGCCGTGATCGTCTAACAGTTTGAGATAAAAGGTGAAATGTCAGCGTTGCGGCAAAATCATGGCAGCCGGAAAGCACTGCCACAATTTTAATCAGCAAGACCCTGGGCACGACGTCTAAAGTCGTGTGCAGGCATTCAGCAAGGTCAAACGCAAATATAACCGGTAGAGGCACTTGGAGCGCCCGTGCGTGCCCTGGGAACGCTAAGCGACGCTCCAAGCCCTTGAATCTAGGCCGGTATTCTGACGACCACCTCGGCACTATCTCCGGCTTTTGGCTCGAAGGACGAAGATTTGGTCTTCGTGCCATTCACTTCAAGTGAGATGGCCCGGGCCTTTTTGTCGCGGACGACGCGTACCTTGATCTCGGCGCCCAGCATCTTCAGAGTTGCCGAATAGCCGTCCCAATGGCTGGGAAGTCTCGGCGTGAACTGGAGGCGCTGTCCGCGGCGCTCTATGCCGAGAATGTTCTCGACCGCGGCGCGATAAAGCCAGCCCGCCGACCCGGTATACCAGGTCCAGCCGCCGCGGCCGCCCTTGTCTTGCCCGGAATAAACATCGGCCGCGACGACATAAGGTTCCACGCGGTAGCGCTCCGCCGCGGCTTCATCGAGAGCATGGTAGACCGGATTGAGCATTGAAAGGCAGCGGTAGGCATCGTCGGTGCGACCCATCTCGGCCAGCGCAATGACGAACCATGTCGCCGCGTGCGTGTATTGGCCGCCGTTTTCACGGACCCCCGGCGGATAGCTCTTGATGTAGCCCGGGTCCTTTTCCGTCTTCGAGAAGGGCGGGGTGAACAGTTTGACGATGTTGAGGTCGTCGTCGACGAGCGCTTTCATCGCCTGCGCCATTGCCGTGGTCGACCGCGCAGGGTCGCCCTCGCCCGAAAGCACGCTCCAGGACTGGGCGATCGAATCGATCTTGCACTCGTCCGACTTGCGCGAGCCGAGCGGCGTGCCGTCGTCGAAGCTGCCGCGCCGATACCACTCGCCATCCCAGGCGGTGCTTTCCAGCGCCCGCTTCAGCACCTCGGCGTGCTTCGTCCAGGCCTGCACGCGCTTGGCATCGCGCTCCGCCTTGGCGACAGCGGCAAAGTCGCCCAGCGTCTTCAGCAGGAACCAGCCCAGCCACACGCTCTCGCCCTTGCCGTGCTCGCCGACGCGGTTCATGCCGTCGTTCCAGTCGCCGCCGAGGATCAGCGGCAGCCCGGCTGGGCTGCTGCGCTTGACGGCAAGATCGAGCGCCCGCGCGCAATGGTCGTAGAGCGAGGCTGTCTTCTTCGAGATTTCCGGGATGAAGAAAGCATCGTGCTCGCCTTCGCCCAGCGCCTGCCCTTCGATGAAGGGCAGTTGCTCCTTCAGGATCGCGGTGTCGCCGGTCACCAGCAGGTAGCGGGCCGTGGCGTGGGCCAGCCAGACCACGTCGTCCGAGATCATGGTGCGGACGCCGGCCTCGGTGCGCGGCAGCCACCAATGCTGCACGTCGCCTTCGGGGAATTGCCGCCGCGCCGCATTGAGGATCTGATCACGCGCCAGCTTGGGGTCATGCGCCAGCAAGGCCAAGGTATCCTGCAGCTGATCGCGGAAGCCGAAGGCACCGCTCGCCTGATAGAACGCAGAGCGGGCACGGATGCGGCAGGCCAGGCTCTGATAGGGCAGCCAGTGATTGACCATAGCGTCGAGTGCCTTGTCCGGCGTCTCGACCTGGATGGTGTCGAGAAAGCCGCGCCATGTGCGCTCGTTGTCGGCCAGCCGCTGATCGAAATCCCTTGAGCGATGGGTCTGCACCAGCGCGCTGGCCGCCTCGGGCGAGGCCGCGTCGCCGAGCAGCCAGAGCAGCGTGACGTCGCCGCCGGCAGCGATGTCGATGTCGCGTGCGATGGCCGCGCAGGGATCGTCGCCGGCCTCGACACGGCCGGACAGGCCGGCGCCGCTCAGCACGGCATGCGGAAACTCGCTCGTGCCTTGCCTGCCGATGAACTCGCCGCGATCGGCGGTGACCGAATGCACAGCACCGTCGGCGGCCAGAAAGGCGATCCGCTCGCCGAAATCGAGCCCATAGGGATTTTGCGCCAGCAATGCGCCGGTTGCGGCATCCCTCGACGGAACGATGCTTGCAGCGGTGCGCGAGCGATGGCCGCCAAGAACCCATTCCGCATAGACGTAGACGCGCAGCCGCATCGGCACCGAACCCGAATTCTGGATGCGCAGCCGCGATATCTTCACCGGATCGACGGGATCGACGACATGGGTCAGGTCCATCGACAGCGGCCCGCGTTTTGAGCGGAGCGTCGAAAAACCCTGCCCGTGCCAGGTTTCGTAGGTCATTGTCGGATCACGCACCACGGCAGCCATTGGCGAGAACGCCCTGCCACTGGCGTGATCGTAGATGTAGATGCCCTCGCCCGGCCGGTTAGTGACCGGATCGTTCGACCATGGCGTCAACTGATAGTCGCGGCTGTTGCGGCTCCAGGTGAAGGCAGCGCCTTCAGCCGAAATATGGAACCCGAACGATGGGTTGGAGATGACGTTGATCCACGGCTGCGGCGTCGTGCGCCGGCCGGCAAGACGCACGACGTAGTGGCGTCCGTCGCCGTCGAAGCCGCCGAAACCGTTCCATTGGTCGAGCCCGCTGCCGTCGACGCGGCCCTCGATCAGTGCCTGAGCGGCCGATGCTTGCGACGTCGGCACCGGCAAGGACGGCTCGCGAAGCGCTGCAAGGTCTGCCGGCTGGAGGGCGGCGTCCCGCGCCTGCAATGCCGCGGCCTCGGCGCGCTCGATCTGGTCGAAGATGGTGCCGTTGCGCGTATGCAGCACCACCCGAGCGACGGCGAGCAAGGTCCGGTAGGTCGTTTCCTCCATCAGATCGCGGCGCACCGCGAAGATGTGCTGGCGGGGTCCGAGTTCCTTGCCGCGCAACCGGCTGTTTTCGCACAGCGTCTCCACCGCGCGCTGCAGGTCCTGCACGTAGGATGACGCCTGCTCGTTGACGACGACAAAGTCGATCATCATGCCGCGGGCGCGCATGTATTCCTGGAAGCGAAGCGCCTGGGCGACGATCTCCAGATCGGCGACATCGGCGATCCTGACCAGGAAAATCGGAAAATCGCCGGATATGCTGGTCGGCCACAGGCTGGACTGCCTGCCGAGCCCGGAGACGATGGATTCGCCCGGAAGGCGCAGGAACGGATCGGGATAGATCAGATAGCGCGCCAGCTTCTGCACATTGGCGGCGTCGGACAGGCTGAGGCCAAGGTGCCGGGTCTGCACTTGCGAGCGCGTCCAGGCGAGCATCGCCTGGCGGGCGAAGCTTTCGGGATGGTCGAGCCGTGCGATGGCGGCATCCAATTCGGCGCGATGGGTACCGACGACGGTCCAGAACGTCAGCGAAATCTTCTTGTTGGCCGGCACGCGCACCTGCCGGCGAAGCGATGCGATCGGGTCCAGGGTGAAGCCGGAATGGCCGCCAAGCTTGGCGCCTGGATCAAAGGCCGCCGCTTCGGTGATGGTGCGGCCGCGGCCGATGAAGGCGCGCCTGTCGGTTTCCGCCTCGGCGTCTCGCGCCGATCCAGACGGGTCGGTGACGAAATGCACCATGGTGACGTCGGGTTCGTCCTTTTCGCGCTTGCGCCTGGTGGCGAAGATCGCGCCGTTGTTCGGCGCGATCTCGGTTTCCACGAACATCTTCGAAAAAGCCGGATGGGCATTATCCGAGGGCTCGGAGCCCAGCACCAGTTCGGCAAACGAGGTTACTTCGATATGCCGGTCGGCGGGGCCATCATTGTGGAGTGTCACCCGTCGGCCCTCACCATTGCCTTCCGAGATGACGATGCACTCGACTTCCGAACGCAGCGATCCAATCGATTTGACGAAGCTCGCCTTGTCGTCGGAGAACAGCGTCTGCGCACGCTCGCCGGCGGCGCGCTTCGGCTCGGCGGTGGCCGACCACCAGTCGCCGTTGCTGGCGTCGCGCAGGAAAATATAGGAACCAAGGCGGTCCTCGGTCGGATCCGGCTGCCAGCGCGTGACGGCAAGTTCGCCCCAGCGGCTGTAGCCGGAGCCGGTGGCGGTCACCATGACCGAATAGCGGCCATTGGACATGACACTGGTCGAGCGCAGCGCCTTGAGCGGATCGAGCACGATGCGGGTATCCGGGCTTTCCAGCTCGGTCTCGTCCTTCGAGCGCTCGTCGGCCTCGGTCCTGACGGTCGCAGTCGGGATGTCGCGCGGCGCCCGTTCCTGCAGCAGCAATTCGGCCGACTCGATCACCGGATCGCTGTGGAAGCGGTCGCGCAGGCGCCCTTCGAAGATCGCATCGGCAACTGCGGCAATCGACATGCCGGAGTGGTGGGCCATGTAGTTGAGCACGACGGCGTGGTCGGTGCCCTCGGGGACGCGTTGCGGCGTGAAATCCACGGCGTCATAAAAACCGTGCCGGCCCAGTGCGCCCAGCCGCCTCAGCCTGGCCAGGTTCTGGACGGATTCATGCGGCGTGAACTGCGCTGCCAGCACGGTCGCGTAAGGCGCGATCACCGTGTTTTGGCCAAGGCCGCGCTTCAGGCCGAGCCCGGGCACGCCGAAATTGGTGTACTGGTAGGTCAGTTCACGGTCGCGGGCGTTGTAGGCCGCTTCCGAAATCCCCCAGGGAACGTTCTTCGAACGGCCATACTGGATCTGGCGCTTGATGATGAGCTTGCTGGTCTGGTTGAGAATGCTGCCTTGCGGCTCCTTCATCACCAGTGGCGGCATCAGATATTCGAACATCGAGCCGGACCAGGACATCAGTGCGCCCTGGAAGCCGATCTCGACGATCGGGCGGCCGAGCCGGAACCAGTGCTCGGTCGGCAAATCGCCCTTGGCGATGGCGAACAGGCTGGTCAGCCGCGCCTCGGACGCCAAAAGGTCGTAGCAGCTTTCGTCGAGCTGATGCTCCTCGACCCGGTAACCGATCGACAGGAGCTTGCGCTCGGGCCGCATCAGGAACGAGAAATCCATCTCGAAGGCGAAGCGGCGCGTGCGCTCGCGCAAGGTCAGAAGCTTGGCCCGCAATGCCGCGACCGCGTTTTCGTCGCTGTGCGCGTCGTGCACATGCGCCTCGCAGGTGGCTTCGAGCCTGGCCGCCCAATCGGCGATGGTGTCGCTCTGGGTCGACGCGGCCTCGGTGTGGATGGCTGTCGCGAGCTTGCGTATCTCGCCGGCCAGGACGGCCAGGTTGATGGTACGGATCGACGCCATCTCCGGCTGCGCCTTGATCAATTCGACCGCCCGCCGCATGCCGTCGAGCCGGTCGGCGAGCCGCTGGCGCAAGGGCCGCAATTGACGCCGGTCGTCGGGCAGTTCCTCAAGGCTTTCGTCGAGGATGGTGACGGTGTCGAGGATGCCTTCGAAGTCGCCCTGCACATGCACCGACGGCGCTTCGGCCCATTCGGCGCAGGCAGCGGCCACGGCCACCAGATGGCCGGCGAGATTGCCGCTGTCGACCGCCGAAATGTACAGCGGGTAGAGCGGCTTCAGGGTCGTCGTGTCATACCAGTTGAAGAGATGGCCGCGGTCGCGCGGCATGCTCTCGATGGTCGACATGGTCGCGTCGATGCGGTTGACGGCGTCGGAGAGGCTGATCCAGCCGAAATCGCGTGCCGAAATCACCGACAGCAGGTAGACGCCGATATTGGTCGGCGAGGTGCGGGGCGCCACAACGGGGGCCGGGCTTTCCTGGAAATTGTCCGGCGGCAGATGGTGATGCTCGGCCGTCACGAAGGTCTCGAAATAGTGCCATGTGCGCCGCGCCACGGTGCGCAGCGCGTGGATGTCGGCGGCCGATATGCGCAGGCGGTCCTCGGTTTCGGCCGAACGGCTGATCCAGCAGGCGATGGCGGGCGAGCCGATCCAGAACAAGGCAAAGAAGAAGGCGACGAAGGCGCCGGTGGAATCGGCCAGCACCGGCACGGCGAGGCCGACGACGCCGATGATCACCGCGCCGTACATGATGCTGTAATAGGAGCCGAGATCGTTGTCGCCGCCCTTGTGTGCCTGCGAGGCGGTGCGCCATTCGAGCAGGTTCTGGCGGCTGACGAACAGGCGGTAGAGCGTGCGGATGATCGCGTCGCCCATCATCCAGGCAAGATGCGCCATCAGCACGATCTTCAGCGCCACCAGGGCGGTGCCGAAGGCAACGTCGCGTGCCAGTGCCGAGAAATGGCCGCGCGGCGTCTGATCGCCGCTCTTCGGCAGGATGGCGTTGACGATGTCGAAAGTGGGCGCCATGAACAGCGTAAGGATCAGCAGCGCCTGCCATTGCGCGGCCTGCGTGAAGGGCAGCAGCGTCCAGCCGGCGATCGCGGCCATCACCCAGAAGATCGGCGTCACCGAGCGGCGCAGATTGTCCACCATCTTCCAGCGCGACAGCGCCGGCACGTTTGAGCGTGGGCCAAGGATGAAGCCCAGAAGCTGCCAGTCGCCGCGTGCCCAGCGATGGTGGCGCGACGCGTCGACCGAGTAGCGGGTCGGATAGTCCTCGACCAGTTCGACGTCGGTGACCAAGGCCGAGCGCGCCAGGGCGCCTTCGAGCAGATCATGGCTGAGGATGGTGTTTTCCTCGATGCGACCCTTCAGCGCCGCCTCGAAGGCGTCGACATGGTAAAGACCCTTGCCGGTGAAGGAACCGTCGCCGAAGATGTCCTGGTAGAGGTCCGACACGGCAAAGACGTACGGGTCGAGCCCGCGATTGGCGGAAAAGACACGCTGAAAGAACGACGCCTCGTCGCCACTGGTCAGCGACGCGGTGATGCGCGGCTGCAGGATGGAATAACCTGCCGTAACCTCGCGCCGTGCGACATCGAAATGCGGACGGTTGAGCGGGTGGCAAAGCTTGCCGGCCAGCGCAGCGACGGCGTCGCGGGTGGTGCGGGTGTCGGCGTCCAGCGTCATCACGTGGACGACGCTCTCCGGCAATGGCACTTCCAACGGCAGGAAGGTGGTGTCGCTGTCGCCGCGCAGCAGAAGGTTCAATTCGTGCAGCTTGCCGCGCTTGCGCTCCCAGCCCATCCAGACGCCTTGCGACGCGTTGTAGAGCCGGCGCCGATGCAGCAGATAAAAGCGCGGCGCCCCTTCCGAGGGATAGCGGGCGTTCAGCCTGGCGATTTCGGCGCGGGCGAATTCGAGGATTTCGACATCCGCCGTATCGATCTCGGTCTTGGAGTCCGGCCAGTCGGAAAGCAGCGCGAAATAGACTTCGCCCGCCGTGTTGGCGAGGTGATGCACCTCGATGTTGCGGATGTTCTCCTCGACATCGTCGCGCGAGCCGATCAGCGACGGCACCACCACCAGCGTGCGCGCCTCGGGCGGCACACCGTGCCTGAAATCATAGCCGATGAGACGCGTCGGCTTCAAAAACAGCGAGACGACGGTGTTGAAGAACGCGAGCGCGCCTTCGCTGGCCGGCACCGCGAACAGGGCCAGCATCAGGACGATCGACGGCACCGACAGGCCGAGATTGGCAAGCGCATTGCCGGAAACGACCAGAAGCAGGACCGTCAGCGCAAACACCGGCACGACAATGCCCAGCCATCCGGTCTTGCGGAAGGTCCGGTTGAGCGTCTTGCCGATGGTCGGCCGGTAGCCGATCGACCGCTCGAGCTCCTGCCGGCGCGGGCCGACCAGAAAGAAGCCGACGTCGGTGTGAGCGATCGGACCGGTTTCGGAGCCCGGTGCAGCGGCAGCATGGCCGGCGAGCTCGATCGCCCTTTCGGCAACGCGAAATTCGGAGAGATCGGAACGGCGCGCCAGCTCCTCGATCGCAGTCCGGTACTGGTCGCGGGAAAAGAAATCGAGCGCGGCGAAATCGGTGCGTTCGCGCAGCAAGGTGTCGATGCGACTGACGCCCTCGAACCACACCGTCCAGTCGATGTCGTTGATCAGGCGCAGGCCGCGGATGATGTTGCCGGTGGTCACGTTGCCGCTGGACAGCGTGTGGTGCTCGCTGAGGATGATCTCCTCGGCGTCGGAGCCGGTCCGTTCCAGCTCGCCCTCCAGCCATTCCAGCGCCCTGCCGGCATTTTGCGAGCCGTCACGCAGCCGGTAGAGCAACTGGGTGGCGAAGGTGGTGTCCTGCGCATGGGCGCTGTAGTGGGAAAGTATCGCCTGCCGGTCGGCGCTGTCGTCCGTCGCCAGCACACGGTCGGCGACCTCGTTGGCGATCTGGCGCAGTTCCCGCGTGCGATTGACGCGGACCGCGATCCGGCGAAGGTTCTCGATCAGGACGAAGCGCAGCAGCGACGGCAGCGCCCATAATTCGCCGATCTTCAGCGGCTCGACGGACTGGAAGCCTTCGACGATCGCCTTGAACATGGCCGACGAGACGGAACTGTCGGAATGCGCGACATAGGTCCACGCGACCGCCAGGGCGCGCGGCACGCTGGATCCATCCGACAGTTTCAGCGTCGGCAACTGACGATAGAAGCGGCGCGGCAGGTCGCGCTTGACCTGAAAAATGGTCTCCTCGACCAGGTAGTTGTTATCGAGCAGCCACTGCGCCGCGGGCGTGATCGTTTCGCCCCTCGCCTGGGCAGCGTTCGTGGAACGGTAGACGTCGAGAATTTTCCTGGCGCTGTCGCGGATGCGCGCCTGAAAATCGAAAGGCGTCAGACCGAACAAATCCTTGGCATCGCCATTGGCAAGGGCTGCGCCCAAAGCGCGCAGGCGATCCTCCGGCAGGAAATTGGAGCGTATCGGCTCGTCGGTGACAGCCGGGAAGCTGGCGCTCGTCTTTTCGATCTGTGCGAGATTGGTCTGGATATTCATCTAAGGTTCCGTGTTGGGGACGCAGTGCGGCGTCACCGCCACGGCAATGTCCCTAAAACCGGTCCAAATGCAATTGGTTGCATCGCAACACTTGGCCGAAAGTTTGTTTCCGCACCACGACAAGATGCCGTCTTTCGACAACTTCCAGGCGAGCACTATGAGCATCGTTTCGGCTTCTGATCGGCGGAAGATTCAGGCTTTTTCGTGATGCAGCGACCAGCTTACGCGATATTTGGCCGGCGTCACGATCATGTTTGGAAACAGACGTTAATCGTTGCCGGCAATGCGGTCGATGCGGATCACGAACAGCATGGCCGGCCGGACCGGATCGAGGCGCAGTTCCGGCACTTGCGCCCCGGGCAACAGCGCGTCGAGCGGGCCAAGTTGCATGGGCGCCGCGCCGACCACGCTGAGTTCGCCGTCGACGCACAGGATGAGTGTTTCATCGGCTTCGGCCTGGATCTCCGTCGGAGCCGAAATCAGCAGGCGCTCGACCGTGTGGATCGCCCGGGCGCGGCGGGTCATGACGTTGAGGTCGGTGATCGGACCGGCGATCAGCGTGGCTTGCGTCGGCACGTCGGCCGGAAAGGCAAGCGGTGCGGAAGCCTTGGTGATTTCGACCGGTAGCCGGCCGGCGATGTCGAGGACCATGCCCTCGCCTTCCAGCAGGGCCAAGGTCCGATCGACGCCGGCGAAGCCGGAGAACGGCCCGCTGCTCTCGACGCGCGCCATCGAGACGCGCCAGTCGAAATCGTCGAGCCCGGCACCTGGCGGCGAGACGGCAATCTCCGTCGTCACCCCGCCGCCGTTCTTCCACGGCATCGACCGGTATTCGGCTGCCCGAAGGATGCGCAAGGCGCGGCTCAGCCCAAAATGCCGGGCAGGTTGAGCTGGTTCTCCCGGGCGCACTCGATCGCGATGTCATAGCCAGCATCGGCGTGACGCATGACGCCGGTCGCCGGATCGTTCCACAGAACCCGCTCCAGGCGCTTGGCCGCCTCGGGCGTGCCGTCGGCGACGATGACCATGCCGGCATGCTGCGAAAAGCCCATGCCGACGCCGCCGCCATGGTGCAGCGACACCCAGGTGGCGCCGGACGCGGTGTTGAGCAAGGCATTGAGCAACGGCCAGTCGGAGACGGCATCGGAGCCGTCCTTCATCGCCTCCGTCTCGCGGTTCGGCGAGGCGACCGAGCCGGAATCGAGGTGATCGCGGCCGATGACCACCGGCGCTTTCAGTTCGCCCCTGGCGACCATCTCGTTGAAGGCGAGGCCGAGCCGGTGGCGATCGCCAAGCCCAACCCAGCAGATGCGCGCCGGCAGGCCCTGGAAGGCGATGCGCTCACGCGCCATGTCGAGCCAGTTGTGCAGATGGGTGTTGCCGGGGGTCACCTCGCGCACCTTGGCGTCGGTCTTGTAGATATCCTCGGGATCGCCGGAAAGCGCTGCCCAGCGGAACGGGCCGATGCCGCGGCAAAACAGCGGACGGATGTAAGCCGGCACGAAACCCGGGAAGGCAAAAGCATTCTCGAACCCCTCCTCCTTCGCCACCTGGCGGATGTTGTTGCCGTAGTCGAGCGTCGGCACGCCGGCGTTCCAGAACGCCACCATCGCCTCGACATGCTCGCGCATCGACGCGCGGGCAGCTTTTTCGACGGCCTTCGGGTCGGAGGTGCGTTTCTCGCACCAATCGGCCAGCGACCAGCCCTTGGGCAGATAGCCATTGAGCGGGTCATGCGCCGAGGTCTGATCGGTGACGATGTCGGGGCGCACGCCGCGCCGCACCAGTTCCGGCAGGATGTCGGCGGTGTTGCCGACCAGGCCAACCGATTTCGCTTCACCGGCTTTGGTCCAGCGCTCGATCTTTTCGAGCGCCTCGTCAAGGGTGTCGGCGCGCTCATCGACATAGCGGGTGCGCAACCGGAAATCGATGCGGTCGGGATCGCATTCGACGGCCAGGCAGCAGGCGCCGGCCATGACCGCGGCGAGCGGCTGGGCACCGCCCATGCCGCCGAGGCCGCCGGTCAGGATCCATTTGCCCCTGAGATTGCCGCCATAGTGCTGGCGGCCGGCTTCGACGAAGGTCTCGTAGGTGCCCTGCACGATGCCTTGCGTGCCGATGTAAATCCACGAGCCGGCCGTCATCTGGCCGTACATCATCAGGCCCTTTTTATCGAGCTCGTTGAATTTCTCCCATGTCGCCCAGTGCGGCACGAGATTCGAGTTGGCGATCAGCACGCGCGGGGCGTCAGGATGAGTGCGGAACACGCCGACCGGCTTGCCCGATTGCACCAACAACGTCTCGTCGTCGCCAAGCGTCTTCAGCGAGGCAACGATGCGGTCGAAATCGTTCCAGGTGCGCGCCGCCCGGCCGATGCCGCCATAGACGACCAACTCGTTGGGGTTTTCGGCGACGTCTGGGTCGAGATTGTTCATCAGCATGCGCAACGGCGCTTCCGTCAGCCAGGTGCGGGCGTTGAGCTCGCTGCCGCGCGGGCTGCGCACTTCACGGATGTTGTGGCGAGGATCGGTCATGATTGTCCCTTTCGAGTGAGGTGCACCGCGCGTCAGCGTTCGGCCCAGGCGATCGCGGTTTCCAGGATCTTCTTCAGCGTGACGCGGATCGGCGCCGCGAATTCGGCCTCGTAAGGCACCGGCCAGTTAGCCGGTTCGCCCTTGCCTTCGGGCTCGCGCATATAGCCGCGGTTGGAGAGTTCCATCTGCAGCGCGTGGACGCCGGCTTGCGGCTGGCCGAAATGGCGCGTGATCCAGCCGCCCTTGAAGCGGCCGTTGACGACGTAGCTCTTGCCGGTTTCGGCGAGGATCTGGCCAACTGTCGCTTGCAGCGTCGGATCGGCGCTCTTGCCGTCATTGGTGCCGAGATTGAAGACCGGCAATTTGCCTTCGAAAAGGCGCGGCAGCACCGAGCGGATCGAATGGCAGTCATAGACGACGATTTTTCCGTGCAAAGCGCGCAGCCTGTCGATCTCGGCCTGCAGAGCCGCATGATAGGGTACGAAGAACTTCTCGCGGCGTTCGTCGATCTCAGACGGCCCCGGCTCTTCACCCTTGCGGTAGAGCTGATCGCCGTCAAAGGTCTCTGTCGGGCAGAGCCCGGTCGTCGTCTGGCCGGGATAGAGCGAAACGCCGGACGGATCACGGTTGACGTCGATAACGGTGCGCGAAATCGCCGTATGCACGACCGTCGCGCCGAGGCTCTCGGCGAAGTCATAAAGCTTGTCGATCCACCAGTCGGCGTCACGGCGGCCGAGCCAGGGCGAGACCAGCCGGCTGTCGAGGCCGGCGAGATCGATGCCGGTATGCGGGATCGAAACCAGCAGGGGTGCTGTGCCTTGGGTGACGGTGAGCCAGGAGGGTGAGGTCATCGGAAGTCTCCGCGCGAAGGAACGCGACTTTGCAATCGTCCTTGAACACCGACTTCGGTTTTTATCGCTCGCAACGCATTTTGTTCTTGCTTTGTGCCGGCAGCTATGCTACTAAATTCGGTATGGTGCTGATTCGGCCCGACGACCCGCCTTTGAGGCGGGTTTTTTGTTTCTGGATTTGAAAGTCTCGGTGTTGCCGGGCTGAGGTTGGCGGGACAGCGCCCCCCTCTGTCCTGCCGGACATCTCCCCCTCTAGTGGGGAGATTGGCAGCTTCGGCGCCTCGCTCAGTCCTGCAACGCTGGAGATTGGCGAAAGCCGAGACGACAGCCAATCTCCCCCCTGGAGGGGGAGATGTCCGGCAGGACAGAGGGGGGCGCGACAGAACGCGGCCTGTGACGGTGAACCGTCTCACGACGTCACCCCCGGCAGCTTTACCGCGCTTGCCGCTTCGACCGCCGCGCCGCTGCGTATCATGGCGATGGCCTTCTCCATGTCGGGGTGGAAGTGCCGGTCGTTGTCGAGATGCGGCACCTCTGCCCTGACCAGCCGGCGCACCGCCTCCAGTGCCGCGCTCGAGGCCAGCGGTGCGTGGAAATCGCAGCCTTGCGCGGCGGCCAGCAATTCGATGCCGATTACGGCCGTCGCATTCTCGACCATGCCGATGAGGCGGCGCGCGCCATGCGCCGCCATCGAGACATGGTCTTCCTGGTTGGCCGAGGTCGGGATCGAATCGACGCTGGCCGGATAGGCCTTTTGCTTGTTTTCAGAAACCAGTGCTGCCGCCGTGACCTGAGGGATCATGAAACCGGAATTCAGACCCGGCTTGGGCGTGAGAAAGGCCGGCATGCCCGACAGCGCCGGATCGACCAGCATAGCGATGCGCCGCTCCGACAGCGAGCCGATCTCGCAGACGGCGAGTGCGATCATGTCG
The DNA here is from genome assembly GCF_040319065.1 of Mesorhizobium sp. M0968. Classification (NCBI taxonomy): domain Bacteria; kingdom Pseudomonadati; phylum Pseudomonadota; class Alphaproteobacteria; order Hyphomicrobiales; family Phyllobacteriaceae; genus Mesorhizobium; species Mesorhizobium sp. M0968. The sequence continues at coordinate 407,226 of NZ_JAMYNL010000005.1, forward strand.
GCGGCGAAGGCGACCGGCTCGGCATGGAAATTGCCGCCCGAAAGTGCGGAGTCGTCCTCGGCAAAGATCAGCGGATTGTCGGTGACGCCGTTGGCCTCGGTGCCGAGCGTCTCGGCGGCCTTGCGGAGCACGTCGAGCGCTGCGCCCATCACCTGCGGCTGGCAGCGCAGGCAATACGGATCCTGCACACGCTCGTCGCCGACGCGGTGCGATTCACGGATGGCGCTGCCGGCCATCAAATTGCGCAACGCCTCGGCCGTCTCGATCTGGCCGCGATGTTTCCTGAGCAGATGGATGCGTGGATCGAACGGAGCGTCGGAGCCCTTGGCGGCATCGGTCGACAGCGCGCCGGCGACCAGTGCCGACTGGTAGAGCACTTCCGCCTCGAACAAAGCGGCAAGCGCATAGGCGGTCGAAAACTGGGTGCCGTTGAGCAGCGCCAGGCCTTCCTTGGCACCCAGTGTCACCGGCTCCAGGCCGTGCGAAACGAAGGCGACCTTGGCGGGAAAGCGGCCATGCGGGGTAAAGCACTCGCCGACGCCGATCATCACGGCGGTCATGTGCGACAGCGGCGCAAGGTCGCCGGAAGCGCCGACCGAGCCTTGCGCCGGCACCACGGGGATAACGTCGTTGGCCAGCATCGCCTCGAGCAGTTCGATCGTCCGCGGCCGCACGCCGGAGGCGCCCTGTGCCAGGCTGGCCAGCTTCAGCGCCATCATCAGCCGGCAGATTGCGACGGGCATCGGCTCGCCGACGCCGGCGGCATGGGACAGCACGATGTTTCGCTGCAACGTTTCCAGGTCGGCGGCGGGGATGCGGACGCTGGCCAGCTTGCCGAAGCCGGTATTGATGCCATAGACCGGCTCGCCCTTGGCAACGATCCTGGCGACGGCCTCGGCGCTGGCCTTGATCTTCGGCCGGCAGGCATCGTCGAGCCTCAGTGCGGCGCCGCGATAGATGGCGCGCCAATCGGCCAGCGTGGCATTGCCCGGCCTTAGCTTGAGTTCGGTCATTGTCCCCTCCAGATGCGGGCATGCAGCGGGTTGAAGCCCATGCGGTAGACGAGTTCGGCCGGGCGCTCGACGTTCCAGATCGCCAGATCGGCCGATTTTCCGGCCTCCAGCGTGCCGGTCTGTCCAAGCAGCCCGAGCGCGCGGGCAGCCTCGCGGGTAACGCCGGCAAGGCATTCATCGACGGTCAGGCCAAACAATGTCGCGGCCATGTTCATGGTCAGCAGCAGCGAGGTCAGCGGCGACGTGCCGGGATTGTTGTCGGTGGCAACGGCCATCCTGACGCCATGCTGGCGAAACAAGGCGATCGGCGGCTTCTTGGTCTCGCGGATGAAGTAGTAGGCGCCGGGCAGGATGGTCGCCACGGTTCCGGCCTTCGCCATCGCCGCCGCACCCGCCTCGTCGGTGTATTCGAGGTGGTCGGCCGATAGCGCACCATAGCGCGCCGCAAGTTCGGCGCCATGCAGATTGGACAGCTGGTCCGCATGGAGCTTGACCGGCAGGCCCGCCGCCTTCGCGGCATCGAACACGCGGGCGATCTGCTCCGGCCAAAAGGCAATGCCTTCGCAAAAACCGTCGACGGCATCGGCCAGGCCCTCGGCAGCGACGGCCGGCAAAATCTCGTTGGCGACAAGATCGATAAAGGCGTCCTTGTCGCCTTTTGCTTCGGGCGGCAGTGCATGAGCGCCGAGGAAAGTGGTCCTGACCGTCACCGGCCGCTCACCGCCCAGCCGTCGTGCGGCGCGCAGTGACTTCTGCTCGTTTTCGAGGTCGAGACCGTAGCCGGATTTGATCTCGACGGTGGTGACGCCTTCCGCGATCAGCGCATCGAGGCGCGGCAGCGACTGGGCGACCAGCTCGTCCTCGCCGGCGGCGCGCAGTGCCTTAACCGAGGAAACGATGCCGCCGCCGGCCTTGGCAACCTCCTCATAGCTGGCGCCGGCCAGCCGCATCTCGAATTCATTGGCCCGGTTGCCGGCATGGACTAGATGGGTATGGCAGTCGATCAGGCCGGGCGTGATCCAGCGGCCTTCGCAGTCGGTCGCCTCGGCGCCTTTGCTAAGTGCTGCCGGCATGTCGGCTTCCGGCCCGGCATAGACGATCCGGCCATTGCGCACGGCGATTGCACCGTGCTCGACAACGCCTGACCCGGGGCTGCTTTCGGCCATGGTCGCGAGGCGCGCATTGCGCCAGAGGCGAAGCTCTCCTGCCCGGCTTTTGCTCTCTGCAGCCATCATCTTTTCCGTTTCAATAGGTGACGATTATGTATATACATATGAAAAGGCACTGCAAGCGCTATCATCGCACGGCAGACCGGGATTTGGAGAAAAACGTGACGGCAATCTTTGCGGAACAGGCGCTTCTGCCCGACGGCTGGTACGGCAATGTGCGGATCGTCATCTCGGACGGCAGGATCGCCACGGTCGAGGCGAATACCTCGCTCCTGCCTGGCGACGAGCGCCGTGCCATCCTTTTGTCCGGGATGCCGAACCTGCATAGCCATGCCTTCCAGCGCGGCATGGCCGGCCTTGCTGAATTGCGCGGCCCTTCCGCCGATAGTTTCTGGAGCTGGCGCGAAGTGATGTACCGTTTCGCGCTGTCGATGACGCCGGACCAGGTCGAGGCGGTCGCGGCCCAGCTCTATGTCGAGATGCTGGAGGCCGGGTTCTCGCGCGTCGGCGAGTTTCACTATCTCCACCACGACCGTGACGGCCGGCCCTATGCTGACATCGCCGAGATGGCGCAGCGCATCGTTGCCGCAGCGTCCGAGACAGGCATCGGGCTGACTTTGCTGCCCGTCTTCTACGCGCATTCCTCTTTCGGCGGCGCTGCACCAAATGAAGGCCAGCGCCGGTTCATCAACAATGTGAACCAGTTCTCGCGGCTTGTTGAGAAATGCCGCGAATCCATTCTCGCGCTGAATCAAGGCGTCGTCGGCGTTGCCCCGCACAGCCTGCGTGCCGTGACACCGGAGGAACTGGAAAACATCACGGTGATGGTGCCGGAGGGGCCGATCCACATCCACATCGCCGAGCAGATGAAGGAGGTCGAGGACTGCCTTGCCTGGTCCGGCGCGCGGCCGGTCGAATGGCTGCTTGCCAACGCCAAGGTCGACCAGCGCTGGTGCCTCATCCACGCCACCCACATGACCGAGACCGAGACGACCGATTTGGCGAAAAGCGGCGCCGTTGCCGGCCTCTGTCCGATCACCGAGGCCAATCTCGGCGACGGCACCTTTGCCGCGTCCTTGTTCATGCAGCATGGCGGCCGCTTCGGCATCGGCTCGGATTCAAACGTACTGATCGGCCTGCCGGACGAGTTGCGGCAGCTCGAATATTCGCAGCGCCTCGCCCACCGCGCCCGCAACGTGCTGGCGGTGGCCGGCGGCTCGACCGGCCGTGCTTTGTTCGATGCCGCGCTCGATGGTGGCAGTGCCGCGCTGGGCGCCGGCCTCTCGCAGATCGCAGCAGGTGCCTCGGCCGATTTCGTCTCGCTCGACGGCAAGCATCCATCGCTGGCCGGCAAGACGGGCGATGCAATCCTTGATGCCTGGATTTTTGCCAACGGCACCAAGGTCGATTGCGTCTGGGTGCATGGCAAGAAACTGGTCAGCGGCGGCATGCATGCCAGGCGCGATGCCATCGCCGAGCGCTTCCGCAAGGTGATGACGGCGCTTTCGGCATGAGCATAATCGGGACAATAAGCGCGGATTCCGGAAGCGCGGACGGCGGCGAGGTTCTTTCGCTGCACCAGCGCATCCTGTCGGACATCAGCGAACGGATCCTGTCGGGTGCCTGGGCGCCCGGCCACCGCATCCCGTTCGAGCATGAACTGACGGCCGAATACAGATGTTCGCGCATGACAGTGAACAAGGCCCTGTCGCAACTGGCCAAGGCCGGGCTGATCGAGCGCCGGCGTCGCTCGGGCAGTTTTGTCCGCCAGCCGCAGTCGCAGGCAGCCGTTCTCGAAATCCACGACATCCGGATCGAGGTCGAGGCACTTGGCCTGCCCTACCGCTACGAGCGCATGGCGCGAAACAGAAGGCGCAGCAGCGCCGACGACCGCGCCCTGCTGGAACTCGACGTCGCCGGGCCCGTGCTGGTGCTGGAATGCCGGCATTTCGCCGGCAAGCGGCCGTTCGCCCACGAGCAGCGGCTGATCAACCTGGCCGCCGTGCCGGAGGCTGCCGAAGAGGCGTTTTTCGACACGGCGCCCGGTCCGTGGCTGATCGGGCGCGTGCCGTGGAGTGCCGCCGAGCATCGGATTCGCGCCGTTGCCGCCGAAAAGCACATCGCGGCGGCGCTCGACATCGAGACCGGTGCGCCGTGTCTGGTGATCGAGCGGCGGACATGGAGCGCCGAGCACCCCGTCACCCATGTCCGCTTCACCTATGCGGCAGAGAACCACACGCTGGTGGCGCGGTTCACGCCGTCAAGGGGGTAACCCTCCCCCTCAAGGCAGGGCAATCGCATTTGGATTCTTACGAAGATGGACCCCCACCCTAACCCTCCCCAGAAGGGGGAGGGAACGCTGCCGCCCGCCCTTACTTCCCCTTTTGGCGCCGAAAGGCAGGCAATTTGCCGAGGTCAGCGCCAACGAAAGTCTCCCTCCCCCTTGTGGGGAGGGGCTAGGGGTGGGGGTACGTCGTAGAGCGAAAGCCTCGGCTTTCCATCTGCGATAGCCCTGCCCCTCAAGGGGAGGGGTCGCGGAGCAAATTGCCGCATGGCGGCATTTGTGACGCGGGTTGGGGTCGGTGCAACCTCGCCGACCCCACCCAGTCTCGCAGTCTCCGCTTCGCTCCGACTACTCGCCGACCCTCCCCTTGAGGGGGAGGGTTAGGAGCCGCGCCTCAAATCGCCGCGGTAACAATAATCTCGACCAGATATTCCGGTCCGGCAAGCTTGGCTTCGCCGGTGGCGCGGGCCGGCGTGTTGCCTTGCGGTACCCATTTGTCCCACTCCGCGTTCATCTCGGCAAAGGTGCTCATGTCGGCCAGCCAGATGATCGCCTGCAGGATCTTGGTCTTGTCGGTGCCGGCCTTGGCCAGCAATTCGTCGATCGCCGCCAGAATGTCCCTGGTCTGGGCACCGACGTTTCCGCCCGGCTTGCCGACCTGACCGGCCAGATAGACGGTGTTGCCGTGGATGACGATCTGGCTCATGCGCGGGCCTACATCGATACGACGAATGCTCATTGGATATTCCTTCTCCTCTTGTCGCTGCGCCTGTTTAGGGGCCGGGTTCGCCGGGGGCAAGGCCGCTCGAGTGGAACTTCTTGAGCCAAGCCAAAGCACACAACAAGACGGCCCGGCCGCAATTCCGCCCGATTGGCTTGTTGACTAATGTAATAACATCACATATCGAATCCGCCCCTGCAGCACCGATCATCGCCCCATGGATCGTCACATGAGCCAAACCTGCCTGACCTTCCGCGACCTGACGCTGGGCTACAATAGCCATCCTGCGGTCCACCACCTCAATGGTACAATCCGCAAGGGATCGCTGACGGCGGTCGTCGGCGCCAACGGCTCCGGCAAGTCGACGCTGATGAAGGGCATTGTCGGCGTCCTGAAGCCGATGGCCGGCACGGTGATCCGGGCGCCCGGCGTACGCGCCGCCTATCTGCCGCAGCAATCGGAGCTCGACCGCTCCTTTCCGGCCCGGGTCGTCGACCTGGTTTCGCTTGGCCTGTGGCCGCGGCGCGGCATGCTCGGCCGTTATACGAGGGAAGACCGCGACTCGGTCAGCAAGGCGCTGATGGCCGTCGGCCTCGGCGGCTTCGAGAAGCGCCCGATCGACACACTGTCGGGCGGCCAGCTGCAGCGCACGCTGTTTGCCCGCGTGCTGTTGCAGGATGCCGAGCTCATCCTGCTCGACGAGCCGTTCAACGCCGTCGATGCCAAGACGGTCGGCGACCTGATCGCGCTGATCAAGCGCTGGCACGGCGAGGAACGCACGATCATGGTTGTGGTCCACGATCTCGATCTGGTGCGGCAGAATTTCCCCGAAACACTGCTCCTGGCGCGCCAGCCGATCGCCTGGGGCGAGACCAAAGAGACGCTGCGGCCTGAGAATCTGTTGCGCGCGCGCCGCTTCCACGAAGCCTGGGAGGACAACGCGCCATGGTGTGAGCCCGGCGAGCATGATCACGAACACAGTGGCCACGAGCACGGCCATGACCACGACCATTATCACGGCTCCGGGCCGAGGGCGGCATGATGGAGGTGCTTTACGGTCTGTTCGTCGCTCCTTTCGCCGACTACGCCTTCATGCAGCGGGCGCTTGCCGGTTCGATGATGCTGTCGCTCGGCGCCTGCCCGGTCGGCGTGTTCCTGATGCTGCGGCGCATGAGCCTGTCCGGCGATGCCATGGCGCATGCCATCCTGCCGGGTGCCGCCGCCGGCTTCCTGTTCTATGGCCTGGAGATCCTGCCGATGACCATCGGCGGACTGATCGCCGGCATCATCGTGGCGCTCGGCGCCGGCGCCGTCTCGCGCTTCACCATCCAGCGCGAGGACGCCTCGATGGCGGCCTTCTATCTGATTTCGCTGGCCATCGGCGTGCTCATAGTGTCGATCCGCGGCTCCAGCGTCGATCTCATGCATGTGCTCTTCGGCACCGTGCTGGCGCTCAACAACGAGGCGCTGACGCTGATCGGCGGCATCGTTGTGGTGACGCTGGTCAGCCTCGCCATCTTCTGGCGGGCGCTGGTCGCCGAATGCCTCGACCCTTTGTTCCTGCGCTCGGTCAGCCGGATGGGCAGCCCGGTGCATTTCATCTTTCTCGGCCTCGTCGTGCTCAACCTCGTCGGCGGCTTCCAGGCGCTCGGCACCTTGCTGTCGGTCGGGCTGATGATGCTGCCGGCAGCGGCGGCCCGCTTCTGGACCTCGCGCGTCGAGCCGATGTGCGTGCTGGCCACAGTAATCGGCTTTGCCTCCTGTATTGCCGGGCTGCTGTTGTCCTACCATGCGTCATTGCCGTCCGGCCCGGCCATCATCCTGTCCGCCGGCGTCGTCTATTTCGCCTCGATCCTGTTCGGCACGCGCGGCATCCTGCGCGCCCGCATCGTCCATCACCGCCACAGAACTGCCTGATCCCAACAAGGAGAAACTGTCCATGCTGAAATCGATCCGCGCCGCTTTGGCCGTGAGCGTTATAACATTAACCGCCTTTGGCGCATCTTCGGCCTTTGCAGAGCCGTTGAAAGTGGTTGCCAGCTTCACGATCATCGCCGATTTCGCCAAGAATGTCGGCGGCGACCGCATCGATCTGACCACCATCGTCGGGCCGGACGGCGACGCCCACGTCTACGAGCCGAGCCCCGCCGATGCTGTGGCGATGGCCAAGGCCGACATCGTGCTGGTCAACGGCCTGCATTTCGAAGGTTTTCTGCAGCGCCTGGTCGACGCCAGCGCCACCAAGGCTTCGATTGCCGTGCTGACCAAGGGGGTCACGCCGATCAATTTCAAACCCGAATTCGCCGAGGCCGATGCCGCCGAAGGCGCAGAAACCGATGGCGGCAAGACGGTCACCGATCCGCATGCCTTCCAGTCGATCGCCAATGCCAAGATCTATGTGAAGAACATCGCCGACGCCTTTTGCACGGCCGACGCTGCGGGTTGCGACAGCTACAAGGCCAATGCAGCCGCCTATACGCAAAAGCTCGAGGCGCTTGAGGGCGAAGTGCAGGCGGCGATCCAGTCGATCCCGCAGGAGAAGCGCGTCGTCATCACCTCGCATGACGCCTTCGGCTATTTCGAGCAGGCCTACGGCTTGACGTTCCTGGCCCCGGAAGGCGTGTCGACCGAGTCGGAGCCCTCCGCCGCCGACGTCGCCAAGCTGGTCAGCCAGGTGAAGCAGGACAAGGCGGCGGCGATCTTCGTCGAGAACATCACCAACCCGCGGCTGATCGAGCAGATCGCCAGCGAGACCGGCATCAAGGTGGGCGGCACGCTCTATTCCGATGCGCTGTCGCAGCCCGACGGCCCGGCCGCGACCTATATCGACCTGATGCACAATAACATCGCCCAGATCAAAGGCGCGATCCTCGGCAGCTGAGCTGTCTAGTCACTCCATCCGGTCGGGCTGAAATTGCCCGGCCGGATTTCTATCTAACGGCGGTTGCCGACCGGGTCCGGGAGTGGCAAGACTGCCGCTAGCCAGATTGTGAGGACCCCAGCCATGGAATACCGTCAGATCAGCGAGGACTATTCGGTCTCCGGCCAGATCCAGCCCGAAGATGTCGCGACCATCAAGGCCGCCGGCTTCAAGAGCGTGATCTGCAACCGGCCGGACGACGAGCAGCCCGGCCAGCCATCGGCCGACACCGTCAAAGCGGCGGTCGAGGGCGCCGGGCTCGCCTTCCGCTACATCCCTGTCATCAGCGGCCAGATCACGGCCGAGAATGTCGAAGACCAGGCCGAGGCGCTTGACGAACTCGAAAGCCCGGTCTTCGCCTATTGCCGCTCCGGCGCCCGCTGCACCAATCTCTATGGGCTGATCAAGCAGTCGAAGGGGTGAGAGGCCCACTCGCCGGGATGAGCGTGTGTGCTACGGGCGCTGCTCGCCGACCAGACTGAGCACACCGAAGAAAACCACGCTGAGAGCGACGAATAGCGCGAGAAAGCCAAGCGGAAACGTGCTGATCACCAGCAGGACGAAGCCCGCGAGGCCGATTGGGTAGCCGGTGAGACACCACCAGCGCGACTTCGAATAGGTGAACATGCTCCAGTCATAAGCTTTGAGATCCCATACGCGAGCTCTAGGCCTCCAGGACCAATTGGTATTTAGGAGAAGTGAATCCCAATTCTTGGGATGATTTGCGAGGTGGATCAGGCCGCCGATCGTGCACGGCACCAGTCCAACAAAAAAGAGAGCAATCCCGGCAAGCTGAAAGTTAGACATGGACGACCACAACTTGGTTGTTCAGCTTTGTCATAGACCTTTCGAATGCAGACATCAAATTGACAGCGAACGCCGCTCAAATCGGCAGCGCGCCGGTTTCCTTCAGCGTCTCCAGCACGATCGCCGTCTTCACATGCTGCACCGATTCGTGCGGCAGCAGCACGCCGTTGACGAACTCCGACAATGATTTGAGATCGGGCGTCACCACTTTCAATATATAATCCATCTCGCCGGTCAGCGCGTGCGCTTCCTGCACTTGCGGCAGCCGCGCCACCAATTCGCCGAAGCGCCGCGCATTGTCGCGGTTGTGGGTGGCGAGCGTCACCGAGATGACATTGACCAGGGAAAAACCGAGCTTGTCGCGGTCGAGCACCGCCCGGTAGCCCTTGATATAGCCGTCCTCCTCCAGCCGCTGGCGACGACGCGAGCATTGCGACGCCGACAGGTTCACCCGTTCCGACAGATCGTTGTTGGTCAGCCGTGCATCGCCCTGCAGCAGAGCCATTACCTTGCGGTCAAACCGGTCGATGCGCGCGTCATCCATGGATTTTTCCAAACATATGCACAATTCACGCATTATCTGATCATTTCAAGCGTTTGAATGCAAGCACCATGCACCGCGTCCGCGTTATCATTGTGTTGAGATGGCTTTTCCCGGCCAACAACAGCTTTGGAGGACACTGCCATGGGTCCCTTCCCGCACGACGCACCGCCCGCCACGATCAGCAAAACCAATCCCGCCGGTACCGACGGCTTCGAGTTCGTCGAATTCGCGCATGCCAAGCCGGAAAAGCTCGCCGAGTTGTTCACCCGCATGGGCTATGTGCCGGTGGCCAAGCACCGCAGCAAGGACATCACCGTCTGGCGGCAGGGCGACATCAACTATGTCGTCAATGCCGAACCCGGCTCGCATGCCATGAAATTCGTCGACAAGCACGGCCCTTGCGCCGCCTCGATGGCGTGGCGGGTGGTCGATGCAAGGCATGCCTTCGATCACGCGGTGGCCAAGGGCGCGACGCCCTATGAAGGCAACGACAAGACGCTCGATGTGCCGGCGATCGTCGGTATCGGCGGGTCTCTGCTCTATTTCATCGAAACCTACGGCGAGAAGGGCTCGGCCTATGATGCCGAGTTCGACTGGCTGGGCGAGCGTGACCCGAAGCCGGAAGGCGTCGGCTTCTATTACCTCGACCACCTCACCCACAATGTCTATCGCGGCCAGATGGACAAATGGTGGGATTTCTATCGCGACCTGTTCGGCTTCAAACAGATCCATTTCTTCGACATCGACGGCAAGATCACCGGCCTGGTCAGCCGCGCCATCACCTCGCCCTGCGGCAAGATCCGCATTCCGCTCAACGAGTCCAAGGACGAGACCAGCCAGATCGCCGAATATCTGAAGAAGTATAATGGCGAGGGCATCCAGCACATCGCCGTCGGCACCGACGACATCTACGGCGGCACCGACAGGCTCGCCGCCAACGGCCTGAAGTTCATGCCGGGCCCGCCGGAGACCTATTACGACATGTCTTATGCCCGCGTGAACGGCCATGAAGAGCCGATCGAGCGCATGAAGAAGCACGGTATCCTGATCGACGGCGAAGGCGTCGTCGACGGCGGCACGACCAAGATCCTGCTGCAGATCTTTTCCAGGACAGTGATCGGCCCGATCTTCTTCGAGTTCATCCAGAGGAAGGGCGACGAAGGCTTTGGCGAGGGCAATTTCCGCGCCTTGTTCGAATCGATCGAGCAGGACCAGATCAAGCGCGGCGTGCTGAAGGTGGACGGCAAGGCAGCGTAGCCAACTCGGCCGAGGTGCCTTGTGGTTTGATCAATTATGACCTAAATTCTGGTCATAAGAGGTCTGACCATGAATGTTTCAATTGCCGAAGCCAAGGCCAAATTGTCGGAACTCGTCAGCCGCGCGGAAGCCGGCGAGGAGATCGTGCTCACACGCCACGGCAAGGCGGCGGCGCGTATCGTACCTCCGGCAGTGGCCGAACCCCTGCCGCGTATAGGCGCGTTGAAGGGCAAGATCTGGATTGCGGACGATTTTGATGAACTCGGTCCCGAGTGGGATGAGTACGTGAAATGACGGTCGGCCCGTTTCTCGCCGACACACACATCATCCTCTGGTCGATTTCGGACGATCGACGTCTTAGCGAGCACCACCGCGTCATTCTGGCTTCGGACGCGGTGGTGTTCGCGAGCGCGGCAAGCGTCTGGGAAATTGCCATCAAACGTTCGATCAGAAAACTTAATGCGCCGGACGATCTGCCAGCGCTGCTTCCAAGGATGCAATTTCAGCCGCTCGCCGTAACCTTCCAGCACGCGAACGCCGTCGGCGGCCTACCCCACCATCATGGTGATCCGTTCGACAGACTTCTGATTGCGCAGGCGCAAGTGGAGAACCTCACCATCCTGACATCCGACCCGCATTTCGCTCGTTACGATGTGGCTTTGGCATGATTATCCAAGCAGTTGGTCTCGCAAGCCCAGCCGCTCAACCTCCGCTTTCCTGAGTTTCAGATCATAGCCGAGCAAGAACTCGTCGAGTTGCGGCGGTTTCACCGAGGTGCCGGATAGCATCGCGTGCACCTGGCCGCGATGATGGATGTCGTGGATGAAGAGATGGGCGAGCAGGTCGCCGATCCGTTCCGGTACCATGCCGTCCTCGCGCCGATCGGTGACGACGCGGCGCTCGAGATCGTCCGCCGACAGGCGGTCGCAAAAGGCGATCAGCCGCCGGTCGGCCTCTGCCTGTGCAACAAAAAGCGCCTTGGCATCATTGAACGGCACAAAATCGTCATGGGCGGCGGCGCCGACGCCGCCCTCTTCGAGAAAATCGAGATAGAGGTGATCGACCGCCAGGATGTGATTGAGCGTTGCCTTGATCGACGGAAAGAAGCTCGTCCGTTCGGCTTCGAATTCGCCGGGCTCAAACTGCAGCACGGCGCGGTAGAGCCGGTCGTTGGACCACAGATTGTTGGCTGCCATGCGCCGGAAATGGTACAGCAGGTCCATGACTTCACGGCGCGACCCGGAATAGCGACACACCCGCCCATAGAAGCGCAAACCCAGCCAAAACAATCAGCAGCAGCCCGATCATGCGCCGCCGCATGGCTTGCGTTTCCTGGTCCAGCGCGACATTCGTGTTGGTGACGGTGTGAAACATCATCGCCTTGCGCGGAAAGCCGCTGCGGTTGGTCAGGCCGGGCGAGCGCGCCTCGATCCGATAGCTCAGCCGGATCGCCTGGATGAAGATCGCCAGCATGACAATGGCCCAGACACCGCACAGCAGATAGAATGTCTCGCCCGTCATTCTCTTGCCCCCCCGTACTTCTCGACCCTCTGCTCGATGGCGCCGAAGATCGAATGCCCACCCCGGTCCTTCATCTCGATGCGCACGCTATCACCAAAGCGCAGGAACGGCGTTTTCGGTCCGCCGGTTTCGATGGTCTCGATCATACGCAGCTCGGCGACGCAGGAATAGCCGGCGCCGCCCGCCGAGACAGGCTTGCCCGGCCCGCCGTCGAGCTTGTTGGAGACGGTGCCCGAACCGATAATGGTGCCGGCGGCCAGCGGCCGCGTTTTTGCGGCGTGAACAATCAGCGCCGGAAAGTCGAAGGTCATGTCGATGCCGGCGTTCGCCCGGCCGAACGGCTTGCCGTTGAGATCGACCAGCAGCGGCAGGCTGACCTTGCCGCCGTCCCAGGCATCGCCCAGCTCGTCCGGCGTCACCGCAACCGGCGAAAAGGCCGATGACGGTTTCGACTGGAAGAAACCGAACCCCTTGGCGAGTTCAGGTGCGGTGAGGCCGCGCAGCGTCACGTCGTTGACCAGCAAGACCAGCCGGATCGCCGCCCTCGCCTCGTCGAGGCTTGCGCCCATCGGCACATCGTCGATTATGACCGCGACCTCTCCTTCCATATCGATGCCCAAGGCCTCGTCGGCCATCCGGATCGGGTCGCGCGGTGCGAGAAAGGAGTCTGAGCCGCCCTGGTAGATCAGCGGGTCGGTCCAGAAGCTTGGCGGCATCTCGACGCCGCGCGCCTTTCGCACCAGTTCGACGTGGTTCACATAGGCCGAGCCGTCGGCCCATTGGTAGGCGCGCGGCAGCGGCGAATGGGCGTCGTGCTCGTGAAAGCGGGCGGACGGTACCGCATTGTTTTCCAACGATTCCGCCATGGCAGCGAGATGCGGGGCGATGCGATGCCAGTCGTCGAGCGCGGCCTGCAGCGTGCGCACCAGGAACGAAGCATCGGTAAACCGCGTCAGGTCGCGCGAGACGACGACGAGCTTTCCGTCGCGCGTCCCGTCCTTCAATGTGGCAAGCTTCATGCTTCCTCCCAAGGCGTTTATTCGTAATATTTGCCGGCATAGATAATTCTGGCCGCGGCTTTCCAAGGATTTTCATCCGCTAGAAACGCCGGGTCGCCGCGCCGACCGTCTTTGCTCCAGGTGACGGCCCAAGCGACAGCCGACTCAAGAAAAGTGGCTAACGAATTGTTTTCCCAGCCATTCCAGCTGATGTCAGGTCCTGCCGACCGCAACGCCTCCTTACGGTCGGCGTCCTCACGGTCGTTTCGCAGCGCATCGAGGAACCGGACGAAAGACGGCAGGTCTTCCACCCTGTCGAGAAACAAGGAGAGCTGCGCCCAGGATGTCTCCTCGGATTTTCGCACCTCTTCCGAAAGCTTGTCGTTGGCCATCTTCACTCCCCAAGCCCCACAACAAGGCCGTCGCGGGCGATCGTCAAGTCGCCGGCCCATGTTTTCCTGACGGCGGCAATCCAGTCGGCCTCGCCGATCTCGGGATCGTCGGCCGGAATGAGGTGGTTGACGACTAGCCTTTTGACTTTGGCATCACTAGCAATGCGGCCCGCCTCTTCGGCAAAGCTATGGCTGGCAAGCAGGTGTTCCCTCAGCCTTGCGCCGTTGCCGGTCTTCGCGACCAGCCGCTCGACGCCTTCTTCCAGCATGGCCTCGTGGACCAGAATGTCGGCGCCCTCGGCGAAATCCGCCAATGGCGGAAAGAACGCCGTATCCGACGAAAAGACGATGCCTTGCCCCGCATGATCGAAGCGCAGCGCAAAGCAGTCCGTCACCGGCGGGTGGTCGACACGCAGCGCCGATATTTTGAGACCGCGCTCTTCGGCCACCTGGCCTTCACCAAATTCGACGATCGAGACCAGGTCGCGGAGATCCGGCCTGCCTTCATCGGCGATGCGGATCTCGATGTCGAACTCCATCGCCTGGCAAAAGCGCTGCCAATAATGGCCGATGCCGGGCGGGCCGAACAAAGTGACGGGCGCCGCCAGGCCGGCGGTCCAGGCGGTGTGGATGAGAGGTCCGAGTTCCAGAACATGGTCGGAGTGCAAATGCGTGATGAAGATCAGGTCGAGCGCCTTCAGGCTGATGCCGGCATCGGTCAGCCCGCGCGTTACGCCCAGCCCGCAATCGACGACGATGGTGCGGCCGCCAATCTCCAGCAGCGACGAACTCGGCCACGGGCCGCCGGGTCGCAGCGCCGGGCCACCCTTCGAACCCAGAAGCACCAGACGATCCGTCACGCGACGGCGCTCAAGACCAGTCGCCCTCTGGCGTGCCGTTGAAGCGCTTCTTCAGGCCGGCCCAGCAGTCGATGTAATTGTCCTGCCGGGTTTCGAGCTCGGCGCCATAGCGGGTCACCATCTGCGGAAAGCGCGTCTCGAACATGAAGGCCATGGTGTTGTCGAGCTTGACCGGTTTCAGCTCCGCGCGCGAGGCTTTTTCGAAACCAGAGGCATCGGGTCCGTGAGCCAGCATCATGTTGTGCAGGCTGATGCCGCCCGGCACGAAGCCCTCTTCCTTGGCATCGTACTGACCATGAATCAGGCCCATGAACTCGCTCATGATGTTGCGGTGATACCAGGGCGGGCGGAAAGTGTTTTCCGCCACAAGCCAGCGCGGCGGGAAGATGACGAAATCGATATTGGCGGTGCCTTCCTCGCCGCTCGGCGCGGTCAGCACGGTGAAGATCGACGGATCGGGGTGGTCGAACAGGATCGCACCGACCGGCGAAAAGGTCGCAAGATCATATTTGTAGGGCGAATAATTGCCGTGCCACGCCACCACATCCAGCGGCGAATGGTCGATTTCGGTGACATGGAACTGGCCACACCATTTCGCGATCAGCCGACAGGGCGTGTCCTTGTCCTCGAACCAGGCGCAGGGCGTCTTGAAATCGCGCGGATTGGCCAGGCAATTGGCGCCGATCGGGCCGCGATCCGGCAGCGTCAGCTTGGCGCCGTAATTTTCGCAGACATAGCCGCGCACTTGCGGATCGACCAGTTCGACCTTGAACACCAGGCCGCGCGGCAGCACGGCAATCTCGCCCGGCCTGAGTTCGATAACACCCATCTCGGTGACGAAGCGCAAGGCTCCAACCTGGGGCACGACCAGCAACTCGCCGTCGGCGTTGAAGAAATGATCGTCGACCATCGAGCGATTGGCGACATAGACGTGTGCCGCCATGCCGGTCTGGCCGAGCACGTCGCCGGCGGTGGTGATCGAGCGCATGCCGGCGATGAAATCGGTCGGTTCCTTCGGCATCGGCACGGGGCTCCAGCGATACTGGCCGAGTGCGAGCTGATGGTCGCCGACGTTCGGCGCGCTTTTCCAAAGCGGATAATTCGCCGCTTTGAAGCGACCGGTGTGCCTGACGCTCGGCCTTATCCGATAAAGCCAGGAGCGCTCATTGGTGCCGCGCGGCGCGGTGAAAGGAGAGCCCGAAAGCTGCTCGGCATAGAGGCCGTAGGCCGGCCGCTGCGGCGAGTTTCGCCCTTGCGGCAGCGAGCCCGGCAGAGTCTCGGTCTCGAAGTCGTTGCCGAAACCCGGCATGTAGGAATAGGCCATGGAATCCTCCCGAATTCATGGTCTCGGAGCATCGTTTGCGCATCCGCAAGGATGCTCCGAGTTGACCATACCGGTTTCATTTGTAACCATTGAAAATGTAACCATCAACGGTGATTTCGGCATGAGCCGCCAGCATGCCAGTCAGGGCCAACCATGGAAATCCTCGAGCTGGAATCCTTCCTGCCTTACCGGCTCTATCGGCTTGCCGATGCCGTCAGCCGCGAATTCTCAAGGATATACAAGGACCGCCACGGCCTGACCCGGCCCGAATGGCGCACGCTTGCGGGACTTGGACAGCACGGCACGATGACGGCGACGGCGCTCGGCGAGCAATCGGCCATGCACAAGACCAAGGTTTCGCGCGCGGTCGCCGAACTCGAGCGGCGCCGCTGGCTGACCCGCACGCCAGACGAGAAAGACCGTCGCGTCGAGCATCTGACGCTGACCAAAGCGGGGCTTGCCGCCTATCGCGAAATGGTGCCGCTGGCGAAGGAGTTCGAGCGGGAGCTGCTGGAGAAACTGAGGAATAGCGACCGCGCGGCAATTGAGGCAGCATTAGCCGCTCTGGAGAGTCGTTTGGGACGAGCCGAGGTTGGGGTCGAAGCCAATCGTCTTGAACGAAGGGGCTAGCCAGTGCTTGGCATTTATCGAGTAAGCAACCAATCTTCAGCAACAACTTCGATCGTGTCGTCGCGAAAATAAAACAGGAAACGCCGCGAGTTAGGTCCATCTTGCGCCAGAATTTCCCAATCGTTTTCGCTGATTGACCGGCTATCGCCGATCACCTCGTAGAACTCGCCCCATTTGGGAGCCTGCTTGCTGTAAAGGCCTTTACCTGAGAACCAGGCGTGATCATTTGTGGAGTCCCATCGCCAACGACTGCAACCGATGAAACGAAGGGTTCCTGTCTCTCCCTTGCTGGCCTCACAGTCCCATGAGTCCAACAGAAAGGTAAGCTGAACCGTTTTATCCTCAACGGTTAGTTCTACATTCGGAGCGTTGGGCTCAGCGTTCCAGTCCAGGTTCAGGTGTCGGAAAGACAGTGGTGTCACCAATCCATCACCACCTTGCCGGAATTGCCACTCTTCATCGCCTCAAATCCCGAAATATAGTCGTCGATGCCGATGCGGTGGGTGATCAGGCCGCTGACATCGAGAGGACCCTGCACCAGCGCGATCATCTTGTACCAGGTCTCGAACATCTCGCGGCCGTAGATGCCTTTCAGATGCAGCATCTTGAAGATGACCTTGTTCCAGTCGATCTCGAAGCCGGTCGGCGCGATGCCGAGAATGGCAATCTTGCCGCCATTGTTCATGGTGTCGATCATGTCGCGGAAGGCAGGTGCGGCACCCGACATTTCGAGGCCGACGTCAAAACCCTCGGTCATGCCGAGCGCCGGCATGACGTCGCGCAGCTTTTCCTTCGACGCATCGACGACATGCTGGACGCCGAGCTTTTTCGCCAGTGCCAGGCGCACCGGGTTGATGTCGGTGATGACCACTTTTCGCGCGCCGACGCACTGCGCCACCAGTGCACCCATGATGCCGATCGGCCCGGCGCCGGTGACCAGCACGTCCTCGCCGACCAGATCGAAAGACAAGGCCGTGTGGACGGCATTGCCCAAAGGATCGAAAATTGCCGCGATCTCGTCCGGCACATCGTCGGGGATGGGCACGACATTGTGCTGCGGGATCGCAAGGTATTCGCCAAAGGCGCCCGGCCGGTTGACGCCGACGCCGAGCGTGTTGCGGCACAGATGCCCCCTGCCCGCCCGGCAGTTGCGGCAATGGCCGCAGACGATATGGCCTTCTCCGGAAACGCGCTGGCCGAGTTTGTACTCGGTCACCGCCGTGCCGAAATCGGCGACGGTTCCGACGAATTCGTGGCCGGTTACCATCGGCACCGGCACGGTCTTTTGCGCCCACTGGTCCCAATTGTAGATGTGTACGTCAGTGCCGCAGATCGCCGTCTTCCTGATCTTGATCAGCACGTCGTTCGGACCGATTTCCGGCACCGGCACTTCTTCCATCCAGATGCCCGGCTCGGCCTTGGCCTTGACCAGGGCCTTCATCATGTTCGACATTCTTTTGTCCCCAGAACCTTAGTCGCTTGAATCTCTTGATCCGGCCGCTCAGGAAATCACGCCGAGTTCGCGACCGACTGCGGCGAACGCCTCAACCGCGCGTTCGATGTCGGCGCCGGAATGGGCGGCCGACATCTGCGTGCGGATGCGCGCCTGGCCCTTCGGCACCACCGGGAACGAGAAGCCGATGACATAGATGCCGCGCTTCAGCATCCGCGCCGCCACTTCCTGCGCCAGCGTCGCGTCGCCCAGCATCACCGGGATGATCGGATGGTCGGCGCCGGCCAGAGTAAAACCGAGCTTGCCCATCTCGGAGCGAAACCGCGCCGCATTGGCATATAGGCGCTGGCGCAACGCATCGCCATTGCGGATCATCTCGAAAACCCGGATCGAAGCGCCAGCGATCGCCGGCATCAGCGTGTTGGAAAACAGATAGGGGCGCGAGCGCTGGCGCAGCCAGTCGACCACCTGCTTCCTGCCCGACGTGTAGCCGCCGGACGCGCCACCCAATGCCTTGCCCAGCGTACCGGTGATGATGTCCACCCTGCCCTCGACGCCGCAATGTTCGGCCGAGCCACGGCCGTTCCTGCCGACGAAGCCAACAGCATGGCTGTCGTCGACCATGACCATCGCATCGTATTTGTCGGCGAGGTCGCAGACGCCTTTCAGATTGGCGATGATGCCATCCATCGAGAACACGCCGTCGGTGGCGATCAGCCGGAACCGACAGTCGCGCGCCTCTTTCAACCGCGCTTCCAGATCGGCCATGTCGTTGTTGGCGTAGCGGAAGCGCTTTGCCTTCGACAGCCGTACCCCGTCGATGATCGAGGCGTGGTTCAGCGCATCGGAGATGACCGCATCCTCCTCGCCGAGCAGCGTCTCGAACAGGCCGCCATTGGCGTCGAAGCAGGAGCCGTAGAGGATGGTGTCCTCCATGCCGAGGAAGTCAGAAATGGTCGCCTCGAGCTGCTTGTGTTCTTCCTGCGTGCCGCAGATGAAGCGCACCGATGCCATGCCGTAGCCGTACCGGTCGAGCGCCTGCTTGGCCGCCTCGCGCAGTTCGGCGCTGTCGGCCAGGCCGAGATAATTGTTGGCGCAGAAATTCAGCACCTTCTCGCCGCCGACCTCGATCTCGGCCGATTGGGTCGAGGTTATCACCCGTTCGGATTTGTAAAGGCCGGCCGATTTCAGTCCTTCAAGCTCGCTGTCGATGTGGGAAAGGAATGCTTCGGTCATGATCAGGCCCTGTTGAGATCGATGAGGACTGTCGCGCCGCGCGGACGAAAAATCCATCGCAAAAGCGACCGCTTCGGTGGCGGCAATGGCACGGCAGAGGCCACGATGTTCAAATGCGGAGGCGCCGCGAAAGATTGCAATAACCACTTTGCGGGTTTCTCGCCACGGTCGCCGCCGCCGGCATGCTGCCGTCCCAAACCTGTTAACACTTTGAAGCCAAAGGTTGTCGCACAAGAATTCTTGGCGAGAGGGCCGCCTCAGAAAATGTCACAGCAGCCGGTGCACGCCGTTTCGGGCAGGCTCATACTCCTGATCAAATCCGGTTACTGGCTGGCTCTGCTGATCATCGCCGCCATGGTCGTGGCCTCCTTCATCCTGCTGCAGCAGATGATGGCGGCCCAGCAGCACAACCAGGCACTGCTCGATGTGGTCAGCACACAAAAAGCCCTATCGCAGCGCATCGTCTTCCTTGCCGGCGCCACCGGTACCGCCTCACGCGACCAGCAGCCGGCCCTGGTTAGCGCGCTCAAGCAAGCGACGGTGGAGTTCGAGGAGAACTACGATCTGCTGCTCGAACGGACCGCCGCCGATCCGGCGTCGCCGGCAAGGTTCGATCCGAGATCGATCGAGAGCGTACTTTTCGCCAAGCCGTACCATCTCGACTATTTCTCGGTCGGGCTTATCGCCAACGGCGAACGCCTGATCTCGTCATTCGAATCGCGGCTCAACATGGCCGGCAATGGTGGCTACAAAGGCGGAGAGGAGCGCGTCAACCTGAACGCTTCCGTTGCCAACGCAACATTGTCGGGCTATGCCGCACTTGGCCAGCGCATCAGTGCCTTTGCAGACCAGCGATCCGAAACACTTCTCGATCTTAACCGCACATTGTTCTACTCGACCATCGGCGTCATCGTGCTGGTGGCGCTTTTCATTTTCAGGCCAATGTCGAATGCCATCCTGCGCAGGACGCGCGAGCTGGTCGATGCGCGCAATTCCATGGCCTTTATCGCCGTGCATGACGGGCTGACCGGCCTGCACAACCGCACCTTTTTGACTGAGCATTTCGATACGCTGATCAATGCCGCGCGGCGACGGCGTGAACGGGTTGCCGTGGTGCAGTTCGATCTCGACCGGTTCAAGCAGATCAACGACACGTTCGGCCACGCCGCCGGCGATTATGTGCTGGTGGCGGCTGCGCAGCGCATGCGTGATTCGTGCCGTACGTCGGATCTCAACGTGCGGCTCGGCGGCGATGAATTCGTCATGATTCTCAACGGTGCCGGCAGCACCGAGGACATCGATACCGTCGCCCGGCGCATCCTGACCAAGCTCAACAAGCCGATCGTCTTTCGAGGCACGACAATCCATCCGGGCGTAAGTGCCGGGATTGCGGTCTACCCTGTCGACGCCGACAATGCGCAGGATCTGCTCGTCCATGCCGATCTGGCGCTGTATTCCGCCAAGAAGCAGGGCGGCGGCAGCTTGTCGTTCTTCTCCGAGGAGCTGAGGCACGAACTCGATTATCGCAAGCAGCTCGAGCTCGATATCAGGACCGCTATCTCGGAGAAGGCGTTCGAAGTCTATTTCCAGCCGCAAGTCTCGCTGTCGGACGGCGCCATCAGCGGCATCGAGGCTCTGGTTCGCTGGAGACATGCCGAGCGCGGCATGATCGCGCCGGGCGAGTTCATTCCGATCGCGGAAAAATGCGGTCTCATGCCCGAGATCGGCCGCATCGTCATCGCCAAGGCGATCGACGAAGCAGCCGAATGGAACCGCGCAGGCATCGCCTTCGGACGGATCGCCGTCAATGTATCCGGCTCGGAGCTGCGCGAGACAGATTTCGAAGTCTTCCTGTTCGACATGCTGGAGAGGGCTGGCCTGCCAGCGCACAAACTGTCGCTGGAGATCGTCGAATCCGTCATCCTCGACGACGAGAAGACCGGTATCGCGGCAAAGCTGCGGCACATTCGCGCCGCCGGTATCCATCTCGAGCTCGATGATTTTGGCACCGGCTACGCATCGCTCAGCCATGTCAATCCAAACGAGATCGATCGGCTGAAGATCGACCGCCGGTTCGTCCAGAACATCAACGAGAACAGCGGCAACACCAAGATCGTGCGTGCCCTCACCGAGCTCGCCCGCGGTCTCGGCATCTCGATCGTTGCCGAGGGCGCCGAAACCGAAGCCGAGCTCGACTCGCTGATGGCGATCGGCTGCGACCAAGTGCAAGGCTATTCCATCGCTTTCCCGATGCCGCCGGACAGCGTGCGCGAATGGCTGGTGGCGCGAACGCCCAAGAAGGCCAGGCTGACGGTGCTGCAGGGCTGCCGGGCGTAGGAAAGTCGGAACTACTGCAATGGCGGCAGGTTTCTCAGCGGATTGAGCATCGGCACCCCAAGTGGTGCGAAATGACGCTCGTTATCCGTCAGTATCACCAGGCCGTGAACCTCGGCCGTAGCAGCAATCGCTATATCTTCAAATCCCGGCCGATGAGCCCTTGCGCGATCAAGAATAGAACCCGCGGCATGCGCGGCTCGCAAATCGAAGGGCAGAATCCTTGCCCCGTAAAGGTGCTCGACTGCCTGCCACCAGTCGCGTAGCAGCGCGGCCTTTGTGGTCGCGCCGTCGCGCTCCGCCTTCGCTATCCCCGCCGCGATTTCGGACGCAGTCACAACGGATAGGAACAGGTATTCGCTCGCCATATCGAGCCATGCCATCAGCGCCGCCCGATCAACCTTCCTGGCTGGAGCCATTGCCGAGATGATGTTGGTGTCCAGCAGAAACATCAGGGCTGGTCGCCGCGCTACAACGCAACCTTGCGAGCCGGCTTACGGGAACGAGGCGGAATGTCGTCCTTGTCCCCGGGAAAAGCCGCCAGCAGCCGCCCGAAGCTCGGCACCCGAGACAGCCGCTGATAATCTTCGAACGACAGGATGACGGCCTGCTTCCGACCGTGGCGTGTGATAATGGCAGGCTCTCCTGCAACTGCCTGATCGACGACTGCCGAAAGCGTCGCCTTGGCGTCTTTCAACTGAATTTCGCGCATGTTGCCACCCTCGCATATGACTACCATGGTCATATAACATTGCAGACGGCTTGGAACAAGGGTTGCGGTCCAATCGGTATCAACTGACATTGGCCCGCAACGCGGCCAGCACCTGTGCAAACTCTGCCAGCCTGTCGTCGGACAGTCCTTTCCGCAGCCGCTTGTCGAAGGCTAACGCGGCGGTGCGCAATTGCAGGAACAGCGCTTCTCCGGCTTGGGTCAGCTCCACCTGGTGAACCCGGCGGTTCTCGGGATCGCGGCGGCGCATCAGCAGGCCTTGCGTCTCCATGGCGTTGAGGTGGTGGGTCAGCGTTGCGCCCCGGATGCCGATCATGCCGGCGAGCTCGCGTTGATTGGCCAGCTCCCGCGACTTGACCGACAGCAACGTGACCCAGACTGGCAGCGTGCCGCCTGCCTCGACCAAGGCAGCGTCGAAAGCCTGCGCAACCAGCTTGGCGGTGCGCGCGAGATTCATCCCGATCGGCGGGCGGTCAAAGGGCGTCATGATCCGACACTAGAACAAGGGCAAAGCCTATGGAACCGGCTCGAGCTTATGCGTTGACATCTAATCATTTGATATCTATCGATATGCCTGGCGGTGGGCAAGAGAGGAAATGCGGTCATGCAATATGTCTACATCATCGTCCTCGGCCTTCACGTCATGGCGGGCGTGTTCTGGGCCGGCACCACCATCGCGGTCGCCCGCGAACCGGAGATCAGGGCGGAACGTTTCTTCCGGCCGCAAATGGGCGCAGCCGGCGTGGTTTTCCTCACCGGCTTGCTGCTGTGGTATTTCTTCCACAACGGCTCTTTCGGCTCGATGGAGAAGGTCTTGGCGCTCGGCATCTTGACGGCGTTAATCGCCGCCGGGGTTCAGGGCGCGCTGGTGGGTTCCGCCAGCAGGCAGTTGGCCGGCGCTGATGCGGCGAAGCAAACCCAGTTGCGCGCCAAGATGACAAAGGGCGAACGCATCGCCGGCGGCCTGCTGGTCATCACCGTGTTCTGCATGGCCACCGCCAGGATGTTTTGAACGTCCTGCCGCAATCGCAAGATCGTACGGTGCCCGGCGATGGCCGGCGGCGTGCGCGGCGCGCAGACCGGACCGACGTACCGTGGTGGCTCTCCGTACGGAGGTTCGGCTGCGCGCCACCAATCAATCCAAAATATTCCTCAGATTCGCAAGCCGAACCTGATGCCGTCATAGATCGCAGCGTGGATATTGCGTGAAGCTACCGCGTCGCCGATGCGAAAGACGACGAAACCGCCTTGCGGATTGCGCGCAGGAAAGATGTCGCCGCCATTGATCAGTTTTTCGTAATCGATCGCGCCGGCGTTCTTCGACAGCGGCTTCAGCGCCAGGTAGAGATCGTCGAGCGGCAGCGTGCCGTGCTCGACCACCACCTGGTCGACCCGCCGCTCGCCGCGCCAGCCATCGGCGAAGTCGGAGGCGAGCTCGGCGATCAGCTGGTTGCCTTCACGCCGCACAGAACGTAGCCGTGTGTTGATGGTCACCGTGACACCCTTTTCCTGGAAGGCGCGCATGTAGGGCACATGATTCATGCCGCCCATTTCCGGGGCGAAGAAGCGCTCTGGTGAAACCAGCTCCAGCCTGGCGCCGCTATTGGCGATCAGTTCGGCGGCACCCATGCCCTGATGGCCGCCATTGTCGTCATAGAGCAGCACGTTCTCGGCCGGCTTGACGCTGCCGGCCATGATGTCCCAGCTCGAGGTGACGAGATCGTCGCCCGCCGTCAGAGGCGGGTTCTGCGGCAGGCCGCCGGTGGCGACCACCACCACGTCCGGCGACAGCGCCAGCACGTCGTCCGTCTCCGCCCATTTGTCGTAGCGGATCTCGACGCCCAGCCGGTCGAGTTCGGCCAGGCGCCAGTCGATGATGCCGATCAATTCCTTGCGGCGCGGGTTTTGCGTTGCCAGCCGCACCTGGCCGCCGGCCTGGCTCGATGCTTCCAGCACCGTCACCTGGTGCCCGCGCTCGGCGGCGACGCGCGCCGCCTCCAGCCCGCCGGCGCCGGCACCGACGACGACCACCTTCCGCTTCGGTCCCTCGGTTTTCGGAATAATATGGGGGATATCAGCCTCGCGGCCCGTCGCCGCATTGTGGATGCACAGCGCCTCGCCGCCCTCATAGATGCGGTCGAGGCAATAGGTGGCGCCGACGCAAGGGCGGATCTCGTGCTCGCGGCCCTCCATCACTTTTTTGACGATATGCGGGTCGGCAATGTGGGCGCGCGTCATGCCGACCATGTCCAGCTTGCCGGTGGCGATGGCGTGACGCGCGGTGGCGACGTCGGAAATCCGCGCCGCATGGAAGGTCGGGAATTTCGTCGCTGCCCTGATCTCGCCGGCAAAGTCGAGATGCGGCGACGACCGCATGCCGGTCACCGGGATGACCTTGGTCAGCGCCGCATCGGTCTCGATCGAGCCACGGATGATGTTGAGGAAATCGACCTTGCCGGAGCCGGCCAGCCGCCTGGCGATTTCGACGCCCTCCTGTTTCGACAGGCCTTTCTCGAAATCCTCGTCGGCGACCATGCGGATGCCGACGACGAACTTTTCGCCGACCGCGGCACGCACCGCGTCGAGCACCATTCCGGTGAAGCGCAGCCGGTTGTCGAGCGAGCCGCCGAAATCGTCGTCGCGCTGGTTGGTGGCCGGCGACCAGAAACCGTCCATCAGATGGCCGTAGGCTTCGAACTCGATGCCGTCGAGGCCGGCAGCCTGGCAGCGCTGCGCGGCCGCCGCATAGTCGGCTACGATGCGCTCGATATCCCAGTCCTCGATAGTCTTGGGAAAGGCGCGATGGGCCGGTTCGCGCACCGGCGAAGCCGACAGCACGGGCAGCCAGTCGGCCTTGTTCCAACCGGTGCGGCGGCCGAGATGGGTGATCTGTATCATCACCTTGCAATCGTGCTCGTGGCAGGCATCGGTAAGCTCGGCGAGCCACGGCACGATGCGGTCGTCATAGACATGCAGATTGCCAAAAGCGGCCGGGCTGTCGCGCGAGACGATCGCCGAACCGGCGGTCATGGTCAGCGCCATGCCGCCCTTGGCCTTTTCGGCATGGTAGAGCCGGTAGCGTTCCTTCGGCATGCCGTCCTCGGAATAGGCCGGCTCATGGCTGGTCGACATCACCCGGTTCTTCAGCATCAGATGCTTGAGCTGATAGGGCTGGAGGAGCGGGTCGTTGCTGGTCATCGTCTTCCTGCTGTTTCAAATTGTGCTAATGAGCGGCAAATTTTGTTTTTACGCATGTCGCTGTCCCAAAATCGCTGCGCAGTTTTGGGCGACATGCAGCAAGGAACCTGTTCATGACCGATACGAAAAACCTCACCCAGCTCGGCACCAACGTCGAGGCGCCACAGAGCCCTGAAGCGGCAGTCCTGGAAACCGTGCCGTTTTCGCGCGGCGACGGCCCGCCGGCCATCGTTCGCTTCACCTGCCCGGAATTCACTTCGCTCTGCCCAGTCACCGGCCAGCCGGACTTCGCCCATATCGTCATCGACTACGCACCCGATGCGCTGCTGGTGGAATCGAAGTCGCTCAAGCTGTTCATGACCTCGTTTCGCAACCATGGCGCCTTCCACGAAGAATGCACCGTCATGATCGGCCGCCGCATCATCGCCGCAACCAAGCCATTGTGGTTGCGCATCGGCGGCTACTGGTATCCGCGCGGTGGCATACCGATCGACGTGTTCTGGCAAACCGGCGCGCCGCCGGAAGGTGTGTGGTTGCCCGACACCGGCGTCGCCCCCTATCGCGGGCGCGGCTGATCGGACGGAGCGGCTCACCTGATCCCGGTCCGGCACAGGTTGGTCTCCAGGAAAGGCATCACCGCGTCGCGGTACCGCTGTTGGTCATAGCGATAGAGATCAACATGCCGCGCGCCGTCGAACCAGACCAGCTTTGCGTCAGCGCCTGCCGCATCTTTCAACGCCAGTGTCTGGCTGCGAGCGACAAACGGATCCGAATTGCCTGCTAGCAGCAATATCGGCCGATCAATCGCGCCGATGCGATCGACCGGCCTGACATCATCTACCCCGAAGCCAAGGCGGAGCTGCATCTGCGCCAAGAGGATGGTCGCCTGTATGTCGCGCAACATAGGCAAGGGCGCTCGCAACGCCGTGGTTTCCAGCAAAGTCGCGTAGAGCTGCTCCAGGACATAGGCGTCGGCATGCTCCTGCTGAGCGCCAAATACAAAAGCAGCCGCACCGAGCGACGAGCCGATGGCCGCCACCTTGCGACCGGCGAAGCGTTGCCGGGCAAAGGCGAGGATGCGGCTGGCGTCCTGCCGTTCGATGTAACCAAAGCCTCTGATATCGCCGCCGCTTTCGCCATGTCCCGACAGATCGAACAGCACGATCGAGTAGCCGCTTTCGAAAAGCAGCTTCGCTCTTGGAACCATGGCCAGCTTGTTTGAACCACGTCCGTGTAACAGCACGATTGTTCCGCAACTGTCCTGCCGATCCGCCACCCAACCGGCAAGGTCGGGCGCGCCCTCCCGCTTCAGAACGATGCGCTCCACCGGTAACCCCACAGGCAGCGTGAAGCTTTGCTGAGGCACGCGGGCCACCGCGTGGCTTCCTGCCTCCCAGGTGACAGCGCAGGCCAGGACGCAAACCGCCGCGAATAAAGCAACCACGACAGGACCTCTTCTCATCGATCGGTCACGTGCACTTCGCATCAGTTGAGCGGCAGCCGCCGGTAGCGGCTGGGGCTGTTCGGGTCGCTGAAATGGTGCATCGGCCCGTGTTCGGCAAAGTGCGCTGACCAGCGTTTCATTGCCGCCGGATCGAGTTCGACGCCCAGCCCGTCACCCTCCGGCACGCGCACCGTATTGCCCGTCTGGCGGAAAGGACCGTCCTTGATGACATCGCCGATCTGCCAGCGAAACAACGACTGCGACGCCTCGGTGATCCACGGTGTCGCCGCCACGACGTGCAGATAAGCCGATGTCATGATGCCGAGATCGTTCGAATAGCACCAGAACCCCTTGCCCATCGCCTCACAGGCGGCGATGAATTTCAGAGTTTTCGACAATCCGCCGAGTGCTGCGAAATTGCAGACGAAGTAATCCGGCGCACCGAGCGCGACTGCCCGTCTGAGATCCGGAATGTGCGTCGAGAACGGAATGCGCGAATGCTGGCGCAGCGCAGCCATCTCCTCGAAGGTCGCGACCGGATCCTCGTAGTTGCGGATGTTGAACGGCTCGATCTCGCGCAGCACCCAGCGCGCTGTGGTCAGCGACCACTGCATGTTGGAATCGAGTTTGATCTGGGCTTTATCGCCAAGCGCCTCGCGCAGCATGCGCACTGTCCTGATCTCGAGCTCGGGATCGCCCATGATCAGCTTGCCCTCGAAAATCGTCGAGCCGTGCTGTTCTCGCATGCCGAGACAGTAGTCGACGATCGCTTCGGCGGTCATCTCGCCGCCGGCTCCGCCGTGAGCGGGGCGAAAGGCGAAATATTCCGAAAACGGAATGTCCTTGCGCACCGCGCCGCCGAGCAGCTTGTAGAGCGGCATGCCGAAGACCTTGCCTCTTATATCCCACAGCGCCAGTTCGACGGCGCCGAACGCCACCGTGGCTGCATTCTCGCCGGTGTTGGCGGTAATCTGCCAGGGCGGCACACAGCGCGCCTCGCAGTCGGCGATGTCGAGCGGATCGGCGCCAATCAGCGCCGGCGCGATCTCGGCCTTGATCACCTCGCCGAAATGCCACCATGGCGCCTCGCCCAGTCCGACCACGCCTTCGTCCGTCTCGACCTCGATGATCGATTTCGAGGCGCCGCCGTAGAGACCAGCCGTCCACCAGAACGGAGCATCGAGCGGGACGTTGACGTGGGTGACGCGGACGTTGGTGATCTTCATCGGTTCCGTTCTCACTCGCACTGGTATTGGCTTAGCGCCCATTCGCCGGTCACCGAGAGCAGGTCCGATATCTTCCAGTCGCCATCGATCTTTTTGAACTTCCATTCCAGCCGGTGCGGATTGCCGGAGACGACAAAAGCGACGACGACCTTGGCCTCGTCGCCCTTGATCGCTTCGATGGTCTTCAGGCTTTTGTCGATCTCCGCCTTTTCGTATTCGGAATTGTCGAGCGCCATGTTGGGATCGAGGCACTCGCCCTGCCCCGACTTCCGCAGCGCGTCGCTCTTGTCCAGCACCGACTTTGCCGGGTCGGTGAAATGGCCCCGCTGAGCCGGATCGACCTCGAGCCCGGCATGCTCGTAGAACGGCTTCACTACCGCGGTCGGCGAGCCCGGCTGCTCGGCTGCGGCCGGCGCGTTTTCTGCCGGCGGCAAAACTGCCGGCGGAGGTGCCGCACTGTCGGCCGGCGCGTTTGCGGGTGGCGCGCCGAACAGGCCTTGAGCGGCGGCGCTGCTCAATCCGGCCAGCAGGCACGCAGTCGCCAAAATCCAGGGACGGCAGCGAAGCACGGCATCACTCCGGCGACTGCCCGGCCAGGCATTCGAGCGCACTCAGGGTCCAGCCGCTGGTCTTCGAGGTAATGTCGGCGACCTTCCACTGGCCGTCGATCTTCTTCAACGACCAGACCATTTCGCGTTTGGACTCATCGCCTTCCGGAAAAAGGTTGAACGTCGCCGTCACCTCGGCGCTGTCGCCATCCAGCGTTTCGGCCAGCGTCAGCGTCTTGGCCACGGTCTTCTCGTCATAGTCCTGCGCATCGAGACCAGGGGCGAAGTCGATGCAGGGAACTTCATCCGGATGGTTCTTTGCCGCATTGTCGTTCAATTCGAACAGTTTCGTCACCGGCGCGGTGAAGCGGTCGCGATATTGCGCATCGGCCTCGAACTTGACCGACGGGACATAAAAGAACTTCACGGCGTTGGCAGCAGGGCCGGCAAACGCGGCCGCCGGCACGGCCATCGAAAGCGCGGCAACAAAAAGTGGCAGTTTCATGGGTGTCCCCGATTGTTCACTGACGGAAGCTATCAGTACCACGCATCTTGCCCGTCGGCCTTCTTGCGGTCCATGAAATCCTGCAACGCGTCCTCTGCTGGCAACTCAGGCGTTCAGCCAGACGTTCTGGAGATCCATCTCGAAGGTTTGGTGGACACCGTAGTTCTTCACCTTCTCGTTCATGTGGCTGAACAGCTTCTGCCAAAACGGCTGAATGATGACGCCCGAATCCTGCAGGATCTGCTCGATATCCTTCATGACCTCGCGGCGCTTTTCCACGTCGATGAGCGAAAGAGCCTGCTTGAGCTTGGCGTCGAAATCAGGGTTCGAGTAGCCGGTTTCGTTCCAGGCCTCGCCGGTGCGATAGCCGAGCGCCAGCACCTGTACGCCAAGCGGGCGCATGTACCAGATGGTCATCGAATAGGGGTATTTCGTCCAGTCGTTCCAGAATGTCGATCCCGGCAGCACGGTGCGCTTCACCTTGATCCCGGCATCGCGCAACTGGCCGGCAATAGCGTCGCCGGTGTTCTTTTGCCAATCGTCCTCGACGGTGATCAGTTCATGCTCGAAGTCGTCCTGCCCGGCATCGGCCATAAGCTTCCTGGCGCCCGCGGCGTCGCGTGTCTTCTTGGGCAGCGCGTAGTATTCCGGATGAATCGGGCTGACGTGGTGGTTTTCACCAACAGTGCCTCGCCCGGCGTAGCCAAGTTCGAGCACCGCTTTGTTGTCGACGGCCATCTGGAGGGCGTTGCGAACCCGCTTGTCGTCATAGGGCTTGTTCGTGATGTTGGTCCGGGCGACGAGCGTGGTCGCTGTCGCGACCTCCGATTTGACCAGCCCCATCTTGTCGAGGATGTCTATGAAGTCGGCCGGCGTCTCGAAGTTGAGGTCGATTTCGCCGGAGTCGAATGCATTTATCGAGGCGTTGAAATCGGTTCCGTAGTCGATGAATTCGACGCCGTCGAGAAGCGCTTCACCGCCCCACCATTTGCCATTCTCACGACGCTTGACGACCGCTTTCTGGCCGACCGCATAAGACACCAGTTCGAACGGCCCGGTGCCAATCGGCTTCTCAATCGGATTGGCGCCGTCGGCGTCGAAGTTGCGATGGACCACCAGCGCCGGATAGTCGGTGAAGTTCGGGATCAGCGAGATGTCCGGTTCGTTCAGCTTCAGCTTCACCGTGTTGTCGTCGACCTTGGTGAT
The DNA here is from genome assembly GCF_040319065.1 of Mesorhizobium sp. M0968. Lineage (NCBI taxonomy): Bacteria > Pseudomonadati > Pseudomonadota > Alphaproteobacteria > Hyphomicrobiales > Phyllobacteriaceae > Mesorhizobium > Mesorhizobium sp. M0968. Next base: position 437,546 of record NZ_JAMYNL010000005.1, read on the forward strand.
CGCCCCTTCCCTGGCCTTGCCGGTCTTTGCATCGATCAGCGCACCGACGCGCGCGGCCATCGAATTGCCGGCGGCAGCCTTCTCGCACCAGCGCGTCAGATTGTAGGCCACGTCATCGGCGTTGAAAGCATCGCCGTTGTTCCAGGCGATGCCCTTGCGCACATGCAGCACGTATTCGGTGGCGTCGTCGTTGACCTCCCAGCCTTCGAGCAGAACCGGCTCGAATGTGAACTGGCGGGTGTAGCGGACAAGCGGCTCGAGCCAGCAGCGTGAAATGTTCGCAAGTTCCACCCAGTCGTAGGTGCGCGTGTCCTTTTGCGCCTTCACCGACATCGAAACGTGCAGCGTTCCGCCTTTCTTCGGCTCTTCAGCCAAAGCCCGCTCCGGCACGGCAAGTCCAATCATGCCGTAGGCAAGGGCCGTCGATGCGCCGAAAGCGCTTGCCAGGGCCAGAAACTCCCGCCGGTCGACGCGACCGGCGCGCGCCTCGCTGGCCATTGCTTCGATGGCGCTCGATACGCGATCGCCGTTGCTTCTGAAGAGTGTCATTTTTTCCTCCCTTATGGTTCGCATCGGGTCTTCGCCCGTGATCAACTAACGCTGTCCGGCAGTTTCTCCTCGCGCCGCGCAATCAAATCTTTGAGACCATCGGCGATGCCCTCATCGAGCTTCGGCTCCTCATAATCGGCGAGCATGTTGCGCGCTTTCTCGCGGCCGCGGGTGTCGTGGTCCTTTGCTCCTTCCGCCTTCCACTGTTCGAATGAATTGAAGTCCATGATGCTCGGTATGAAGAAGGCGGACTCGAAATGTTCAAGCGTGTGCTGGGTGCCGAGGAAATGGCCCTGCGGTCCGACCTCGCGGATAGCCGCCATAGCCTCCTTGAAATCGTCGAATGGCAGCCCGCCAGCATATTTATACCAGCCGACAAGCTGCTCGCAGTCGGTGGCAAATTTCGAATAGCCGCAGGTCAGGCCGGCTTCGAGCCAACCGGCGGAGTGCCAGATGTAGTTGGCGCCGGCAAGGATGGCGGCATGCATCAGCATGTTCGCCTCGTAGCCCGCCTGGGCGTCGTTCAGCTTCGAGCCGACATGGAAACCGGACGTGCGCCACGGCAGATGATACTTCCGCGCCAGCGCGCCCATGAGATACATCATCTGGGCCGCCTCCGGCGTGCCGCCCATGGGAGCGCCGGTCTTCATGTCGACCGTCACCATGAACTGTCCGTAGATCTGCGGCGAACCCGGACGCAGGAGCTGTGTGAACGCGACGCCCGCCAGCGCTTCGGCATTGACCTGCGCGACCGCACCGACGGCAGAGGCCGAAGTCGAGGCGCCGCAAAGGGCGAAGGGGGCGAGGATCAGCGGCTGGTTGTGGCGCGCATAGACTTTCATCGCGTCCAGCATGGTGGCGTCCCACACCAGCGGCGAATTGCAGTTGGTGATCGACACCAGAACCGGGTTGTCGCGGACAAAATCCTCGCCGAACACGATGCCTGCCATCGCCATCGTGTCTTCGGCTCGATCCCTGGAGGTCACGATGCCCATGAACGGCTTGTCCGAGTGCTTCAGCGCCGAATGGATGATGTGGAGGTGACGTTTCGGCACCGCGATTTCCATCGGCTCGCAGATGATCGAGCTCGACGAATGCAGCGCCGGCGCCATGTAGGCGAGCTTGTGGAAATTGTTGAGGTCGGCGAGTGTGCCGTAGCGCCGGTTGTTGTCGAGGTCGCGCACGTAAGGCGCTCCGTACATCGGCACGAAGATGGAGTTGTTTCCACCCACACGTACGGAACGCTGGGGATTCCTCGCATTGAGCGTGAACTCCGACGGGACCTTCGAGATGAGCTCCATCAGCAGGGCGCGGTCGATCCGGACCCTTGTCTCCGAGACATCGGCGCCCGCCGCCTTCCACATTGCGATCGCCTCGTCGTCGCGGAACTCGCATCCGACTTCTTCGAGGATGGAGAGTGACTCCTGGTGGATCAGCTCAACCGCCTCGTCCGGGACCATCTGATAGACGGGAATCTGACGGACCAGGGTTGGAAACGACGCTACGGGTGCGCCCCGCAACGCCTTGCGCCCCAGGCGGCCGCCGCTGCGGCGGTTGGTGTGTTCGCTCACTTCAACGGCCGGTGCGTTCATGAAGGCTCCATATTCCAGTCTCGACCAATCTAGCCAGACAAAATGCGGCTGTGACGCTGGAAAATCCTGATCTCTTGTATAAGCTCAGCTTATGCGAAGCTTGCGCCACCTGCTGCCGTCTGCCGGCAGCCTGATCGTTTTCGAGGCCGCCGGGCGGCTGTCGAGCTTTACCGCCGCCGGGCGGGAGCTCGGCATGACGCAGGCTGCCGTCTCCTATGCGATCCGTGGGCTCGAAGAGCAGCTCGGCGCCAAACTCTTCCAGCGCCGCCACCGGCAAGTCAGCCTGACCGAGGCCGGCGACCGCTTCCATGCCGACGTCTCGCTCGGCCTGTCGCACATTCGCAAGTCGGCGGAGGATCTGCGCCAGATCGCCGTCGGCGCGCATGTGACACTCGCCGCCTCGACCGCCTTTGCCTCGTTCTGGATGATGCCGCGCCTGCAGCAGTTTCGCGACGAATTGCCGGGCATCGACCTGCGCATCCAGACCGCCGACCGCGATCTCGACATCATCGCCGAAGACATCCCGCTCGGCGTCCGCGGCGGCGAGCCCAGGGAATGGCCGGATTATCATTCGCTGCCGCTGGCCGATGAGGTGATATTCCCCGTTGCCGGTGTTAGTTATGTGGCACGGTTCGGGCTGCCGGACCGTGTCGCGGATCTTCAATCGCACCGCCTTATCCATCTTGAAGAGCCGTTTCGCGAGGCTGCGAGCTGGGACGAATGGTTCGCCTCGGCCGGTGTCGACATCGCCGATGCCGGACGCGGCTTGCGCATCAACGACTATGCGCTGGTGATCCAGGCCGTCATGGAAGGGCAAGGCATCGCGCTCGGCTGGGGTCACCTCGCCGAGCGGCTGCTGGCATCAGGGCTGCTGGTGCGCGTCACCGGCCACACGATGACGACCGGCAAGGGCTTTCATGTCATCTGGTCGAAGAACCGCGAACTCAGCGACAACGCCCGCAAGGTGCGGGACTGGCTGGCGGCGCAGGCGTGAGGCCGATAAATGCCCGGTCAAACGGTCACGACGATCTTGCCGAATTGCTCGTTCGATTCGAGATAGCGGTGCGCCTCGACGATCTGGTCGAACGGAAAGGTTCTGGCGATTGCCGGCTTCAGCGAACCCGAGCTCAGTCCGTCAAGGATGAACGCCTTGGCGGCCTGCAGCCGGACCGGATCGCGCACGATCTCATGGACGAGATAACCGCGCATCGTCAGTGTCTTGGCCAGCACTGCAGGTAGTGGAAAGGGTGTCGGGTCGAGGCTCAAGCCGCCATATTCGATGAGAATGCCGCCCGGTGCCATCGCCGCCGTCAGAGGCTTGAAAATCGGGCCGCCGACGGCATCGAACACCACGCGCACGCCGTCCGGGCCGGCGATTCGCTTCAGCCTGGCTTCCAGGTCCTCCTCTGCCGAGGCGATGACGTGGGCCGCGCCGAACTCAAGCAAAGCCCGCTTCTTGGCAGATGTCCGTGTGACCGCGATCGGGGTCGCGCCAACCATGTTGGCGATCTGGATCGCGGCAAGTCCGACGCTGCTCGAGGCCGCGGTAATGACAATAAAGTCCTCGTTTTGGAGGTTGGCAATGTCGATCAGCGCACCGTAGGCGGTGAGATATTGCATCCACGCTGCGGCGGCTTCTTCCCAACTCAGCGATGGTGGATGCTTGACGACGAGCTCGGCGGGATATGTGGCAATCTCACCATAGGCAGGCCAGCGGGCCATCGACAATGGCGGCACGATGCTGACGGCATCGCCAGGCGCAAACCCGTCCACGCCTTCGCCGACCATCTCGACGATACCCGCCGCCTCGAGCCCAAGACCGGAAGGCAACGGCGCGGTCTGGATGTAGGTCCCCGAACGTAGCAGCGCCTCGGCGCGGTTTATACCCAACGCCTTGACGCGGATCTGAATCTCACCGCTCGCGGGCGCAGGCGTGTCAACATTCTCGATGCGCAGGACCTCGGGACCACCGAGCTCATGAAAGCGAACGACACGTGCCATCGGTCAAACTCCAAAATATTTGAACTGAATCAGCTATGCCAGCGCTCATCAGGCGGATAAATAGCCGCTTGAGTAGATCAGCAGAAACTGCAGGTTTTGAATATGGATCGCCTTACGAGCATGGCCGTGTTCGTCAAAGCCGTCGACCTGGGCTCGTTCGCAGCCGCGGCGGCGGCTCTCGATCTGTCCGGGCCGATGGTCGGCAAGCATGTCCGGTTTCTCGAGGAGCGCCTGAGCGTGCGCCTCATCAACCGGACCACGCGCCGCCAAAGCCTGACCGATTTCGGGCGCGCCTATTATGAACGCTGCCGGCTGGTGCTTGCCGAAGCGGAGGCCGCTGATGCACTCGCCGCCGACCAGCTTGCCGAACCGCGCGGAAAGCTGCGTGTCCTGATGCCGGTGCATTTCGGCCGGCGCTGCGTTGCCCCGATCCTGTTCGGGTTTGCGCAGCAATATCCGGCGCTGGAACTTGACCTGTCGTTCAGCGATGCCATCGCCGACCTCGCCGAGGACGGCTGCGATCTTGCCATTAGAACGGGCGACCTGGAGGACCAGGCCGGGGTGATGGCGCGTCGCATCGCGCGCCAGCACATGGTCGTCTGCGCATCGCGGTCCTATCTCGACCGGCACGGCCAGCCGCAGGAAATAGATGACCTCGGCCGCCATCACGCGATCATCTACCGCCGTTCCGGGCGTGCCGTTCAGCCGTGGCTGTTTCCGCGCAATGGCCACCCCGCGATTGAGGTCAGGCCAGTCAGCAGATTGCGGCTCGACGACCTCGATGCCATCGCCGATGCCGCGGCCGCCGGCATGGGGCTCGCCTGGCTGCCATACTGGCTGGTTCGCCAGCGCATCCAGGCGGGCGCACTTGTCCCGCTGTTGTCGGAACAATCCTGGTTTCTCTACGACGTTCATGCCCTGTGGTTGCAGACGCCTCATCTGCCGATGAAAGTCCGCCTTGCCGTCGATGCACTGTCGGCAGCGCTGCCCAAGCTCATGACTTGAATGCACGGTCGCGGTTATCTGCGTGGATTTCCTCGAGAACGACTCGACGCAAGCACAAGCCGTTCGAGGCGAGGCTTCGTCGATCGGCTCGGCAGCGCCGCTATCGATCCGCTCGCGCCTCGCATTGGGCGACAGTAGTTGTGTGCGTCAAGTTCTGCAAAATGGCGTGGCATTGCAGTGACGTCGGCGTGTCCGCCGCGCAGCCCCCGTGTTTAGCGGAGCGGCGGACACATGACGGTGCTCAGGCGGCCAAGGCCCTCAG